>JBGATZ010000251.1:0-7357 GCA_044228905.1 Cyclobacteriaceae bacterium | reverse complement strand
GTAGGCCTGGTTTCACCGCTATTAAGTTCCTGCAAAGAGGATGAAGTTGTTCCGGAGGATACCACATCCACCACTACTCCGGTGGATACAAGTGTTACCCCCGCCAGCTGTACGGTTGGAGATACAGAGACAGATGGTCCTTACCCGCTCTATACAAGCAGAGGTTCTTCTATTCAACGTGTGGATATCACGGATGGCAAAACGGGAGTGCCATTGAATATTACTATTGTAGTTCGTAATGTAAATGACAGTTGTAATATTATAAGCAATGCCCGTGTGGATATCTGGCATTGTGATAAAGACGGATACTATTCCGGCTATAGTAATTCCGGTTACCTGGGAACGCAAAATAATTCTTCAGCTGTTTTTTGCAGAGGGATTCAGTATACCGATACGACAGGTATTGCAAAGTTTTTATCCATTTATCCAGGTTGGTACACTGGCCGTGTTACGCACATTCATGCGCAGATTTATGTAGGGAGTTCGTTGAAATTAACCACGCAGATCGCATTCCCGGAAGATATTAATACTGAGGTGTATAAAACATCGCTGTACTCCGCTCATGGACAAAACTCAACAAAGAATACTTCGGATAGCATCATTAAAGATTCACTGGACAATGAGCTGGCCTCTGTTGTATCCAATTCTTCTGGAGGTTACGATCTTACGCATACAATTTTTATTGCTGCATAATTTTTTGAATATGAAAAACGCCTTAGTAAAGATTGTTATCGAAAGGTACTTGATATTTATTCTGAAACGGAATTTGAAAAGAATGTATTCAATGATTCTTATCAGGAATTTTGTATGCAGGTACAGAGCTTTGCAGAGAGCAGGCAATTTACTGCGTGGAAAGATATTCGTTTGAATCAGAAAGCAAATGTGAACGTTCAGTACAAAACCGGGTTCTCTATTGGCCTTTATATAAGAAATTTGAAAAATTCTATTCCTGGATTGTTTGATTCGCTAGGTCAATCTGTTGCTTTTGAATCTCATCTTTTCGAAATTCTTGAATCAGATACAGTTAAAAAAGAGGAACATAAAGTATCTCTTACTTATTTTACTGACATACTTACGTTTTACGGAATGATGGGTGAGTATATGCTTTTGGCAATAGGCGATCAAAGCAGGAATGAGGAACCTGTGCACACATTCATGTTGAAGGTTCAACCTCATCTGTCGGTGATCAGCTATCAGGAAGTGTTGAAAGAAAAATTGTTTGAGGAACTTCTATAAGGGAAGGCCGAACTGACTTTCTCAATCAGGAACTTCAGAAGTTATTTCAATTACCTTAATCATAACTCCAATATAGATTGAAGTCGTAATTTGAGAGATGGTTTTTTTCGTCAGTCCTAGCAAAAAATAAGGGAGACACGAATGTCTCCCCCGAAGATCTGTTTCGTCTTTACCTACGCCAGCATTATCTGGATCAGGCGTGAAAGAGTATTATCTCAGCTTACTCTAACAAGAGTCATCGTCTCATCCAGTGTAAGCACCCCCTTCCGAAAGCGGATCTGCCTGAATAGATTAAAAGGCCGTGCCGCTTCTGTTTCTCTAATTTCTTCCTCCTTCATGCATTTTTCTGCGAAAAAAATTCCCGCGAGTGTAGAAGAACAACCCGATTTATCCACAGGTAATAACAATTGATTTAATTATTTACTGCTGTAAGAATTGAATCAATCTCATAGATCGTTCAGCCAGACTACCTTTTGCTCAGACTGATGTTCTTTACCAATGATGTCATTATAAAGATCTGGTCTTCGCGCTTTGATATAACGATATCCACCCGCTTGCGTAAGCTTCTCAGGTGTGAGTGTTGTAGTGACAACCTGATTATCCAATAATCTACACTCAGCGAGTATATCGCCAAACGGATCAATAATCATTGAACAGCCATTTTTAAGTTGATCATCATCCATCCCGATGGGATTGGAAAAGACCACATATACACCATTATCATATGCACGCGCAGGAATCCATTTCATCAGCCAGCCTCTTCCTTTCATTCCGTCAAACTCCAGACGTAATGAAGTAGGATCTGCTTCACGATTCTTCCACAATTGAGGATCAACAAATCCTGCCCCCGGCCGTGTGGATGGAGTACACATGGTAACATGTGGCATGAAGATGACCTGCGCGCCAAGCAATGTAGTTGCCCGGACATTTTCAACTATGTTATTATCGTAACAAATTAATATACCGAACTTCCAGCCTTGCCATTCAAATACGCAATACTCATTGCCTGGCGTAAGATGAGGATTAATGAACGGATGAAGTTTTCTGAATTTCGCAACCATTCCGGTTTTGTCAACGCATACGTATGCCTTGAAAAGATTTTTGTCTTTATCTTTTTCAAACAGCCCGGCCAGTATGGCAATGTTGTTTTTTGCAGCGATCTCTTTAAGTTTTGAAATGCTTGGCCCTTCGGGCAGTATTTCAGCCAGGTCAAGCATCTGATCTTTGGAAAGGGCTCTTGCAAATGTATATCCGGTAACGGAGCATTCGTGAAAGGCAACCATGGACGCACCCTGTTGCGCTGCTTCTTCTGAAAGTTTATCTATTATGGAAAGATTGTATTCTTTGTCCCCGCTTTTGTTTTCGAATTGTGCGGTGGCTATTTTAATATTATTCATTAATCTTATTTTTTGCTTTTCTTCTGGTCGGCTGACTTCTTTCCATCTCCAAGCCAAAGCAACGTATTCAATAATAATTTGTTTTGTGATTCAGACGAGAATGCAAAAGACAACTCTTTGTTTGTTTTATTTTCATAATCAATATCGTTATGCCCCATGTTTACATACAGCATCTTGTAATTGACATTTGTCCAGACTACCGGATAATATCCACTATGCCAGATTTCATCCGGTTTGGGGCCGGTACCCAGCGGAAAACTAGAAGGATCAATGGAAAGTAATATTTTGATGTTTGAGTTTTTCGTCAGATCATTTTCCCAGCGATACCATTCGTTCGGGGCTGTTTTAAAAGTTTCAGGTAAGCTTTTCGTAACGGGGTGTGTTTTGTCTTCCACTTTAAGTATTGCCGATGTTGGCCGCCAGGTGTTGCTTTTGAACTGGCCGGCACCAATGAAATCATTATGATACCAGTCCCAATCCTGATTGAAGTCGGAAGGAGTTAACGCAAATCCGGCAAAGTGAAATCCGATCCAGCTCCCCCCGTTATCCATGTATTTTTTAAAAGCTTCGCGCTGAGCAGGTAGCTCAGGACGTGTGTCCAGGAAAAGAACCACTTGATACTGCGAGAGAAATTCAGTGTTTAGCTTGGTCCAGTCGTTAGTTGAGTCATAAGTAAAATTGTTTTGCCTGGCTAATTGCGGAAACCATTTGTTTGCCTGATGAACGAAACTGATGTGTGCCTGATCCTCTTTTGCCGTGTAGAAAGCAATGACTTTGAATTTTGCTTTTTGAGCTTTGGCAGGACAGAAACTAATAAGACTGACAGCCAGAATGAGCAATAGAATGTTCTTAAACATGGTGGTGGGTGTAAATCGAATGCATTTAAAGGTAATCAAATGTTATGAAGTGGCGATTAAAAATTCCTTCAAATTCCATGTAATCTAATGTAATTCCATTGTGCACTTCATTCAGAATACTTACTTTGGGTAACCTAAACTCTACCCATGAAAAAAATCTTACCTGTGCTTCTGTTGCTGTCATTGGCAGCTTGTAAAAAACAAGAATATGACATTGTTATACGTGGTGGCACCGTGTATGAGGGTACAGGGCAATCGCCCATAATCACAGACGTTGCAATCAATGGAGATACGATTGCTTTTGTGGGAGACCTCTCTAAAGCCGTTGGTAAAAAAGAATTTGATGTAAAAGGACTGGCTGTAGCTCCCGGATTTATCAATATGCTCAGTCACGCGGAGACCTCATTGATTTTTGACGGGAATTCACAAAGCGACATTCGGCAGGGTGTAACGCTTGAGGTCTTCGGAGAAATGTCTATGGGACCAATGAGCGAAAGTATGAAGTCAGACGATCGTGACTTCATGAAACGTAATCCTGATTTTGCTTACGATATTGACTGGACTACTCTCGGAGAGTATTTCACCTCGCTGGAGAAAAGGGGTATCGCACCAAACGTTGCTTCATTTGTAGGAGCTTCGACCATACGTGTGCACGAATTGAAATATGAGAACCGCGCACCTTCAGCAGAAGAACTGGAGCGGATGAAAGCGTTGGTGAAGACGGCAATGGAAGAAGGGGCAATGGGAATAACTACAGCTCTCATTTACGCCCCGTCTAACTATGCTACTACAGAAGAACTAATTGAATTAAGTAAAGTAGCCGGAGAATACGGTGGTATGTACATCGCGCACATGCGGAGTGAAGGTAACTCCATTGAGCAGGCAATTGAAGAAACAATTCGAATAGCGCGTGAAGCCAAACTACCTGCAGAGATTTATCATTTAAAATTGGGTGGTGAGAAAAACTGGAGCAAGCTAGACACTGTCATTGCAATGATTGAACGAGCGAATAAATCAGGATTGAAGATCACCGCAGATATGTACAATTATACTGCAGGAGCTACGGGTTTGGATGCCGCAATGCCACCCTGGGCACAGGCAGGAGGGCTGGGTGAATGGACAAAACGGATGAAGGATCCTAAGACCCGGAAACAGATATTGAAGGAGATGAAAACACCAACAGATAAGTGGGAAAACCTGATGTTGCTGGCTGGTACTCCTGAACGTGTGTTGTTGCTAGGATTCACCAACGATTCTCTGAAACAATATACAGGAAAAACACTGGCAGAGGTCGCTAAGATTCACGGCAAATCAGCAGAAGAAACAGCAATGGATCTCGTGATCGCAGACAACAGTCGTGTAGAAACTGCTTACTTTCTGATGAGTGAGGAAAATGTGAAGCGTCAGATTGCTTTGCCATTCGTAAGCTTTGGTTCCGATGCAGGCTCTCCATCTACGGAAGGAGTGTTTTTGAAGTACAAAGATCACCCCAGGGCGTACGGAAATTTTGCGCGTTTGTTGGGTAAATATGTTCGTGATGAGAAGGTGATCACTTTGGAAGAAGCGATAAGAAGATTGACTTCATTGCCAGCTGAAAATTTGAAAATTAAGAAGCGTGGATTACTTCAGGCGGGCTACTATGCAGACGTAGCCATTTTTGATGCAGCCAAAATTCAGGATCATGCCACATTTGAAAAGCCTGCTCAGTACAGTACGGGTATGGTACATGTATTGGTGAATGGTGTGCCTGTTCTGGAGAATGGTGAGCATACTGGTGCCCGCCCAGGGAAGATTGTGCGTGGTCCGGGATGGAAAAAGTAAACGCTCCGTTATAGTTGTGAATTAGTGATTTTATAACTCCAACCCACTATAGTTATGCTGTCTGATATTTTAAATTTATTTAAACAGGGTAAAGGCTCTGCACGCAGTCACATGAAGAACCTGATTGAAATGGCTGCGGTGGACGGAAATTTTGATCCTGCCGAGTCCGATTTATTGAAGTCAATTGCAAAGCGCAATGGTATTTCTGAAAGTCAGCTTGCTGAAATCAGAAAAAATCCGGAAGGAGTGAAATTCGAAATGCCGGCTTCGAAAGAAGAAAAATTCTCCCAGCTGTATGATCTTGTTCATATGATGAGCATTGATCAGAATATTCATGATGAGGAAATAAAGTTGTGTGATCTGTTTGCAATCAAGTTTGGATATAAGCGGGGCAGCATTAAAGAACTTATCGATTCTATTCGGTTGAACATTGCTAATGGTCAAAAGGCGGAAGAAGCGTTTAAACGCGTTGCTTTTTTGATCAATTAGAAATGTTATGTGTAAACCGTAAGCGGGTGAAGAATTAACAGGGAGAAGTAATGAAAGGTGTTTTTTTGGTGATCATTTTTGTTGGATTCATTTCTTGCTATGGCCCAAAAGAATTCAAGGTCACAAAATCAAACTCGATTTACGATAGCGTTGGATTATTGACAAACCAACAAACCGACAGCATATTTCATTTAATCCATGACTTAAACTCGAAAGTCGGATCCCAAATGGTGGTCATAATTATAGACTCGCTTAATGGACAGGAAATTAATAATTACGCTAATAGAGAATTCAACAGATTAAAGATTGGTCGTGAAAAATATGATGATGGGATCCTGTTTGTTATGGCTCTCAGAAACCGGCAGATGAGAATAGAAGTGGGCTATGGACTTGAACTGATAATTAAGGACGAAATTGCTTCCCGGATTAATAGAAATATTGTAGCTCCGGATTTCAGACTAGGCGAATATGGACGTGGTGTTTATAAAGGTTTGGATAGTATAAAATATCTTATTGAAAAGAATAGATATTTAATCGGGAAAAAGCCTGGCTACTATAAGTATAAGTGAGAAACATATACAATTGACTTCTCAGCTTTCTGATACTGTAAATTTTTGAATAAACTCCATGGCTCTTTGCTCCATCCAATTCACTTCGAAATTGTGATTTGAAAATCCGGTATGTCCACCACGTGAAGGAATTTCCAGGTACAAATAAGGATGCTTATTTGCAGTTTCAGTGGGATAGCAAGGCCCTGTGAGAAAGGGATCATTTGCAGCATTCACTAAAAGTGTGGGAACGTTAATCGTGGTGAGATGATTCTGACAGGAAGCTTTTATGTAGAAGTCCTGTGCGCTTTCAAAGCCGTGTAGCGGAGCGGTGTAACAGTTATCAAAAATTTCAAAAGAGGTCACTTCTTTGAAATTTCGATATTGAATAACATCGGGAAAAATTTTTGATTTGGCTAAAATCTTTTTCTCCAGTTTTTTCAGGAAACGCTCCCTGTAAAAACTTTTTGATGGCTTATTTAACTCCTTCACACTCGAGACTAAATCGCAGGGAACGGAAAAGGTAGCAGCGCTTTTCACTTCTTTAGGAAGTTGAGAAGCAAATTGCCCCAGGTAAGTGAGGGTCATACTTCCTCCCATACTGAAACCAACGAGTGAAATTGTTCTGTATTTTTTTTTGATTGCGTGATCAATGACTGCTTTCAGATCCAGCGCATCACCGTGATGATAGAATCTTGGTAACCGATTCATTTCGCCACTACAGCTTCTGCAATTCCAGGCCAAAGCGTCCCATCCATTCTTTGAAAAATATTTCGCCATACCTTTCGAGTAATGACGTTCACTGTTTCCCTCCAGTCCGTGTGAAATGATCACCAGCCGATCGCTTCCCGCCCTTATCCAATCGAGATCAAGAAAATCGCCATCCTGAAGTTCAAGACGTTCACGTTCATATTCCGCATTTTTTATCTTTCTAAAAATGCTTGGAATGATGGTCTCTATATGACCGTTGAATAAATAGAAGGGCGACTTATAATGGGAGGGAATAACT
>JBGATZ010000250.1:0-7311 GCA_044228905.1 Cyclobacteriaceae bacterium | reverse complement strand
GCGGCATCGAACGATAACGAAATATTTCTCATGCGTACGAAAGAGGCATCTTCCATGAAGAAATCTTTGGTTGCATTGTTACCGGCACCTGAAGTGCTTCCCCACAGGTTGTAATACGCACTCGACCAGTACGCAGGAAATGCACCTGTTTTTCCATCGATGGTAACCGGCTTTTCATAATCGCCGTTGATTCCATCACGATACATCCATTCCTTGGTCTGGTTATATAACTTGCTTCCGTACACCCAGTCAAACTGGAACGAAAGATTGATCATGTCACGGAAGTTCACCGAGTTGATGAACGAAGCATTAAACTTGGGGTTAGGGGCAGCCAGCGCATACGTTTCATCCGTGAACTGGATCTGATAATCGGATTTTCTCACCACACGGCCATCTACAATTTCATACTGACCTTCATCCGAAGCAGGGATGTAACGTGTACCATCTTTATGTGTGTAGTCCAGGCTCGTAAGCGCTTTATATCCGTAAAGCTGACCGATTTGCTGTCCTGCCGTCAATACCTGCGAGGTATTACCGGCACCGGAAGTCAGGATGATGTCAGCGTTGCGCTCGATGCGATCAATCATCGAAGTCTGATGACCGAAATTGGTTGTAAAGTCCCAGTCAAAATTAGAAGAACTGTAAACAGGAATGCTCAGTGAAAACTGTACTCCGTTCGAAGACATATCAATGGCGTTGGTCAACTGACCAGTCTGGCCCAGCGACGGAGGAACACTGATGGTATAAATTACATTCTCACTCTTACGCTGCCAGTAAGTGAAAGCACCATTGATCGCACTCAACCATTTGCCACCAGGGCGTACGGCAAGCGTGAAGTCAGTACCAAGTTCGGTTTCTTTGGACACTTCCACCTGGATATTCGGATTATTGTTGGTCACCGGATTGGAATAGGTTAAGTCAGGACCAAGGTTTTGCTGACTTAACACCGGGTACCGGTCAAAAGCAGCAGGCTGAATTCCCGCTTTACCCGATGCAGCGCGTAGTTTAACATAGGGAAGAATGTTGGCAAGGTCGCTGTCTTTCCAGAATATAGAAGGCAGAATATGTCCATCATAATGAGGGAAAGTAAATGGCTTGGATCCGCCTCCGAAAGCAGAAGACCAGTCGCTCCTGAATCCCGCAGTCACTCCGCCAAAGTCACCAAAGTCCACTTTCTGATTCACCAGGTAACCGTAGGTAATAAACGGACGCTCGTAATCAAAGAATACAGCCTGCGAAGAGGTTGCCTGAACATTGAAAGGAGGAGTCAAAGGCAAACCTACACCGTAGGTGTCATACTCAGTATATTTTGTTTTGCGGTAATCAAATCCCAATTGGGTGCTCGTCTGGATAGGAATATCAAGCCCGAAGTCTTCCTTAAAATCGGTATGCACATAAGCATTCGCCAGGAAATTCTGAAAGGTATTCGTGTACTGCCAGTTGTCGATCTCACCCAGGTTGTTGGGAGCAAACCAGTTGGCATAAACTCCCGTCTCTTCCGAGTTTAAATTATTAGACTGATTGGCAAAATTCCATCTTACATTTTCAGTACGGTAATTCAAGCCGTATTTCGCATTGAGATCCAGAAATTTATTCACTACATAGTTTGCGTCGAAATTCTGAATTACATCGATTTTTTTTCCAAGGCTGCTGCTGTATTGAGCCAGGTAATACGGGTTAGTAGAGTTCACACTGACAAAGCCAGCGCTCTGGAAAATAGAATTGTTACCGTCTGCCGTCTTTCGGGTCAAATCGAAGAAAGGAGAAGTGTTTAAGAATCCAAACACCCCATAGATAGAACCCAGTGAATTACCCAATCCGTAATACTGGCCACCAGATGCACCCAGACCAGGAGCAAGATCATTTTTAGTGTAAACCAATTGGGTGATCGAACGGATTTTGAATCCTTTGAATAACTCCAGTCCTGTATTTACTGTAAGATTGCTACGCTCTACAGCTCCATTTTTCATAACCGGACTTACGCTGCGATTGTTCGATAAAGAAATGGAATAATCATTCTTATCTCCGCCTCCGGAAATGTTAAACGAAGTATTCACTGTGCTACCCTTTTGGAAGATCTGTTTGAAGTGATCATAATACTTCAGATTGGCAGTATAAGGCTTACTGTTATCATTGCGAATATCCTGAATAGCATAGCGTGCCGGACCACCGTATTGATAGGAGAGTCCATCCAGACCTCCGATCTCATTGTAGTCCAGGACTTGCCCTGTAGCACTCACCAGGTTATTGTTTCCATCTGTCAGGAAAGAATGACGGTTTGCTTTGTGCACGTTACCCGTATTCTGAAATTCATTGGTTGCATAGCTGGTAGAAAAATTGATCGCCGGTTTTCCGGACTTACCTCGCTTAGTGAATATCTGAATGACACCATTGGCACCCTGTGCACCATAAATAGAGGCAGAAGCAGCACCCTGCACTACTTCAATGCGATCTACAATACTAAGGTCAATAGAGTTCAGGTCAGTGGCACCCATCTGCACACCATCAACCATGATGAGCGGCTTTGTTCCACCCTGTACCGTATTGATCCCACGTAATAGAATATTCACCGGGTCACCGGGATTACCGCTGATCGAAGAGATCTGTGCCCCGGCAATCTTTCCAACCAACGCCTGATCAATAGAGGCTGAAGGAGAGGCAGGAAGTTTTTCACTGGAAATAGACTCAACGGCAATACCCAGCTTCTTCTTGTCCGTAGCAACACCCGAACCAGTAACCACGATTTCAGACAACTGTGTGACATCGGAAGTCATCGATACGTCTATGACCGTCTGACTGCCAATGACAACCTCTTCCGTCTTTAAGCCAACAAATGAAAACACGAGCGTGCCCCCGGAAGCGGGAACACTAAGCTTGTAATTCCCCTCGGAGTCCGTCACAGTTCCTATTACAGTGCTCTTGATTGAAACACTCACACCAGGCATGGACGTGTTGTCATCGGCGGAGGTCACTCTTCCGGAGACCGTTCGATCCTGTGCCCACGCGAGATGGACGACCAGGACAAACGTCCAGATCATTAATAAATTTTTACTCATAATATTAGGTTTAGGATTTTAAAAACTCAGGCACAACAGTACTTGAACTGCTACAGCCCTTATCCTAAAGTTGACAAAGGGACGAATTAGGAAATACACCCGTGTTATGGTAATTGTTTTTACTCGATGGCGGTATTGGAACAAAATGGTAGTAGATCCTACTACTTTTTACAGCATACATCTGGTCAACAAGTTCATCAATAGAAATACATAATTGGGATATAATCCCTCATCATAAAAAAAAACCACAGCCGTCTGCCGTGGTCTTTTTGCACTAAACCCTGAAGAAAATAGATAGAGCAGTGATCAGTGACGTGAGGTCAAACAACCATCTGCTCTTTGTTTTTATACGTTATGTCATCAAATGAATTTTTCCAGCTGCGCCTTTTCAACCGCATCTGATCGCCGGTTGACATTAAGTTTGGAATGAATGTTTCTGAAATGTGTTTTGACCGTTTCTTTCGAAATAAACAGGATCTCGGAAATCTCACCATAACTTTTTCCATCCGATACCATTTTCATGATTTCCGTTTCCCTGCGGGTGAGGGGAGAATTGGGATTGAGATTAAATGAAATCAATAATAATCCTGGCCGCGCGACCACTCATCGGGGCAAGATCACGCTGTATCTGGTTCAGGTGATTGAGTAACTCCGGAAAAGGACAATTCCTTGGAATGAATCCAGACACACCTGCACGCAATGCTTCAAAAACAAATTCACTGGTTTCGTTGACCGTAAGCATCACCACATCAATGCGATAGTTGATGTCCTTAATCTGATGCGCTCCCTCTATGGAACTTACTCCGATAATCTGCTCACCAAGCAGAATGATGTCAGGCTGAACATTGGCAATCAATTCAGTAATATTATGAAGGGCGTCGGATTCTCCGACCATAATATAGTTATCCGAAGCGTTGATAAGCAGCCGGAAGATTGCCCTGAAGTTGCGGTCATTCTCGATGACGGCAATCCGTCTCTTAAGAAAAGTAGCCATATAAGAAGGGTAAGGTGTTAACTGATTAAGTTGGTGGGCGTGAACTTTTTTCTTTCGCGCTGTCCGTTGTGCCGCACAGCTGGCGAATCGCCGGAGACATCATCAGCTCGGTTAGGAATCACCAGCTGAAACAGCGTTCCATTACCGGGATGTGAAGTGAAACTGATTTCACCTCCTAATTTCTCTACGATCATCTTCACAATGTATAATCCCATTCCCGAGCCCGATGATTTGTCAGTGCCCCGGAAAAACATTTCAAATATTTTTTTATCATGCTGGGCGTGAATGCCGATTCCATTGTCCTCCACTTCGATAAAGGTATATCCCTGACCTGCCCGTGCTCTGATTTTTACAAACGGCTGTGTCTCCGCAGGATTTTGATATTTAATGGCATTGGAAATAAGATTACGCAGGATAATACGTAACCGCTTGACATCTGAAATGAACGGAAAGTCCTGCGTGATGGCGATATGAATCGGAACAGGACCGCTCGTGTCTCCCACATATTGATCAGCGATGGATTGAATTTCTTCGCTCAGCTTAATGGTGTCAAAATCAAGCGATGTTTTTTCATTCAGCGCGATCGACATCAGGTCAATCAGAATACTGTCCAGGTGACGCGTGCGTTGCAGCATCAGATCCAGATATCCCTGCAGCGTAATCATCGATTGAACTTCCTTTTTAGAGATGGCAATCAAACCCAGCAGCGTGGTGATGGGCGCGCGCAGATCATGAGAGATATGATAGATAAACTGATCAAGCTGGTTATTGATCCGCTCCAGATCTTCAATTCTTTTTTTATCATCAGTGATATCAAAAAGTAAAAGTTCAGTCATCCCTTCCGTCGTGAAGAGTGAATAATTGATCCTTACCCATCGGGTTTTTCCTCCATTCTGAATCAGTTTCATCTCAAAGCCCTCATCATTTTCTTTATCCAGCTGACTGCAAAACCACCGGACTGCTTCTTCATCCGGCAGGTACCGGTCAAATGATTTTCCAATGAAATCATGTTCGTTCAGAATTTCACAGGCACGCACATTGGCAACAATAATTTTAAGATCGACTTGCTGCACATTAAGAACGCCGATAAACTGATTATGGAAGAGTGAATTAAAATGAGATTCCAGTCGCTTCATCTTTTGCTTTTGAATGGATTTGTACGTCTTGTCCTGCACGGTAATCTTCACATGCTCAACACCCTCACGCAGGACAACTTCAAAATTTACCTTGGCAATAAATCGTACTCCATCTTTTCGAACCAGGACCATACTGGTTTTTAAATTCCGTGACACAATGGCTTCGGAGATATAATCGCGCAGGGGATCATCGGCGACTTCCCTGGGAGGATAGAGCACGGTGAATGATTTGCCAACAACTTCCGATTCCTCATAACCGGTGATCGTCACTGCTTCCAGGTTGGTGGCCCTGATGATTCCCTTCCCATCTACCCAGTACTCCTCTATGCCATTGAATATATTGCTGATAATTTCGAGTTTATCTTTTTTTGAGACCGCCATTTCGTATAGACCAGGTTTATCAATCGGAGGTGATGTTTTTTATTTTACCAGTTGCCTTTATATGATAGGTCACAAAATTAGAGTGAGCAGAAAGGAGGGATGAAATAAGCTGGTTGTAATCTCCGGTACACTCGTTGCATGAGCGACAGACAGGTCGTTGAATAAAGACGCAAGACAAGCAAGGAGCGGATCAAACAGTAATGGAAAGTACTAAATGAACGCGCTGCAGGTAGAGTAACTGGTAACGCAAAAAAAAATCCACTTCAGTAGGAAGTGGAAACACATTCGTTATCTGACCCGAAAGAGAATGCCTTCTAAAAAAAATATAAATCCTCGTTTCGGAACCGAATCAGTATAAATAAGAAACAAATGAGCGATTCAACCGCAGTAATAAATTGCTCGGCATGGGAAGTGTTGGGAGTTGTGTTCATAAGCATGATTGATTAATCAAATCAAATTTCGCCATTGACATGCAAGCCTCAGCAGTAGAATGGACTCATTTCCGGATACTTTCGTTTCATGAAACTAAAATCGCTCCCGGATTGACTTGCCTCTCCTGCAAGACTACTTGCTGAAAGAGGCACGTCAACGAAATGAATTGCGGTAAAGAATTTAGTTTGAAGTATTGGCGTATTCACCCGGAGACCGGCCGTATTTTTTCCGGAAGCGTTTCGCAAAATAGGACTGCTCATTAAATCCTACCGCATAGCTGATCTGGGTAACAGTATCTGCTTTTGCACGGATCAACTCAGCAGCACGCTCCAGACGGAAATCATTGATAAACTCACTGGGAGAAGTATCCATCAGCGCTTTCATCTTCCGGAACAGCTGGGCACGGCTCAGATGCATTTCGTCAGCGAATTTCTCTACTCCGAAATTAGAGTCACTGATATTATTTTTTACTACTTCCCTGGCGCGCAGTATGAATTTTTCATCCAGTGACAACTCTCTCGCTACCGGGGGTGGGGTAGGTTCCGTTGAAGGCGTCAGATCAACCAGGTCCGCCCGGAACTTGATCATTAGTTTTTTGCGCTGCTCAATCAGATTATTTACCCTCACTTTTAATTCCTCCACGGAGAAAGGCTTGGATAGATAATCATCCGCTCCCGTTTCCCATCCTTCCATGCGGGATTCCCTGCCTGCCTTGGCCGTGAGAAGGATCACCGGGATATGACTGGTGCGCTCATCGGATTTAATTTTTGAAGTGAGTTCTATCCCGTTCATTAACGGCATCATCACATCGGAAAGAATCAAAGTGGGAATGTATTCGGCAGCCAGCGCGAATCCTTCTTCTCCGTTTTTTGCCAATAGCACCGTGAATTGATCCTGGAAAACGCTGGTGATGAACGCGCGCAGTTCAGGATTATCTTCCACAACAAGAATAGAATCAGCCGGACCTTCCTCCGCCAGCTCCAGGTTTTCATTCTCCACCGCTGGCTCAATGTACCGTACCGGAGAAAAATGATTGTCCGGAGTAGCGTAAACACCCTCGCTTGCAGTAGTCAGAGGAAGCATAATGGAAATGGAGGTTCCTTTATTTAACTCACTGGTAAGCTGAATGGTCCCTTTGTGAAGTTTGACCAGTTCGCTCACCAATGAAAGCCCCAGACCTGTGCCTGGCTGCCCGTCATCCAACGTATGTTTGGATTGATAGAAGGGTGAGAACACATGGGGTTGATCCTCCTGCGGAATTCCTTTTCCGGAATCCTGTATAGAAATATGCAATTGCTTAAGTTGCTCAGCA
>JBGATZ010000249.1:0-8106 GCA_044228905.1 Cyclobacteriaceae bacterium | reverse complement strand
AAAGATCAAATCACGTAACTCTGGTAGTTGATAAAGCTCCTGTAGTTACCGAAGAAAAGAAATCTGCTTAATAAGAAAAGATAAACAGAATGGGACAAAAGATTAACCCTGTTGGATTTAGATTAGGCGTCATCCGTGGTTGGGATTCCAACTGGTTCGGTGGCAAAACACTTTCTGATAAGCTTGTGGAAGATCACAAGATCAGAGATTACGTAGCTGCTCGTATCCCTAAGGGAGGTATTGCTAAAGTCGTTATCGAACGCACTCTGAAAAGAATCACTTTGACAATTCATACAGCACGTCCCGGTGTAGTAATTGGAAAAGGTGGTACTGAGGTTGATAAAATCAAGGAAGAATTAAAGAAGATCACCGGAAAGGATGTTCAGATCAACATCTTCGAAATTAAGCGCCCTGAACTGGATGCGAAACTGGTAGGTGAATCTATCGCTCAGCAATTAGAGGCTCGTATCTCTTACCGTAGAGCAATGAAGCAATCAATTGCTTCAGCAATGCGGGTAGGTGCAGAAGGAATTAAAGTGAAATTGTCAGGTCGTTTGGCTGGTGCTGATATGGCCCGTACAGAACAATATAAAGAAGGACGTATTCCTCTTCACACACTGCGTGCAGATATTGATTATGCAATCTCTGAAGCACAGACTGTGTATGGTAAAATTGGAATTAAAGTTTGGGTTTTCCGTGGCGAAGTTTACGGCAAGCGCGACTTATCTCCGAACATTGGCCTGGTAAGCAATTCAGGTGACAATAAAGGTGGTGCTCCTCAGGCAGGTGGAAATGAAAGAAGACGCGGTGGTAATGACCGTGGTGGAGACAGAAGAGGTGGCAATGACCGTGGCGAAAGAAGAGGAGGTAACGACCGTGGTGGTGATCGCGGTGGAAACCGTGGCGGTGCTGGTGCAGCCAACAGAGGTGGAAGAAGATAATTATTAAAGGACTTTTATAAAGTAGCAAAACATGTTACAGCCGAAGCGTACCAAGTTTAGAAAACAACAAAAGGGCAGAGTAAAAGGCATTGCCACTCGTGGACATAGCATTGCATTCGGATCTTTTGCATTGAAAGCAATTGAGCCAGGATGGATTACAGCTCGCCAATTGGAAGCTGCCCGTGTAGCAGTTACCCGCGCAATGAAGCGTGAAGGTCAGGTGTGGATCCGCATTTTCCCTGATAAGCCAATTATATGGATCTTTATGAAAATGAATTGAGCCGGAATGATTACAATAATTGAAGCTGCCCGTGTGCTGATTACCGCGCCTGATGAAGGCGTGAAGGTCAGGTGTGGATCCGCATTTTCTGATAAGCCAATTGCATGAAAGCCTGCAGAGGAGTTAATAACGTGGTGGGAGGGTATGAACTCAATACTGGGTAGCAGTGGTGAAGCCTGGTACTATTCTTTTTGAAGCGAATTGGTGTAAACATCGCTACTGCGAAGAAGCTTTGGCTTTGGCCGATGGAAAACTTCCATTGAGAACCAAGTTTACGATCAGAAGAGACTACGTTGAATAATATCAGTCATGAAGAACGAAGAAATTAAAGGGTTAACCCTGAACGAGCTAAACGAAAAGCTTGTCATCGAAAAAGAAACACTGCGCAAATTGAAATTTGCTCATAAGGTTTCTGCAATCAAAAACCCAATGAAAATAAATGAGACCCGTAAGTTGATCGCGAGATTGAATACAGAGGTATCAGTAAAATCAAAAGTGAAGTGATAGTGGGTTCGAAATCCTAGATCATAAATACCATGGAAGAAAGGAATTTAAGAAAAGAGAAAGTAGGCAAGGTGGTTAGCAATAAAATGCAAAAATCCATCACTATCGCAGTTGACCGTAAGGTGAAGCACGCGATCTACGGAAAATTCATGAACAAGACTACCAAGTTTATGGCTCATGATGAGAAGAACGAAGCCGGAATTGGCGATACCGTTCGTATCTCAGAAACCCGTCCTTTGTCTAAAAGCAAAAGATGGAGATTAGTTGAAATCATTGAAAAAGCTAAGTAATCATGATACAAACAGAATCCCGATTAACGGTTGCAGATAATAGCGGAGCTAAGGAAGTGCTATGTATGCATGTACTTGGCGGAACAAACCGCGGAAGCGCTTCCGTTGGTGATAAGATTGTGGTGACTGTAAAGTCAGCAATCCCTACCAGCCAGGTGAAGAAAGGTACCGTTTCAAAAGCGGTAATCGTTCGCACTAAAAAGGAAATAAGAAGAAAAGACGGGTCATATATCCGTTTTGAAGATAACGCTGCTGTTCTTTTGAACGCTCAGGACGAACCACGTGGAACCCGTATTTTCGGACCTGTGGCACGTGAGCTTCGCGAAAAGCAGTTTATGAAGATTGTTTCACTGGCCTGAGTATTATAAGCCATGGAAAGAAAATTTAACAAGCAGCCTAAGCTGCATTCGACACTGTAAGAGTGATTGCTGGTGAAGACAAAGGCAAGGACGGAAAAGTATTGGAAGTGTTTCCTGACAAAACCGTGCTGTTGTAGAAGGAAGGAATATGGTCACTAAACACCAGAAACCTTCTGCAGGGAAGCCTGAAGGCGGTATCAAGAAAATCGAAGGCACAATCCATATCAGCAATCTGATGTTGATTGATCCAGCCAGCGGAAAACCTACACGTACCGGAAGAAAGCTTAATGAAAAAGGTAAGCTTCAGTTGCTAAGAAAACAGGAGAATTCATTAAATAATATGGCCTTTCCAAATTAAAAGAAAAGTACTTGAAGGACGTAGTTCCTGCGCTGAAAGATAAATTTCAGTACAAGTCGGTGATGCAGGTACCTAAGATCCAAAAGATCTGCATTAACAAAGGTATTGGTGCAGCTGTAGCTGATAAGAAACTGATTGATGTAGGTGTTGAAGAATTGAGCACCATTACTGGTCAGAAGGCGGTAGCTACCCGTTCGAAGAAAGATATCTCTAACTTCAAGTTAAGAGGTAATCAGGCGATCGGTGCGAAAGTAACATTGCGTGGTGAACGCATGTATGAATTCCTTGACAGATTGGTAACTGTAGCTCTTCCACGCGTGCGTGATTTCAAAGGCGTAAGCGACAAAGGATTTGATGGCCGCGGTAACTATACTTTGGGTGTGAAAGAACAGATCATTTTCCCTGAGATTTCGATCGACAAAGTTCAAAAAATCAATGGTATGGACATTACGTTCGTAACCAGCGCAGGTTCAGATGAAGAAAGCTACGAGCTCCTGAAAGCACTTGGGATGCCGTTTGTAACTAAAAATTAATTACCATGGCAAAATTAGGACTTATAGCCAGAGACAAAAAGAAAGAAGCATTGGTAAAGCGTTATGCAGCCAAGAGAAAGGCTTTGAAAGAAGCCGGAAACTGGGAAAAGCTGGACACGCTTCCTAGAAATTCTTCTGCGGTACGTTTGAAAAGCCGTTGTAAGCTTACTGGCCGCCCTCGCGGTTATATGAGCAAATTCGGTATCTGCCGTAATCAGTTCCGTCAACTGGCTTCCGATGGGAAGATCCCTGGCGTGACAAAAGCGAGCTGGTAAGCTTTCGCTTGACATTTTAGGTTGTTGAGTATCAAGGTCCTTCCGGCCAAAATCGGATCGAAACCAGATAACAGTTTGAAAAACAAAAATTGTTAGATATATTTGCAGCCCGTTTACAAAAGACGGGTTTGCTTTTTTAAGTAAGTGAAATGAAAACAACGGATCCAATAGCAGATTATTTAACCCGGTTGCGCAACGCCATCAAGGCTCGCCACCGTGTTGTTGAAGTGCCTGCCTCCAACATTAAGAAGGAGTTGACAAAGGTATTGTTTGACAAAGGCTACATCTTGAACTACAAGTTTGAGCCTACAGAAAACAAACAAGGCACAATCAAAATTGCATTGAAGTACAATCCTGAAACAAAGGAGTCAGCTATCTCGAAGCTGGATCGTATCAGTTCTCCGGGTTTACGTCAGTATAAGCCGGCAACAGAACTTCCTAAGGTTTTGAATGGCTTGGGTATCGCTATCCTTTCTACCTCTAAAGGAGTGATCACCGACAAAGAAGCGAAAGCTCTGAATGTAGGAGGAGAAGTATTGTGCTACGTTTATTAATCGTATAAGGTCATGTCACGAATTGGAAGAATGCCCGTAAGTCTCCCTAAAGGTGTAACCTGCACGTTTAGCGAGAGCGATCATAAAGTGACCGTGAAAGGTCCTAAGGGAGAATTGAAACAGCAATTAGATGCTGACTTCAAAATCAAAGTTGAAGGAGATACTATTGAAATAGCTCGCCCTACAGAACAAAAACGCCATAAGGCTCAGCACGGTTTATACCGCGCTTTGATTGCTAATATGGTTGAAGGTGTGAGTAAAGGATACCGCAGAGAAATGGAATTGATCGGTGTTGGTTACAAAGCCAGCGCTCAGGGTAATGTGTTGGAATTAAGCTTGGGCTATTCTCACGCAGTATTCGTAGCTATTCCATCTGAATTGAAACTTCAGGCTACACAGGAAAAAGGTCAGAATCCAATGATCATCCTGGAAGGCATCGATAAACAATTAATTGGACAAGTATCAGCGAAAATCAAATCACTGCGTAAGGTTGAACCATACAAAGGAAAAGGTATTCGTTATGTGGGTGAATTTGTTCGTAGAAAAGCTGGTAAAAACGCTGCTGCTAAATAATTATGGCGAACATTAAAACTAAAGAAGGAAGAAGAGAGCGTATCAAAAGAGGGATCCGCAGAAAACTGGAAGGTACTTCTGCAAGACCAAGATTGTCAGTGTTCAAAAGCAACAAAGCAATCTACGCTCAGATCATTGACGATTCAAAAGGTCATACAGTTGTTGCCTCGTCTTCAGTTGAATTAGACAAGAAGGGCGGAGTTAACCTGGCGATCTCAAAGAATGTTGGAAAAAAACTGGCTGAAAAAGCAGCAGCTTCCGGCATCAATGAAATTGTATTCGACCGCAATGGTTATTTATATCACGGTAATATCAAAGCTTTGGCTGAAGGTGCCAGAGAAGGAGGATTAAAATTCTAAGAGCATGACACAGAGTAACGTCAGCAGTGTAAAAGCCAGCGAGATCGACCTGAAAGAAAAGGTAGTAGCCATTGAGCGTGTAGCAAAAGTGGTGAAAGGTGGTAGACGTTTCAGCTTCGCAGCTATCGTGGTTGTTGGAGATGGAAACGGGGTAGTAGGTTACGGATTAGGAAAAGCTAATGAAGTAACTGATGCCATCACTAAGGGTATTGATGATGCCAAGAAGCATTTGGTAAAAGTGCCAATCATCAAAGGAACTGTTCCTCATGAGCAATTAGGAAAATTCGGTGGTGGATTCGTATTGTTGAAGCCTGCTTCTCCAGGTACTGGAGTAATTGCAGGTGGTGCGATGCGTGCCGTATTGGAAAGCGCAGGAGTTCACAACGTATTGGCTAAGTCGAAAGGA
Organism: Cyclobacteriaceae bacterium; assembly: GCA_044228905.1. GTDB lineage: Bacteria > Bacteroidota > Bacteroidia > Cytophagales > Cyclobacteriaceae > ELB16-189. The sequence goes on along the minus strand of JBGATZ010000249.1, from coordinate 2,674 downwards.
TCTTCAAACCCGCACAACGTGGTGAAGGCAACCTTCAAAGCATTAACAAGCATGCGCGATGCATATACAATTGCTCGCAACCGCGGAGTAGAATTATCAAAAGTATTTAACGGCTAAGCGTCATGGCGAAAGTAAGAATCACACAGACTCGTAGCATGATTAAGAGACCTGAAACTCAACAGTTGACTATCCAGTCATTGGGTTTAGGTAAAGTACATGCAACTGTTGAGGTGGAATACACTCCGCAGATCAAGGGAATGGTAAAGAAAGTAAGTCATTTAGTGAGCGTAACAGAATTATAAGATGAAGCTGCATACACTGAAGCCCGCTGAAGGCTCTACAAAAACGAATAAACGTCTTGGACGTGGTCAGGGATCTGGTGGTAGTACAGCAGGTCGTGGTCACAAAGGAGCTCAATCTCGTTCTGGTAACAGCAAAAAGATTGGTTTCGAAGGTGGTCAGATGCCATTACAGAGACGTGTTCCTAAGTTCGGTTTTAAGAACAATAACAAAGTGTATTTTAAAGGTGTTAACCTTGATGCATTAGAAGCATTGTCATTGAAACTGAAAGCTTCTGACTTAAGTCTTGAAGTATTAGTGAACAATGGTATTGTTGGAAAGAACGATAAGGTAAAAATATTAGGCAGAGGTGAATTGAAATCAAAAGTGAGTGTGTCAGCACACGCATTTTCTGAAACAGCAACCAAAGCAATTGAAAAAGTAGGCGGAACTGCCACAACGATCTAAGATGAAGCGATTCTTCACGACCATAAAGAACATCTTCTCGATTGAAGACCTGCGTATCAGGATCTTGAATACCATTGGTTTCCTGATCATTTTTCGCCTTGGTTCATATATCGTATTACCAGGTATCGAGCCAAATCTCCTAGCTGGTAGCCAGGGTGGTATTTTTGATTTATTAAATACTTTCCTAGGTGGTTCTTTTAGTCGTGCATCCATTTTCGCATTAGGTATTATGCCGTACATTTCTGCATCTATCGTGGTGCAGTTGTTAACTGTAGCGGTGCCACACTTCACTAAAATGCAGAAGGAAGGCGAAAGCGGTCGTAAAAAATTAAATCAGTTTACGCGTGTATTGACAATCGTAATTACTGCTGCTCAGTCGTACGGATACCTCCGCACCACTGTAAACACAGAAGCGATTATCAATCCGGGATTGTTTTTCACTGTATCTTCTATCGTCATCCTCGTTGCAGGAACAATGTTCTGCATGTGGTTAGGAGAAAGAATTACAGACAAAGGAATTGGAAACGGTATCTCCATGTTGATCATGATCGGTATCGTGTCGCGTTTCCCCGCAGCGATCTACCAGGAAATGACTGCAAAAGGATTAAACAGTGCACTTGTTTTCATTCTTGAATTACTCGCGCTGTTCTTCGTAGTAGTTGGTGTGATTGCTTTGACTCAGGCTACTCGCAGAATTCCTGTTCAGTATGCAAAGCAGGTAGTAGGTAACAAGCTCTATGGCGGAAAGAGAGATTTCATCCCATTGAAATTAAACTCTGCGGGTGTAATGCCAATCATCTTTGCGCAGGCACTGATGTTCATCCCTTCCATGGTTGCTGGTATCTGGAGAGATAGTGATGTAGGAGCTTATGTAGGGTCTACGTTTGCAGACTTTACTTCATGGCAATACAACTTATTGTTTGGTACATTGATTCTGCTGTTCACTTTCTTCTATACAGCGATTACTGTTCCTTCAAATGACATTGCTGATAACTTGAAAAGAAATGGCGGTTTTGTTCCGGGTATTAAGCCAGGAAAAACAACTGCTGAATTTATAGACGGAATTTTATCAAGAATTACTTTGCCTGGTGCATTATTCCTGGCTGTGATTGCAATCCTCCCTGCGTTTGCAGTGAAGGCCGATATCACGCAGAGCTTCGCACAGTTTTATGGTGGGACTTCCCTTTTGATTCTGGTTGGTGTTGTTCTCGACACGCTCCAGCAAATTGAAAGCTACCTGCTAATGAGACACTACGAAGGGATGATGAAGTCAGGAAGAGTAAAAGGACGTTCTCAGTTTGCTGCGGCTTAAGGTTGAATGGTTCACTTAAAGACGGCAGAAGACATTCAGATAATTAAAGAGAGTGCTCAGATTTTGGGCAAGGCTCATGCGGAAGTCGCCAAGTTGGTAAAACCTGGTGTAAAGACGCAAAAACTGGATGAAGTTGCCGAAGAATTTATACGTGACCATCAAGGTATACCTTCTTTTAAAAATTACCATGGATTTCCGGCTACGCTGTGTATCTCGGTAAATGAAGTAGTAGTGCATGGGTTTCCAGGCAAATACGAAGTGAAAGAAGGAGACGTAATCTCTGTTGATTGTGGGGTCCAGTATAAGGGATTTCACAGCGATTCGGCTTACACTTATCCATTGGAAGGAGTGAAGCCTGAAGTACTGGACTTGCTTAACCGAACATACAATTCATTGTATCTCGGTATTGAACAGGCGAAGGCGGGGAATCGAATCGGTGACATCGGTTTTGCAATTCAAAACTATGTTGAAGGATTTGGTTACGGAGTAGTAAGAGAACTGGTGGGGCATGGAGTTGGAAAAAATCTTCATGAGGATCCGGAAGTTCCGAACTATGGAAAGAAGGGTAAAGGCATAAAGATCGCTTCGGGAATGGTTTTCGCCATTGAACCGATG
>JBGATZ010000248.1:0-7363 GCA_044228905.1 Cyclobacteriaceae bacterium | reverse complement strand
ATGGAAGGTTGTCGGTGAATGAGGGGCGGGTGAAGGTGAACACCGATTCGGTTTATGATTGAACATCGTCTCCTGCGGAAGACGAATGAGAATAAACATCGCAGGTCTCCCGTGGAACTAAGGCTTCGACACTTCACCAAGCTCAGTGCTCAGGCTTCGACAGGCTCAGACTGACGGGAGAAGGAGATTACTTTGCGCGATGCACTACCTCTATAATTAAAGAGACTAACCCGTTTTTTATCGTTGCCATATTGAGACGTCAGGCAAGTGTGATGTTTGCTGAAAGGCTAAACTTGAAAAGGCTGCCCTTACCCAGCTCACTATTCACTGTAATATCCCCCCCTTGTGCTTCAATAAATTCCTTTGAGATCGCCAGACCCAATCCAGAACCCGAAGGCGTTCCGGGTACCTGAAAGAATTTCTCAAATAAGCGGCTTATGTATTTACTGTCGATACCCGGGCCAACATCTTTCACTGAAAAAGATACTTTTTCTCCTTCTTGTGTGCAGCCTAATGTGACTGCCGTATTTTCCGGACTAAAGCGAATGGCATTGGTCAACAGATTGATTAATACCCAGGTCGTTTTGTCTTTATCCGCTTTAATATTGGGGAGCTGCTCATTCGACTGAACAATCAATTCGATTTTTTTTCGATCGGCCAGGAATTTTACCGCCTCCATTGCATGCTGAACGATGTCATTTGGACTGACAGGTTGTAGTTCCAATTTGATATTACCTGTTTCTACCTGGGCCAGATCAAGTAGTTCATTGGTTATTTTAGATAGTCTTACTGTTTCATCTTCAATTCGCGTAATAATGCCGGATTGTTCTTCATTAAGTTGTCCAACTCGTTTGTCATACAAAAGTTTAATCCCCATCTTCAACGATGCAATTGGTGTCTTCAATTCATGGGACACGGTAGCAATAAAATTTGTTTTGGCGAGATCGCGTTCCTTATAAGGTGTTACATTCTTTAACATAATCACTCTTCCAATATTAATCGTCTCCTTTTCACCAGTGGGTTTCAGGCTAATCGCTATACTTTCCTTAGAAAAATAATTTTCTTTACCGTTCACCACCACTTTCAGCACTTCCATATCCGTCTGACGTTCTTCACCCTGGATACGGATGAGATTTCTGAACAGATCGTTCTCGAGCGCAATGTCAGGAGCATAGCGATCAACTATCTGGCTTGCTGCCAGGTTTAAAAGATGGAGCGCCTGATCATTCACAAATACTACTTTCCGATCTTCATCTAATCCGATAATCGGATCTGATATTCGATTGATGATTGTTTCAATACGCTTCTTTTCGAATAAGATCTGAGCCAGCTTGCTATGATCATATTCATCCAGCTTCTCAGCCATCAGGTTAAAAGCCTCAGCTAATTCCCCAAATTCATCCGTTCGATCAAAATGCAATCTTTCTTCGTAGTCTTTGTTTGCGATGGATTTAATACTGTCGGTCAAAGAGGTAATCGGATTGGCAATGTATCCGGGAAAGTTCACAATGAAGACAAAAGCTATTACCCCAATGATTGAACCGATAATAGACAGGTAAGTAGAAGCGCGACTTGAAGTATTCCTGGTTATATCATTTTTACGGATAATCGCCTGCATATTTACTTCCTGCAAGGCAATGCAAATGGCCCGTAACCCGATGATATTTTCATCATCAATTCCATTGTTCCTTATTTTCTCCAAAGCTTTCCGGATTTGTACTGTCAGTTCCAATTCACCTGGCTCTGTAATGTTCTGTTCCTGCAACAATAAATTTTTTTCGATTTGAGCAAATGCCCGGGCAGAGTCTATCGCAAGACTATCAGAACCTGAAATTATTCGCTTGGTATATTCTAACGATTCATAATTGTCTTTGAGAATATTCTCTGCATCACGGGAAAGCTCTGCGAGATAAAATATACTGAGTACAATGACGCTTATGATTATGCCAAAAAGCATGATCAGAGCCAGCGCTATTTTACTTTTAATTTTCATTTCGTATGAATTAAGAAAGTATAATCAAATCGATATCAGATTTGGAAAGACGATTTAAAAGCTGATTGAAGACATTCGTTTTTAGAATCACCTGGAATAAATTCAAATGGGGCTTCCCTATGCAAACCGTAGTGATGTGTTTTTCCAGCGCCACCTTCGCGATAGATGCGGGTATATCATCATCTTTGATCTGTATTACTTCAGCGCCAAGTTCTGTAGCGTTCTTAAAGTTATTAATTAAATGACGTTGTGTGGAGAGCTTAATGCGATCCGGATTTTCTTTTACCGTTTGTACATACACCACATACCACTTCGAATTATAATACCCCGCAAGACGTGCCGTTTTACGAATGATCATTTTAGCTGTTTCCGGGTTATTGCCGATGCAAGCAAGAAAACGTTCATGTCTTAACCGCGTATCAATTGCAATCTCTGCATCCACTTTTCGTTCTACCTGTGAAGCTACTTCTTTCAATGCCAATTCCCGGAGCTGGAGTATTTTTTCGGGTTGAAAAAAATTTCGCAAAGAGATCTCTATTTTACTGGGATGGTAAATCTTTCCTTCTTTCAGACGGGTGATGAGTTCATCTGCGGTGAGATCAATGTTCACCACTTCATCGGCCTGCTGCAAGACGCGATCAGGAACGCGTTCAGTCACTTCAATACCGGTGATGATCCGGACTTCTTCGTTAATACTTTCAATGTGCTGAATATTAACTGCGCTGATTACATTAATCCCTGCGTTCAGAATTTCCATTACGTCTTCCCATCGCTTTTCGTTTTTGCTGCCGGGAATGTTGCTATGAGCCAGTTCATCAACAATAACAATTTCAGGGTGATGAGATAAGATGGCCTGGAGATCCATTTCCTCCAGTTCTTTACTCTTGTAAAAAACCTTCTTACGTTCAATCAGCGGTAGCCCTTCCAATTGAGCTACTGTTTCCTTTCGCTGATGTGTCTCCACGTACCCTACCTTCACATCAACCCCACTTTGAAGAAGCCGGTGCGCTTCCTGTAACATGCGGTACGTTTTCCCTACACCTGCACTCATGCCGATGTAGATTTTAAACTTTCCGCGTTTGGATTGGCGAATAAGGTTCAAAAAATGCTCAGCCGATTTTTCTTTTTCCTCCATCATCAAAAACTAACTGCCAATGAAGTTCCCACAAAGGTGTTGGTATCTGTACTCTTTTTCTCTTTGACAAATACTTCATCTTTGCTCTTAAAGTTTCTCACCTCTGCTCTCCAAAGAATATTCGGAGCAACTGCATAATCTATATTAAAAGACACACCAGTCATCTTAAACCCATTTGGTGTACCTGAAGCGATGACTATTCCATGCCCGTCATTATAATATTCACCGCGTGCAGCTAATGTCAACTTGTTTGTAACTGCATACCGTAAAATCACAACTGGTGAATACCACACGTTAGCAGAACTGGTTTGAGGAGATTCCTCTTCAACGCCATAATCGAAACCTGTTGTAATGTCAAACTTATCTGTGAGCTGGAAAATCCCATAGAAATTATGGAAGTAACGCATTTGCCTGGCACTATCCGGCTTGTCTGTTCCAATAAAGCTACTGCTATTCAAAATGATCTTATCACTTGGTTTGAAAGTAATTTGCGTACCAAAAGAAGGCAATGAGTTTCCGTTTACTCTTTGGATACGTTGCCAGCCGTTCAGAATCAAACCGGATAAAAACCATTTACCATTATCCGTGGTATAAGATATCCTGGCACCCGATTCATAGTACGGTGTATTATCTGCCAAAATACTGCGAGTCATATTCCAACAGTCTTTACCGATTGCACTCTCAAATCCGATGTGAGAAGAAAAAATACCTGCGTCTATCCAGAGATTCTTCTTTGATAATTTCACACCCACGTTTGCTTCGAAGACATTCTTCAACACACCTGGCTCTGATGCAAGATTGGCATTGGGATAGGTACCCGCCATCATCGCCAGGTTAGCACGCACCTTGTTTGTTGAATAAGCACCTTTTATGTAACCCATGTTGAGGTTTACTTCATTGCTGCGATTGTAGGAGTAGATAAAACCCGGCCGATTGTGATCTCCGGGTTTATTAAAGTCATATATATAGTACACATCAACATACCCGCTTAAAGTAAATACAGCGGTGCTATCCTGAGCTATGGTAGCGTAATAAATGCAAAGCGATAAAATCACAAGAACTAATTTTTTCATACCCTTATTTACCTATTATACTTAACTCCTTTTTTCAATTTCATTTTTTTAATCTGTCGAGTGCACAATTCAGGTGAAGCACATGCACTTTTGACGTACCTAACAAGCCCAGCAAAGGACCTTGTGTGTTTTCATCAATTAATTTCATCAGTGCTTCTTCTTTAATATTACGTAACCTGGCAATACGTGCTACCTGCACCTGGGCTCCTTCTATACTGATGTGAGGATCCAACCCACCACCCGAAGCAGTTACCAGGTCAGATGGAATCATTTCTTTTTTAACGGAAGGATTATGTACTAAAAAAGTATCGATACGTGCCTGCACGTTAGCAAGATAGTCAGGGTTGGTTGGCCCTTTATTAGAACCACCGGTTGATGCCGCATTGTAATCCACTGCAGAAGGTCGGCTGTTAAAATAACGATCGTCATCAAACTTTTGCCCAATCAGCTCAAAGCCAACGGTCTTTCCATCCACTATTACTTCTTCTCCCTGACCACCATTGGGTGCAACCAGTAAAGCAATAGCACTAATGAATAATGGGTAGATCACTCCAAATAAAACCAATGTCACAAAAGTGATCTTTAATGCTTGAATGAAATATGTTTTCATTGTTTTATAAATAATGTATTTGTGCAAAATCAAATAAAGGGTGTGATGACCAAGTCAATCAACTTGATTCCTATGAACGGAATGATAATACCTCCCAATCCATAGATCAGCAGATTACGTGTCAGCAAAGCGCTTGCCCCAATAGGCTTATAAGCTACACCTTTCAATGCCAATGGTATGAGCATCGGGATAATGATTGCGTTGAAAATCACAGCTGAAAGAATAGCACTTTCAGGGCTGGTGAGATGCATAATGTTCAATGATTGCAATGCAGGAATAGAAGCCATGAATAAGGCTGGTACAATTGCGAAATACTTGGCCACATCATTGGCAATGGAGAATGTAGTCAGTGTGCCCCGTGTAATTAGCAACTGTTTACCAATTTCCACTACTTCAATCAATTTGGTTGGATCATTATCCAGATCCACCATATTGCCTGCTTCTTTAGCAGCTTGTGTTCCGCTATTCATCGCCACACCTACATCTGCCTGAGCCAATGCCGGTGCATCATTTGTTCCGTCACCCATCATCGCTACCAGTTTACCACCGGCCTGCTCCATTTTAATGTAATGCATCTTGTCTTCCGGGCGTGCTTCGGCAATGAAATCATCTACACCTGCTTTTTCTGCAATGAATTTTGCGGTTAATGGATTGTCACCTGTCACCATCACGGTCTTCACTCCCATTTTACGGAGACGATCAAAGCGCTCACGAATACCGGGCTTTACAATATCCTGTAACTCTATCGCACCCAATACCTGATTATTTTGAGCTACTACTAACGGAGTGCCTCCGTTGCCTGAAATGGTTTCTATAATTTTCCTGATTTCGGGAGGGATGGAATTTCCTTTTTTCTCCACCATTCTTTTGATCGCATCAAATGCACCCTTTCGGATGCTACGTTCTCCAATCTCGATACCGGATGTACGTGTATCAGCGGAGAAGGCAATAATCTTTGCCTGAGGGTATATATCAGACAATGACGAAGCATTTGTTCCTATCGTAGCAGGATGTTTGTATCCTTTGTTCATTGCCAGTTCTACAATTGATTTTCCTTCCGGTGTTTCATCTGCCAGAGAGGCGATGGTTGCCGCTTCAATCAATTCATCTTCCGTGACATCGTTTGCCGGGTGAAATTGAGTGGCTTTGCGATTACCAATTGTAATCGTTCCTGTCTTGTCCAGTAGTATCGTATCTAAATCACCAGCAGTCTCCACCGCTCTTCCAGACTTGGAGATCACGTTGGCTTGTAATGCACGGTCCATTCCGGCAATTCCAATAGCAGATAACAAACCACCGATGGTTGTTGGAATCAAACAAACAAATAATGCAATCAACGCTCCGATAGGTATAGCCGTATTCGAGTAATCGCCAAAAGGCTTTAAGGTTACTGTTACCAATAAGAACACAATGGTAAATCCGGACAATAACAATGTTAACGCAATCTCATTCGGTGTTTTCTGACGGCTCGCGCCTTCCACCAATGCAATCATTTTGTCCAAAAAACTTTCACCTGGTTGTGTGGTAACCAATACTTTAATTTTATCCGATAGTACTTTTGTTCCACCTGTAACAGAAGATTTATCACCACCTGCTTTACGAATCACAGGAGCAGACTCTCCGGTGATAGCAGACTCATCGATAGTTGAAATACCTTCAATGATTTCACCATCAGACGGAATCAAATCGCCAGCTTCACAGAAGAACACATCCCCTTTCTTCAACTGACTGGATGACTTGGTTGTCATGATGCCATTATCAGCCATCACTTTCGCAGGTGTTTCTTCACGTGTCTTACGTAGCGAATCAGCTTGCGCCTTACCCCGTGCTTCTGCAATTGCTTCCGCAAAGTTGGCAAACAACAAAGTGAGCAATAGCACAATAAAGATGATCACATTATAACTGAATGATCCCTGGCCGGAATTGCTGAATGAATAACCCGTTACAAACAACATGATGAATGTTCCGATCTCCACGCAAAACATGACCGGATTTTTGATCATCACACCTGGTTTCAACTTCACAAATGATTGTATGATTGCTTCTCTCACAAGGGCAGGTTCAAACAATCGGGTTTTATTTTTAGTACTCATACTAATTTGACGTTAGAAATTAGAGATTCGAATCTTATATTTTTATAAAGAGAAATATTCAGCAATCGGGCCAAGCACCAGCGCAGGGAAGAACGACAATGCTGCGATGATGATGATGACCGAAAGTAGTACCGCTACAAAAGCAGGACTCTCCACCTTCAATGTTCCACTGCTTTCCGGAATGTATTTCTTTGATGCTAATGAACCTGCAATGGCTAACGGTCCGATGATCGGAACAAAGCGACCAAATAACATGCATAATCCACAGAGGATATTCCAGAATGGTGTAGCATCACCTAGTCCTTCAAAGCCAGAACCATTGTTGGCGGCAGATGAAGTAAACTCATACAGCATTTCGCTGAATCCATGAAAAGACGGATTGGCCAGCCAACCGATGTTTGGATCTTGTGCATGCACGTGTGCTGCGATACCCGTGCTTACCAAAATCAAAAATGGATG
>JBGATZ010000247.1:0-7372 GCA_044228905.1 Cyclobacteriaceae bacterium | reverse complement strand
GTTGTTTAGAGTTGGGAAATTGCTGAGACCTAAAACTTTTCCTGATGTTGCGTAGGAGATAGCTCCTGCAGAATTAGTAAGAATCACATAGTCATCAGGCAGAACTTCAAACGAAGGAAGTACTGCAACGGTGGTTGGATCACTTAGTTTCCATCCACCTAAATTCAATGTCTTGTTGCTCTTATTAAAAATTTCTACAAACTCCTGTGCAGGCAATCCAATCTGAGGACTCGGATCAGTGAAAAGTTCGTTTATAATAATATCATTCAATATGGCTGTTACAAACTGAAAATTCTTTGCAACAGTACCGATAGCATTTCCTGCCAGATCTTCAATATTAGCAACAGTGAGTTCATTATCAATTCCATTTTGAAAAGACGTGGCAAAAGTGAGTTGAATTGATTTGTGATCGGATTGCAATACTGCGCTGATTGGATTTCCTATTCCGTTGTTAGCAGAAAAATTGCTAATCAGTTGTGAAGAGCTTGTACTAAGAGATTCATTGAATTCGAGCAGCAATTGATTATTGGAAAGGATTTTTATCGTTTCTACAGAGGGAGGAATAAGGTCAAGTATAAAATCGCCAACATAAAAATCATCAAAGCGATAAAGATTAAACCGTGAAGCCGTGGAGTAACTGCAATAAACTCCAAAAGAAACAGTATTGGTATACGTATTATCGGTCACTAAACCTTGAGATACAAAATCAGATCCCCCTTCGGCATCTGCGAAGACTTGCCATTGTCCGGAACTTGTTCGTCTTACTTTAATCCGGGTAATAATGTTCCCACTTCCAAGGTCGCCCGAACCGGATAATATTTCTGTAGATGTTGTTCCATCCTGTCTGAATAACTTGATGAAATCATTATTGGTTTGTCCGATCTGGATATAATAACCATTTAGAGGACCTTCTAAATTTGGTTGATCGGATACGAGATAGATTCGTACAAATGTTGTTCCGGTTGGATTAAATCCAAGATTGATCAGGAAACTCCATTCTGTATCACGGATCCTGGTATTGTATGTCTGAAGATGAAGCCTGGAGTTGGGTGCATTCGGCCCGCTGCTTTGCAGAATGCCGTTGTTAATAATGAATTCGTTTGCATCACCCGTCCAGGGTGGATTAGCAGTATGATCGCCATCGGAAAAATCATCCGCTATTTGCCCAAACGTTAGTAAGGAGGTGAAAAAGAGAATAACAATGATGAAAGTTTTCTTCATAGCATCTTTCCTATACACTATTTTTGTCTTCCATTAATTTTAAAACCAAAAAAATGAGATTAGCCGTGGTAGGTGCTACCGGTTTGGTAGGCCAGGAAATTTTGAAAGTGCTCGATGAGCACAACTTTGAGTTTGATGAGTTGTATCCTGTTGCTTCCAGTAAAAATGTAGGCAAGGAAATCGAATACCGCGGTAAGAAGTACACGATAAAAAGTATGGAAGAAGCAGTAAAGCTAGCTCCGGATATCGCCATCTTTTCTGCAGGAGGAAATACTTCATTGGAGTGGGCCCCGAAATTTGCTGCGGTAAAAACGACAGTGATCGATAACTCTTCTGCATGGAGAATGGATCCAACCAAGAAGCTGATCGTTCCTGAAATCAATGGTGATACTTTACAAAGCGAAGATCTGATCATTGCAAATCCAAATTGCTCAACGATACAAATGGTATTGGCGCTGGCGCCTCTTCATAAAAGGTACAAAATCAACCGTATCGTTGTTTCAACTTACCAATCCGTTACAGGGACAGGTAAAGAAGCTGTTCAGCAATTGATGAATGAACGTAAAGGGATTGAAGAAGGTAAAGTATATCCTCACCGTATCGATATGAACGTACTGCCTCATATTGATGTATTCCTGGATAATGGTTACACCAAGGAGGAGATGAAAATGGTAAATGAAACACGCAAAATTCTGAATGATCAATCTATCCAGATTACAGCTACTACTGTACGCATTCCGGCAATAGGTGGTCACTCTGAAGCGGTGAACGTAGAGTTTGCCAATGAATATGATTTGAAAGAAGTGCGTGAGATATTAGAAAAAACTCCGGGTGTGATTGTACAGGATGATGTAAAGAACAATGTCTATCCAATGCCAATCAATTCACATGGACGTGATGAAGTATTTGTAGGCCGTTTGAGAAGAGATGAATCTCAACCAAAGACGTTGAACATGTGGATTGTAGCCGATAACCTGAGAAAAGGTGCCGCGACAAATGCTGTTCAGATCGCTGAATTTTTGAAGGAAAAAGACCTGGTTTATTAATCAAAATCTTTCTGACCAGTAAAAAGCCCGTTTTACTGCGGGCTTTTTTATTGCTCAAGACACTACAATTTCACAGTTAATAATGCGTCTTTAGTACAAAATGTTGTTCGAGTTGGGGATGCAACTCTTTGGTTTTACCTTCGTACAAATAAAATATTTTAATAAAAATCAACTATGGGCAGTTTTAAGAAATTCATACCCTGGATCATCCTGGGTGTCCTTGTTTTATGGGGTATCGGATCATACAATGGAATGGTGGGTAAAGAACAGTTGGCCAGTGAAGCCTGGGCAAATGTCGAATCAACCTATCAACGCAGAATGGATCTTATTCCTAACCTGGTAGAAACTGTAAAGGGAGAAGCTGCCTTTGAAAAAGGTACTTTGACAGAAGTAATTCAGGCCCGTGCAAGTGCTACACAAGTGAAAGTTGACCCGACTAATCTGACTCCTGAAAAACTGCAGGAATTTCAACAGGCACAATCAGGTATCAGCCAGGCCTTGGGCCGTTTAATGGTGATTTCTGAAAGCTATCCTGAATTGAAAGCAAATGCGGCTTTCCAGGATTTGCGTGCTCAGCTGGAAGGAACCGAAAACAGAATCAACGTAGCTCGCAACCGTTTCAACGAAACAGTACGTGATTACAACTCATCAATTAAACGTTTTCCGGGAAGCTTGATTGCTTCCATTACCGGATTTCAGGCAAAAGGCTTTTTCGAAGCTCAGGAAGGCGCTGACAAAGCTCCTGCAGTGAAGTTTTAACTATTAAAACTCACTCCAACGAAAAACGCCACTCAATCCTGAGTGGCGTTTTTTATTTCTATAAAAGAATTGAAGATTATTTTATAGCCTTCACTTCTTTCATTTCGTAGCTTTCAATCACATCACCAATCTTGATATCAGCGAAGTTTTCGATTCCGATACCGCAATCGAAGCCTGATTTCACTTCGCTTACATCATCCTTGAAGCGTTTCAATGTATTTAGTTTACCAGCATACACAACGATACCCTCACGAATCAGTCGAATAGGATTAGCACGCTTGATGTAACCATCGGTAACCATACAACCAGCAATCGTTCCAACCTTAGAAATCTTGAAGACTTCACGCACATCTGCGTTACCTACAATTACCTCTTCAAATTCTTTCTCTAACATTCCTTCCATAGCCGCCTTCACATCGTTGATGGCATCATAGATGATAGAGTAATGACGGATTTCGATCTCTTCGTTCTCTGCAAGCTTACGCGCAGAAACGGAAGGACGCACCTGGAATCCAAGGATGATCGCATCGGCTGTTGAAGCAAGCAATACATCTGATTCCGAAATCTGCCCAACACCTTTGTGGATGATACTTACAGCAACCTTTGGAGTAGTCAATTTCAACAATGAATCAGAAAGTGCTTCCACTGATCCGTCCACGTCACCCTTCACAATCACATTCAATTGCTTGAATGAACCGATTGCCAAACGTCTTCCAATTTCATCAAGTGTAATATGTTTCTTGGTGCGAATGCTTTGTTCTCGGATAATCTGGCTGCGCTTGTTGGCAATCTCGCGCGCTTCGCGATCTGACTCAACAACCTGAAGTTTTTCACCAGCCTGAGGAGCTCCATCCAAACCAAGTACCTGAACAGGTGTGGAAGGTTCTGCGTCCTTCACCCGCTTGCCAGTGTCGTCAAACATTGCTTTCACACGGCCGTAGTTAGAACCGGCAATAATGATATCACCTACTTTTAGTGTTCCGTTCTGGACCATGAGAGTCGCAACATATCCGCGACCTTTATCAAGCGTGGCTTCGATAATAGAACCTGTTGCCTGTCTGTTAGGATTAGCTTTCAGATTTAGAATTTCAGCTTCTAATAATACTTTTTCAAGTAGGTCATTAATACCCGCCCCAGTCTTGGCAGAAATTTCCTGAACCTGGTATTTACCACCCCAGTCTTCCACCAGAATGTTCAACTTGGAAAGTGATTCTCTTACTTTTTGAGGGTTAGCACCCGGTTTATCAATTTTATTGATAGCAATAACCAGCGGCACACCAGCAGCCTGAGCGTGATTGATTGCTTCTTTGGTCTGAGGCATAACATCATCATCAGCTGCAACCACGATAATTGCGATATCTGTCAGTTTCGCACCACGTGCACGCATCGCAGTAAACGCTTCGTGACCCGGAGTATCAAGGAAGGCAATCTTATGACCGCTCTTGGTAGTTACATCATACGCACCAATGTGCTGAGTAATACCACCCGCTTCTTGTGCAGTAACTTTTGTGTTGCGGATGTAATCCAGCAAGGAAGTCTTCCCATGATCCACGTGACCCATAATGGTAACGATTGGGGCACGTGGTAATAAATCTTCTTCTGCGTCCGCTTCTTCTACCTCTTCAGTTTCTTCTTCATTGGTAGTGAATTGCACATCAAAGCCAAATTCGTCAGCAATCACAGTAATCGCTTCCGCATCCAGACGCTGATTAATGGAAACGAACATACCCAAACTCATACAGGTTGAGATAACATCGTTTACCGAAACGTTCATCAATGAGGCAAGATCGTTTGCTGAAATGAATTCAGTAACCTTAAGCACTTTAGATGCCTCCTGTTCCTGCAACATGCGTTCCTCTTCCGCATCAGAGAAAGACTGACGTTTTTCTTTCCGGTACTTTGCACCCGAGAATTTTTTCTGACCACCACTAAGTTTAGCGAGTGTGGCCCTTACCTGATCCTGAATTTCCTTTTCTGTAGGTTCAGCTTTTTGAACGCGAGGCGGAAGTGGCCCGCGTCTTTGCTGTTGTTGCTGAGGACGAGGTCCGTTGCCGCCACCAGCCTGGCCTCCTGTTCGGTTAGCATCAGGAGCAGTAGGTATACGTTTACGGGGACGTTTCTTACGATCGTCATTTGCGTTGTTATTAGAAGAAGTGGAAGGAGCTTCTTTCTTCTTCTCTACCGGAAGTTCAATCCGGTCAACTACTTTTAATCCTTTAAGCTTATCTGCTTTTGCTTTGATCAATTCCTGCTCAACCTCAACAGCTGGTTCAGGAGTCTTTTCAACCTTTACTTCTTTAACCTCTTCCTGAATCTTCTCAGGTTCTTTTTCCTTTTCTTTCTCCTTCTCTTTTTCCTTTTTCGCAGGTTTCTCTTCCGCTACAACTTTAGGTTGTTCAATAGCGGGTTCCTCTTTCTTCTTTTGATCAAGTTCAATTTTGCCGAGAACTTTTATGCCTTCCAGTTTAGGTTTCTCACGCTCAACTTTTTCAGGCTTAGGTTCTTCTTTAACTGCTTCTTTTGCTTTTACAACCTCTTTTGATCCGAGGTTCTTGATCATAATACGCTCTTCTTCTTCTGTCTTTTTACGATGAGCTTCGGCCTCATTCTGGATCGTCACATTTTCAACGTGCTTGGTTCCAATAGTAAGGTTTGAAGCTTCCATCTTTTCAGACGCTGACGAAGCGAACTCCTTTGACAGCATGGCGAACTGATCGGGGCTAAGCTTTGCATTCGGGTTGTTTTCAACCGAAAAGCCTTTTTTCGCCAAAAACTCCAAAATGGTATTATGGCCCACATTGAGTTTTCGCGATGCTTGACCTAACCGTATCATTTTTTCTTCTGCCATGCTCAAATTTGACTATGATTTATGGGATTTACCCCCTTTTACTGTTAATTTTTATTCAAATTCCTTCCGAAGCACGGCCAAAACATTCTCTACCGTTTCTTCTTCCAGATCTGTTCTTCTTACTAATTCTTCTTTTTGAAGTGATAAAACGCTCTTTGCTGTATCCAGACCGATGCGTTTCAATTCATCAATAACCCAGCTTTCGATTTCGTCTGAGAACTCATTCAGATCAACATCCTCTTCGGTAATAGACTCATCCAGTTCACGGAATACGTCAATTTCCATTCCAACCAGACGACTGGCCAGTTTAATGTTTAATCCGCCCTTGCCAATTGCCAAAGATACCTGATCTGGCTTTAAATACACCGAAACACGGTTATTGTCTTTATCAATCTTCATGCTTACGATCTTAGCCGGGCTCAACGCACGTTGAATGTACAGCTCAAGATTTTCGGTATAGTTGATCACATCGATGTTCTCATTCTGTAATTCACGAACAATGGCGTGAATACGTGAACCTTTCATACCCACGCACGCTCCTACCGGATCGATGCGGTCATCATACGATTCTACAGCAACTTTGGCGCGCTCACCTGGCTCGCGTACTACTTTTTTGATGGTGATTAATCCGTCATACACTTCTGGTACTTCCTGCTCAAAAAGACGCTCAAGGAAAACCGGAGAAGTGCGTGACAATACTATTTTAGGATTGCCATTCACCATTTCTACTTTATGTACAATGGCGCGTACATTTTCACCTTTGCGGTAGCGATCCTTAGGGATTTGCTCGCTGCGGGGAACGGAAATTTCATTTCCTTCTCCGTCAGTTAACAAAACTTCGCGGCTAAGAGTTTGGTAAACTTCACCAGCTATAATTTCGCCAACGATATCTTTATACTTCTGGAACAGAATATCCTTTTCCAGATCTTTTACTTTCTGCATCAACGTTTGGCGAGCAGTGGTTACTGCTCTGCGGCCAAAGTCTTCGATTTCTACCTGCTCGGAAACTTCTTCACCAACTTCGAAATCAGGTTCGATTTTTTTGGCTTCCGACAAACTGATTTTGTCATGCTCCCAAATATCTTCAGAGTTGTCGTCCACAATCTCGCGAATGCGGTAGATCTCCAAATCTCCCTTATCGGCATTGATAATGATATCGAAGTTGTCATCTACTCCGTATTTTTTACGAATCATGTTGCGAAACACATCTTCCAGGATCCGGATCATTGTTGGCCTGTCGATGTTTTTCTGTTTGGCAAAATCTGCAAACGACTCAATTAAATTTGAAATGTCCATGTCAGTTGTTATTTGAAAGAGACTAATACAAAAGCTTTTTCCATATCCGAGTAAGGGATTTCCCTTGGTTTTATTTCTATTTTCTTTCCTTCTTTTATTTCCTGGTCAATAGTAATCTTGTCTTCGTCAGCAGCAGTAATTTTTCCTTGCAGAATGCTTTTGTCCTGCAGATGTACTTTAAGACTACGGCCAACATTCTTCT
>JBGATZ010000246.1:0-8463 GCA_044228905.1 Cyclobacteriaceae bacterium | reverse complement strand
GACCACAACTTATTCACTTTAGGATTCGATGTTTCATAGTTTGAAGTCAACGATAAAACCGAACTGGTGACTACGCCCTGCACTGCTGCTAATGGCAAGGCCGTGTCGATTCCGGTAATTTCAATGAACTGGTAACCACGTGAAGTAAATTTTGGCTGGAACGTTTGTGGACCATCTTTCATGGTATACAGATCCTGGCATAATGCTGCGCGATAGTTTTCAAGCATTAACATACCCGCATTATTTCCTGACTCGGGCAGATCGGGATATAAGATTTCCGCTACACGCAATGTTACTTTATTTCCGGTTTTTCCGTCAGAGAATGTAATCCTGGGTACACCCACAAAGTTCTGGCCCATATCATAAACGAAAACTCCTTTGCGCACTTCTTTTACAGATTGGGCAGTCAGTATTTTGTAAACTCCCGCACTATTCCCCACCTGACCCACTAAGGATAGTTTATCGTAATTGAGATTATTATCCCGAAAGATTGTTCCTTCCAAAGGAACGGTAACTGCTTTTGACCATGCATGGTCATCATATGCAGCAGTGCTCCAGCCCTCAATAGCTGCTTCCCGCGTTGCATCATAAACTTCTCCCATGTCCAGGCTACTGTAAACAATAGGACTATTGTGAAAGTATTTCCAATCCTTATCGTTAGTAGTTATTGAATTTGTTGAACGGTTTGATATAAATGAGTGATGTTATATTGAGTCAGTCCGGGGTTGAAATAATCATTTCCTACACGCTTACCGTTGATATACATTTCATAGATGCCCCGTGCTGTAACGTAGAGTCGTGCAGCAGTGATTTCTTTATTCTGAGTGCTGAATTTTGTTCTTACCATAGGAGAGGAGTAATGGCTTGGATCGCGAACAATCAGTAACCCGTGTGTGCCACCAGTTAATTCGAACAATTCGTTTTTTACAGCTAAACCTGCCACTCCCTTGTAAATTCCGTTGTACTCATTTGCGAGATCTTCTTTAAATAAGATAGTGGATGGCGGCCTGACGTGTGACACTTCTACATTTGAGAATGATGCTTTTTGGTTTGGATCTAAGGCAAATCCGATATCACATAGTAATCCATAAGTAGTGTAATCCCATCCTTTGCCGGCCGGATTGACATTCACTGTTAATCCTTTCTGTTCCTCTATTCCCCATGGACGTTGAACAGGAGGATCAAGCTTGCCGGTGAAATTGGCAACTTCATCAATTGTAATGACCAGCATACCAAATGAATTAGTAAAAGTAATGGTGTGGGGGGCGTTTTTGTTACTTTGATTGATTACTGAAGTCAATATCTCGTGACTTTCAAATGGAACTGTTGCCTGGTCTTTATTGGTGTACCCTACACGATAAATATTCAATTTTGCTTTCCCTGATTCAGTACCATTTACTGCCGAAACGTCAAGTTCTACTTTGATGTAGCTTTGGTCCTTTTTATGTTGAAGACCATAGGTATTTTTGTTCCTGTCCATCAGGCGGGCATCATTCGCACCGAAAACAAAACCTGCTTTAGTACTGCCCGTTGAAATGGTTTGAGTGTATCTTATCCTGAATACGGAGAGATAATGCGAATATAATCCCAGTTCGTCACTGCTTCCCCCGATCCAGGTGGCTCCATCCCAGCCAGAAAGCTTTGCATCAGACTTCATCAGACCCGTTTCAAAATAGGAAGATTGATTAGCCGATTTTTCGTTTTGATCCCACACAGTAACTCTCCAGCTGTATTTGGTCGTAGGTTGTAATGCAGTTCCTGCGTAAGGAATATTTAAGGACATGCCAGATATTACCTTCTTAGTATCCCACATCACCATTCCTTTCGGATCTGTTACTATAATCTGGTAAGCACGCTGACTGTATCCCCGCGTGTTTCCTTCCACTTCCATGCGCCATGAAAACGAAGGTGTTTTATCATCAATACCGAGAGGAGTTGTCTGGCTTTGAGTAAGAAGATTAGTTATGCTTATCTGGCCTGAGCAGAACGAACATAAAAGGAGTGAGGCTACGATCAAACTATAGACTTTCTTCATCGAATAAGCTTTTGCAGCCCTCAAAATACAATTACTGCTGTAATTGACTATCCCGCGCTGTCATGCTTAAATCTGAATTCAGAAGATGGCTACTCAAATGATTCTGCGAGCATTTCGTAAGAGATAATTCCTTTCCTTGTGCCCTTTACCTGCAATCCATTGCCAAAGAAAATAGATTGAGGTGCACGTGCTTCTCCGAAAATACGTGCCACATCATCCGGACTAATCCTGGCAATTGATACACTGGCTTTGTCAATTCCCCAGAATGCCAGTTCTTTCGCAAAGGCCCGTGCATTGTGAAGGGAATCGCTGGTCACAAACAAAAGTTTTACTTTCTCTTGCTTGGAAAAAGAAATGATCTCACGCAGTTCGGCAAAACATAATTCACATTGTGGCGTGAAGAAGTAAAGAATCATATCATCGGGGAACTTGTCTTTACTGAATTCCGATATTTCTCCATCAGCGAAAGTCATTGCAAATTTTTCAATTGCCTGCGTAGAGCGTTTACCTGTTTCACTCGTTTTGATAAAGAATAAACCCACCATTACCGCTGTAGCAGCAGCGGCTACTGATAATACAGAAAGGATCTTTTTCATAATTCTACGAGTTTGGATGCTGGAATTGGAATGGTTATTTAAATACCTGAGCAAGGTATTGCGTGAGAGGGCCAGGATTTAGAAATGTCGATGAAGAGAGGAAGACAACCGATGAATTTTGCCAGAATTCCGATCAAAAGCCGACTGAAAAGTAAGGCAGATAATATACGTCCAATTACCTGATTATAACCTTAGCCGATAATCCCTTATCGCTTTTAACGATATAAACCCCGGGTGCTAATTCTTTGAAATTAAGTGAGTTAGTATTGTTTGATTGGATTACTAGTTCGCCTACTGAGTTGAATACATGGAAGCTTCCTGTGAAGCTGGTCGATATCGTTTGGGTAGAACTGGCTGGGTTTGGATAGACGACTAATCGTTTAATCTGATTTCGGTCCACTTTAATCACATTTGACAAAGTCGATAGTCCGTCAAAGTCCGTTTGCTTCAGACGATAATAAGATACTCCATCGAAGGGGTGTACATCGTTGAAAAAGTAATTTAATTGTTGATTACTGTCGCCATTAGCTGCTCCGTATATCTGAGTAATCGATTCAAATTCATGTCCTTCTTTAGATCGCTGAATCGTGAAGTAATCGTTGTTACGTTCTGAAGCGGTACTCCATAGCAAGTCGATACTGTGCTCATTTACTTCAGCACTAAAGTTTAATAACTCGATAGGCAATGGGTTTGAAAATTTAGTAGAACCTAAAGCAAAACCTCCATAGCTGGTTACTGCACCAAGGGATGTGACAGATCCTGTAGTGGCATTACCAGATGTGGCACTGTTACCTTGATTTGTCCAAAGAGAACCACTCCACTGTGCAACAACAAGGCCAGAAGGATCCGTGATATAGGGAGCTGGAGTGCAGTCAGGCGTATTCCAGTTTAGCGTTACACTTACATTTGATCCACCAGAACTTTGCGCAAGATTCCAGTATTCACAAGTAGTAACAGAAATCAAGTTAGATGCTACTGTATTAGTGTAAGGGTGACTGCCGCGGAAGAATTCTGCTGTAAAGAAATGTGCAGGATTCGAAGGGGCAGAAATTTCAATTGCTCTGTAAATGCCGTTATCTCCGGTAGGAAAAACAAATTGAGTGTTTCCGAGTTTCTTCACTGGTCCATCTACGTGTGAAGTATTGGACGGTGTTCCTGAAATTCCAGATCCTGCATTCAATGTGAGCAGGTTAGCGGATGTGGTATTGATCACCCCTGAAATGAGCGTTAAATCGGTGGTAATGCTCAATGATGTATTCAGTGTAAATGCTCCGCCATTCATTGTCATTTGTGTGAAAACAGGAGGGAATAAAGCATCCGCGGTAAGCGCTTTGGAAGCTCCATCTATTGTCACCCGCCCGCCATTGTTTCCAAATGTGATTATCGCATTGCTTCCTGCAGTAGAAATGTTTCCAGCAAAGGTAGAATTGTTTGTGTAGGCAGGTTCGATGGCTGCACTACCTGTTCGTATAAATGTAACATCACCGTTAAAATCATCAGCCGCCACTGCGCCAAGTCTCCATATTTTGGTGCCTTGATTTGTGAATGTAGCAGCGGCAGACGTGATGTTGCCTCCATTATTTGCGTTTGTTCCGTTTGTTCCAGTTTGAGTGAAGGTACTTACACCATTAAATGCGTTGTATCGCAGCCTCAGATCATGTGCCCTGAAATTCACTGGTGCATTAAAAGTACATCCGTCACCAGCAAGCACGCCCACGTCCATAACATTGGTTGCAGAAAGTGTAATATTCTGAGTAAGTGTAGTTCCGTTTTGAGTTAATCTGCGCAATGTTACCGTGTTGTTTCCTAATACGCTTCCCGGGCTGATATTAAATCGGGATGTGGATGTAAGTGTGATGGATCCAATGCCATCAGTGCCAAAACTGATAGCTCCGTTTGCGCCCACAATAGAGGTAAGAGTTATATCACCCTGGAATGTCACGTTGCTTGAATAAGTAGCATCGCTATCGGCAAAAACAATTGTACCTGCTCCCTGCTGATTGATCGAAACGGAATTCATAAACAAAGCGGACCGTACGGTACCGTTTCCATTGTTGCGTCCAAATGCAAATCCTCCTTTGGTATTGTTCAGAATCACAGGACCACGGAATTCGTTGCCTGTTGATGCCCTGCCAATGATCCAGTTGTTTCCACTTCCATTGTTATTGAGCGTAGTTGTACCAGTGAAGATGTCGGGAATACCATCACCCATAATCCATCGTCCGGCCTGGGTAGTCAAGCTGAAATTTCCGGTGAAGACGGATCCGCCATCTCCATAATCATCAGTTGATCCTGTTTTTGTGAATGCACCTGTACCATTGGCAAAAAAATCTGACCCATCAAATTCAATGATTGAACCAGTAACGTTAATTGTTATTGGCTGAGTTGCCGACCCTAATGTAGTTCCGTCTAACTGAACAGATTTTGTTCCGCTTGCATCTGTAATCAGGAAATCGGTACCCGGTTGAGAAGAAAAAATAGAACCTGCAATGAGGTTATCTGTACTCGCGGAAGCATCCCCGGTGATCGTAACGTCAAATCCATTCATGTCGATATTACCATTCGTTACCGACAGGCTTCTTGCATTGATGTTTACTGCACTGCTGACCCCCGTGGCCAAACCGGAAGTATTGTTGAATATTACATTATAGAAATTTTCGCCACCAGCTTCTGTGGTGGTAATGGTTTGAAGGGTAGTGCCACGAAATGTGACTGTATTTGTTCCCTCTACAAATGGATTTGTAGCGGAGCTGGTTACATTCCAGTTGCCTCCCACGACAATGGGAGTGCTTCCGGTAGCGGTATCTACGATCGCAGTATTTGCTACATTGAAATTTCCAAGTACTGATAACTGAACAAGACCCCGTAAAAGTAGATTCTCCGGTGGAAGGTATAAAATTGCTGGCAACGGCAATCGTTCCACTTGTTCCTGTATTGCCAAGAATTGGATCCCGGCAGTGATCAGATCACCGCTGATATCAAGTGTTTCCGCTACTGAAAAATTGATAGATCCCGCTGCTCCAACGGTTGTGTTACCTGTGATTGTTTTGGTACGGGCTGTATTCGACAAAAGAAGTGAACCCTGAACCGAAGCAGTGGACCCAATGGAAAGATTCACTTGTCCCACTGTAGCAGTTGCACCCGGGTTTACAGTCAATGTCGAGGTTGAATTTATGGTGCCTGTTGCAGTGCTTGCGCTACCAATGCTACCTGAACCATTTATTGTAAGTGTATTGAAACTGATGGTAACATTTGCGGTGAAATCGAGGCTTCCGGTATTTGCAATTGTTCCGCCACCTACGAATGATCTGGATCCGTTGTTATTGCTGAATATGGTGGTGCCATTGAATTGCGAAAGTCCTACGATGGCCAGTGTTATCCCTTCCAATGGTCGCTGTGGCTCCGGCATTTACAATAAAACTATTAACTCCAACCATTACACCATTCGTTGTAGAGTTTGTCCCAATGGATGAAATACCACTCATATCAAGATTGGAAGTCAGGATAAGCGTAGTTCCAGCAGAAAAATCAATGGCCCCTCCGTTTGCTACAGTTACGTTGCCAGTCAACGTTTTAGTTCCGACTGCACTAGTGAACAAGATTCTTCCCTGGAGGTTAGTTGTACCGTTAATGGTTAAATTAATTCCCGAAATCTGGCTATCTGCGCCTGTTTCTGAAAGCAAGTTTCCGTTTATAGTTAATGAACGGCTCGCGTTATTTCCAATAGTAGAACCTGTTCCAGCCAACGATAGATTGCCTCCCGCAGTTAAAGTCGTGTTGTTGGTAGTGAATGATAATGTTCCCTCAAGCCGCAGATTTGTACATGAGGCATTTGCCGTAAGAGTGATGGTAGATCCTGAAACAATAAATACATCATCTCCGGCAACTGGAGCAACTCCTCCAACCCATGAACCCCCAACATTCCAATTTCCACCTGCTGCGGTTGACTGAATGGTAGCCCCCATTAGCTGGCGACTAACCAGTGAGAGAAGAAAAGTAAAAATGAGCAAACCGCTCCACCTGATCATACGGCCATAAATGTATCACTTTTTCAATACAGATGAGGTAGTACCAGACGAAGATTAACCAAAGTTTAAGAATCAGGGTAAGTCAGGGATTGTGTTACCGTTTGCACGTGTGTAAGAATATAATCCTTATAAATTCCACAGTTTGTAGCACTTCCACCGCAATACTGACTATAAGGCACTTTGTGACAACGGTTTCGGAACGATGGCATTAGTATTTCAGGCAGGTTCATCATGTTACGAAATCTATTTTTTAAACTGTTGCTTATGCCTCATGTAAGAGAGGGGATCAATTGTGTTTTGAGGTACGCTCTTGCTCAGCCCGTAGAGATGGATGTAATGGTCACAATAAGCCTGATTTCGGAATACACAGGACTTTCTCTTCTGCTTGCTTCCTCAACGAATGAAAAACGTGCTAATGCTGATACTGCCGGAGAGATCTTACTGGCAGATTATGGAGCTTGATTTATAGATCTCATTTTTAATGGATAATTAAGCTCTTCCACTCGTCCCTTTTTTGTTTCCAAGTCACTTTTTTTAATTAAAATTGAATTCATAGGGATATCCTACTGGATTTACAATGCATTTACTTTTACAGAAGAGATCGTTACTACTCTTCATTTTTTTATTGGTATTGGGAAGTGCATGGGCACAAAAGGATAAAACCTTATCGGGTTCGTTTCAGAATCAGCCCTTGCTCAAATTAGTGGAGTACATTGAGTCTGAGACAAACTACAGGTTCTATTACCTGTCTTCCTGGGTAGACACGGTTAATATTGATGTTACTTTTCAGAGGCAGACTGTTCCGGCAATCCTGTCAGCAGCGTTGAAGAGTTCGACACTTCATTACTTTATTGCCGATGATCGAATTATCCTTACTCAAACTGTTTCTGTAATCCCTGTAGACAATGGTCTGTTTTCAGTTGTCGATAGCGCTGCGGCCCGCCCGGACTATTCATTTCAAAGAGAGTACAATAACATCAATAGCAATGCTTCCGGACCTGCCAATTTAAAAAAGGAAATAGGGAAGAAGGGAGTCACAAATCCATCTGCAACCGCCATTCTTTCGGGCTATGTCAAAGAAAGAAAAACCGGGGAAGCTATTATTGGCGCAGCAGTTTATCTGCGGGGAACCTCAAAAGCTATCACTACTAATACCTTCGGATTTTACTCCTTATCGCTGAAACCTGGTACTTATTCTGTCACAGTTCAGTTCACCGGAATGAAGGAGGTGAATCAGGAAATTGTTCTCCATTCCGATGGGAATCTTACCATTTTGATGGATGAAGATTTGATTTCACTGAAAGAAGTAATGGTTGAAGCCGACCGCGATGCCAACATAGCCAACGTGCAGATGGGAATGAATTCTATTGACATGCGGTCGATGAAAAATGTGCCTAAAGTATTGGGAGAAAATGATTTGCTGAAAGTAGCGCTCACGCTGCCAGGTGTGAAAACGATTGGCGAAGGGGCATCTGGCATCAACGTAAGAGGAGGGAATGCGGATCAAAACCTGATGATGATGAATGAGGCAACAATTTATAATACCTCACATTTTCTGGGTTTTTTCTCTGTGTTTAATGCAGATGCTATTAAGTCTTCCGAGTTGTATAAGAGCGGAATTCCTGTCCAGTTTGGGGGAAGATTATCATCCATCTTTGATGTGCAGATGAAAGATGGAAATCAGAAAAAATTTTCTGGTCAGGGCGGAATAGGACCTGTTACTTCACATTTAACATTGGAGATCCCCCTGATTAAAGATAAAACTTCCGTTATGGTTGGTGGAAGAACTACCTATTCTGACTGG
>JBGATZ010000245.1:0-7480 GCA_044228905.1 Cyclobacteriaceae bacterium | reverse complement strand
TTTTCGCTGAAAATAAAAACGGCACGGCCGGGAAATTTTGTCTATCAGCTCAACTCGGAAAGCAATCAGCAAACCATTATCAACCATTTTCCGGTACAAGTAGAAGCAGAAAATAAACTATCTGTTGTCTTTCTTCAGCAATACCCAACTTTCGAAACGAAGTATTTGAAAAATTATTTAAGCGAAAAAGGTCATGCAATTACTTTGCGTTACCAGATCTCAAAAAACACCTACCGGTACGAATACGCCAATCAGGATAAACAACTCGTTCCGAAACTGACCTCGGAGTTATTAAACTCATTGGACTTACTCGTCCTCACCACTTCAGCATTTCAGGATTTGAGTATCAATGAAGTGCAAACTTTAGAGCAATCAATCAAAAAGGGATTAGGTGTATTATTACTCTTCGATCAAAAAACAACTAAAAATATTCAACGAATATTTCCTTTCTTGTTAACAGAAGCACAAACTGACACAGTCAGTTTATCATCTCCTTCGTGGGCAGAAAAAATAACAGTACCGGCAATCCCACTTCGCATCAATACCAATCCAGCTGTTCAGTCCTTATTCAAGGACAGTGACGGTAAAATTCTATCAGGTTATTTTTATAACGGAACAGGAAGAACCGGCTTTCAATTCCTAAATGAGACCTATCGTCTTTCTCTGGAAGGAAAAGCAAACGAATATGCAGACTTCTGGTCTCCGCTCATTGAAAATATTGCGCGTACAAAAGCTGAGAAATTCAAAATAAAGATTGTCACCCCATTCCCGAGATACATCGATCAGCCGATTGATTTTAAAATCATGGCTTCAGCGGAAGCACCCGAAGTATATTATGACAGCATTCGCCTTCCTGTCAAAGAAGATGTCCGCATTGAAAACATCTGGCATGGGACCACGTGGGCTAATCAATCCGGCTGGCACCGGTTAACTTTACAGGACTCTACGCAATTTGATTTCTACGTTTCAGCAAATCAGGAATGGAATGATCTGCGGGTGGCCGACCAAATCAAAAAAAACAGTTTGTATCAGGCTTCAGGAGAAGTCAGGAATCAATTAATTACTGATTACCAGCCCGTTTCCCCACTCCTCTTTTTCCTTTTATTTATTCTTGCTTCAGGTACACTTTGGCTCCTCGCCAAGATCTGATTTATTATTTGTGTGATTCTTCACAACAGGTATAAAATCAGCTACCTTAGCGGCAATGTCGCTTTTCATTTCTTCTCTCAATTCAGGCAGTAACGGCAATTGCTACTACATCGGAAACCAGGACGAAGCCGTTCTGATAGATGGTGGCATCTCGTGTCGTGAAACCGAAAAGCGATTGAAAAGACTGGGCTTATCGATCAAAAAAATCAAAGCCATCTTCGTGACGCACGAGCACGGTGATCATATTCACGGAGTACCAGGCATTTCGAAAAAACATCAGATTCCCGTTTATATTACCGATCGCACGCTGAATAACACTTCTGCTGAGATCAAAGCACATTTGGTTATGCCTTTTCGTGCATACAATCCGGTGCAAATTGGTGGCTTGACAATTACAGGCTTTCCCAAATTTCACGATGCAGCTGATCCTCATAGCTTCATCGTATCGAACGAGCTCGTCAGCATTGGTATTTTCACTGACATGGGGCGATCATGCGATCATTTAACACGTCATTTTAAACAATGCCATGCCGCATTTCTTGAATCAAACTATGATGAAGAAATGCTGGAGTTTGGACGCTATCCAATCGCCCTAAAGAACAGAATCAGAAATGGATATGGTCACTTATCCAATAAACAGGCACTGGAGCTATTCCTGACTCATCGTCCTCCCTTCATGAGTCATTTATTTTTATCGCATCTTTCAAGAGATAATAATTCGCCCAGATTGGTCAAAGAGTTATTTCAGAAAGTAGCCGGCACCACTGAAATTATAATTGCCTCACGTGATAAAGAGTCAGCGTTGTATCACATCCGCAGTACGCCTGGCACCATTCGCAGACCAATCCGTTCATTTACCAAAAGCGTGATCTCCCAGTCACAGCTTTCCCTATTCCAATAATCAGGAGTTTTTAGGAATCGTTTTGGCAGGATGCAGGAGCATGTTGATTTTTTCTAAAGCCTTATCGTTCTCAAATGAATTGGCTGCAGTAAGATCATACATTCCCTGAAAGTGATTAAGAAATAATACCGTTGCTTTTGTGATCGACTTCACATCTGATTTATACTTAGCAACAGTGAACGACTTGCTTGGTCCGTTCGCATGCACTTCCTTGTATTGACTTAACGACCTCCTCCAGTCTTCATCAGGTACGTTGATCCGTTCAGGTATATTATCACCTTTATTTTTCAATACATTCTTTATTTTAAAGCTGTGTCCTTTTTTAATAAAAGGAGTAATGGGTGTGGACGTATTCGTTGCGTTACGATCAATTACGGCAACTTCCTCCTGGAAAGGGCCGATCAGTTCCACCTCCACAATAAGTGTAGATTCCTCAATCAGTTCAGAAATTGATAACTCATTGTATTGGATTGTACTCATAGCCACAATGTTTTTGTTTTCTCTAAGATAATTAAACCTGTTCACTCTGCTGGCCTGATTATTTACAAAAGAAAATTGGGCTACCCTAAATTCGGCCCTCCATCTAAAATTCATAACTTGCCTGATCTTCATGATCACCACCGCACGTCATATTGTAAAGAAAGGTATCTCATACCTTCAGGAAAAACTGACTCCTCATCAGTTCCTAATTGTGTCCAGTGCCCTGGTAGGCATTACCTCTGGATTAGCTGCCGTGCTATTGAAATATATTGTCCACACTATTGAAGTGGGGATTCAATATTATAGCCGCAATGTAAACGAATTTGTTTTTTTTGCTCTTTTACCGGTAACAGGGATTACATTAACTGTCTTGTTCATTCGGTACGTACTGAAAGGAAAGTTCAAAAAAGGAAGCGCAGAAATCTCCTATGCCATCGTAAAAAACTCAAGCGTATTACCCAGAAGTCAGATGTATTCTCATCTGCTGACCAGTGCAATGACTGTAGGATTTGGTGGTTCTGTTGGGCTCGAATCACCCATGGTGAGTACCGGGTCGGCAATCGGATCAAATTACGGACGTGTTCACGAACTATCTTACAAAGACAAAACTATCCTGTTGGCATGTGGTGCTGCGGCAGGTATTGCAGCTGCCTTCAACTCCCCCATCGCTGGAGTTCTGTTCGCTATCGAAGTTTTATTAGCTGATGCGAGCGCTGCCGTATTTATTCCATTGATTATTGCATCGGCCAGCGGAGCACTCATCTCCAAAATCATTTTGAAAGAAGGAGTTATTTTATCTTTCACTCTTCAGCAACCATTTGATTCGAAAAATATTCCGTTCTACATTCTTCTTGGATTGATTTCAGGGTTTGTCTCTCTATATTATGCCAAATCATTTACCTGGGTTGAACACCATGTAAAAAAAATAGATAATACATGGCTTCGTATTGGGTTGGGTGGTATTATTCTCTTTACTCTCCTTCTCATCTTTCCTCCACTATATGGTGAGGGGTATGAGTCGATCAAAGTACTTGCCTCTCTGGAAGGAAAAGATCTGGTAACAGGAAGTTTAATACACAAGTTCTTTGATAATAACACTGCGTTACTTCTTTTCTTCGGGCTTTTAATTGTGCTTAAATCATTTGCCGCAGCTGTTACCATTGGTACGGGTGGAAACGGAGGAAGCTTTGGTCCTTCACTTTTCGTAGGTGCCTATCTTGGTTTTCTTTTTGCCCGGCTAATCAACATCTCCGGCATCGCTCATATTCCAGAGGTAAATTTTGCGCTGGTTGCCATGGCAGGAATTCTGAGCGGTGTATTCTATGCTCCGCTCATGGCTATATTTTTGATTGCCGAAATCACAGGAGGTTATGGACTCATCATCCCCCTGATGATCGTTGCTGCATTGAGTGTCACGGTTGCCCGGTATTTCCAGCCACTGTCAATGGAAGGAAAGAAACTGGCACAAATGCTTAAAATAAGCATGGACGATCGCGATCAGTACCTGTTAAGTAAGCTTACATTATCTGAATTAATTGAAACCAACTTCTCAACCGTGAGCCCGGATGATACACTGCAGGCCCTGGTCAAGATCATTTCCAAATCGAAAAGGAATATCTATCCGGTAGTAAATGAATCCAGGCAGCTCGCAGGGCTCATCCATCTTGATCAGGTGAGAGAAGTCATTTTCCAAACGGACTCTTACGACAAGTTATTTGTCCGTGATCTGATGGTGGAACCGGCAGCCGTGATTCATCCGGAGGAAAACCTGCACGAAGTGCTGAAGAAGTTTGAAGACACCGGTCTGTGGAATCTGCCGGTGGTTGAAGACAAGCAATACAAAGGATTTCTTTCCAAATCAAATATCCTTTCCAAATACCGGGAAGAACAGCTGAGATCAGCTTAAAACCGTAAATTCAGGCATGGATTATAAACGAATGCCTATCGAAATCGAGTCACCGGAGCAAGTCGGTTACTCGAATGTGAAGTATAACCTCGCTGAAAGCTCTGTACGGGATATTTCATTAAATCTTAATCACTTCGGCCTGCAAAACCTCCTGCTCTGCTATGGTGATCACCTCGGCAAACCTGAGCTTCGTGAATTAATCGCTGCAGAAACAAAAAATATTCCGATCGATCAGGTGTTACTCACACCCAGTGCAGCAACTGCTCTCTTTATTATTTCCTCTTCACTTCTTTCAACCAAAGATCACCTGATTGTTGTACGACCTAATTATGCAACCAACATTGAAACACCTAGAGCGATTGGCTGCGAAATCGACTTTGCAGACGTTCGCTTTGAAGATCAGTTTCATATTGACTGGGAGAAGTTAAAATCGCTTATCAAGTCAAACACAAAACTTATTAGTATCACTCATCCGCACAATCCCACCGGAATGTGTTTAACAGCTGATGACTTCGATCAAATCAAAGAGATAGCCAATCAGCACAACGTCCACATTTTAGTGGATGAAACGTATCGTGAATTGCATAAAGGTGAGTTATTACCTTACGCTGCTGATTTACATTCAAAGATTATTTCTGTATGTTCTTTTTCAAAAGCATTTGGTTTGCCTGGGATCCGCATTGGCTGGATCCTTACTCAGGATAGTAAAGTAATGCATCGCTTTCTTGCAGCTAAAGAACAG
This sequence comes from Cyclobacteriaceae bacterium, assembly GCA_044228905.1. Lineage (GTDB taxonomy): Bacteria > Bacteroidota > Bacteroidia > Cytophagales > Cyclobacteriaceae > ELB16-189. Next base: position 2,302 of record JBGATZ010000245.1, on the reverse strand, counting down.
ATCATTATTTGCAATTCAGTAGTAGATGAGGAGATCGGTTATCAGTTTTACAAAAAGAAAAAAGAGTTCTTATCTTCAATAAGCCAGAATACCAATCAGAATTTTGGGATCCTGAAAAAATGGTTTACTGAGCAAAATTATTTAGAATGGGTTGAGCCAAAAGGAGGAGTAGTTTGCTTTCCACGAATTAAATCCGATTTAAAAATTGATTACAATAAATTCTACGAAGACCTCAATACGAAATTCGAAACCTTCGTTGGTCCGGGGCATTGGTTCGAGATGGCTAAGAATTACATGCGCATCGGCTTTGGTTATCCACTGAAAGAGGAATTGAGTACTGGATTGCAGAATATTGAAAAAGCTATTGAGCTGCAGTTGAAGTGATTTACGGAAACAAAAATCGGCTAATTTCGTATTAATCCATCTACCCCAATAAACATGTTCCGGCTTCTCCATCTCCTCGCTTTCATCATTCTTTTTTCGTGTAATTCAAAAAAATCCGAAACCAATGGTGAAGTAACAGTCACCACAATGGTCTCCACGTTTCCAACCAATGAGTTTACCGAAGTGATTCAGGATATCTCTCCCGGAGAGTTAAATGACCTCCTTGATAAAGGAGAATCAGAAAACTGGAAGCTGACTTTAAAAGATGAGAAAAATGATGAACTTCTGATCAAGAATAAAATATCTGAAGATAATTCAATCCATTTCATTGTATTCAAGACAAACACTAATAGTGCGCTGGTTGCGGTTCAACAGTTGAATGCACAGGTGAACAACACAAAACTCTGGCAGTATTCACTCTTTCAGCCCGAAGATGGTGAATCACGATGGAAGCTTTTTCCTATGCCTGAAGTAACTCTCAATGATTTTCTTGCTGAGGATGTAAAGCTGCCCGATCCTTTTGAAAATGCAGAGACATCGCCTTACCTCGATATTTTCATTTCAAAAAATTCGTTGCGTTATCAAATCAATAAGTGGAACTTCCTGAAAGAGATTGCCGACCACTACCAATCGCAGGATGATGCCGCATTGGAAAACAGCTACGTGAAATATGAGTTCAACTTCGACTGGAATGGAACTGAATTCACTCCACGCAAAACTACATTGAATGAATACCAGGCTGAACCCACTGCAAGCGCGAGGATCGTAGAAGAAAATCCGGATGGTCCGGGTATTAATGAATTTGATTGTGCGCATGGAGTAACGGTAAAAGCTTCAGCTGAGCTACGGGCACAGGGAGCAAACACGTATTTAGCATCTCATGTTTTGAATGTAAATGAAACAACAGCATGGGCTGTTCCTGATGGAGGAATCGGTCAGTCAATTACATTCACTATTAAAGAGAACTTTCTTATTGGCACAACTTACCAGATTCGCAATGGTTACATTAAAAGCAAAGATTCCTGGAAAGCGAATAACCGTGTGAAGAAAATGAAAGTATTCTTCAATGATAAACACATCGGTTATGTACTCTTGCAAGACAGCGATAGTTATCAGGCCTTTGGAATAGATCCTGTATGGAAGAAAGATATACTGTTGCCAAAAGTGGGAGATCAGATTCGTTTTGAGATTGAAGAAATCTATAAAGGAGATAAATACAACGATACACTTATTTCCTACTTCGTTCCTACCGGTAATTGCGGGTAGCAAACACGTCAGACACCTGACATTATCGTGAATGAGCTGCAATCACAGCCGTGCGATCTTCAATCGGCACCTGAAGAAAGGCTGCGAACGCCTGAAGTCCTTCCATCAATTCATGCTTATCTGTAAGCGTGATCAGATCTAATGTCTTCTGATGATCAAATAACAATGTGGCTGTGTACGAATTCCATTGCATCGTTCGGGATTGCATTCGGGAAGTGACACGTTTAGCATTATTCTCTTTAGTGACTATTATTCTGTCGAGATATGAAAAAGAAGTAGTCTCCACACTAAACTGAATTCCTGCCATAGAGATATAATCCCAATAACGTTTCTCTTCCATACTGATCTCTGTCACGTAGTTCGTGGTCATAATAAGAATGATAAAAAGAACCAACAAGGCACCTATTACAATCAGTCCTTTAATGGAAAGGAATACCGCCAACCCAAACATCAATGGAGTTGTATATTTCAATCCTTTTGGGAAATAAGGTATGACTATCTTTTTGGTCATAAGAATCGATTCAGATCAACTTCTTTATTAAAATAGTCAGAATGATTGAATCCATTGCTTCAAAAAACAAAAACCATGCTTACGGCATGGTTTTCAAGGGTTTAGGTATAAAAATATCTTATACGTACTGGTTCAGCATTA
>JBGATZ010000244.1:0-7507 GCA_044228905.1 Cyclobacteriaceae bacterium | reverse complement strand
CTAGATCCGGATTTCAAATAGTTTTCATACCACTCATTAAAAGTATCTCCTTCACCTGATGACCCATAAATGATTACGTTTTTGGTGGTGAGGCTAAATGCATTTAATGATAAAAGCATTTCAGGAGTAAACTGATAACCTAATTCCATTTCAAAAGCATCCGTCTTTTCAGGTTTGATATTTCCTGTTAGTGCTTCAGAGATATTCAGAATAGAAGGAGCCCGGAATGCCTTACTGTATAAGACCTTAAAATGGAAATTTTCAATCTTTTTTGTCAGTGCAAGACGAGGAACAAATGCGGAACCGTAGCGATTGTTTTTCTCATATCTGAAGCCCAGGGTAGTGTTTGCCAGCCGGTGCTTAAATAATCCCTGAGCAAAGAAAGCAAAGTTCTTTAACGTAAGTGAGTTATCTCCATTGAACAATCCGTCTTCCAAAAGATCGGTTCCTTTATCAGCAAAATATAATGCGCCTACATTAAAATTCACCTTCCGGTTCAAATCATAGTTTCCTTCTACTTGTCCCCAGGCGCGTTCTGCTCTCGATTTAAGAACATATTCGAAGGGATCTTTATTACCAAACGACCAGGGCTTTTGATTGTAATATCTAAACGAAGGGGTAATCGTCAGCTTCTTATTTACTTTAACGTCATATCGCAGGTCGCTGAAGAAGTTTTTACTGTAAGAAAAAGCAAAAGGATCAGTGGTCTTAAACTCATCATACATAGAACGAAAACTTAATCCGCCCGCCTTCACTCCAAAATTGATATTCATTGGATCGGCCGTAGTGGTCTTGCTCAGGTTTTGCAGTTCATAGTTTCCATATAAATCCTGAAAATTCTTTGAATCACTCACAATGCCATTTCCCTTAAACAATGAAACATCCCATGAAAATTTCTCGTTGTGATTGGCCGCCATCACTCCCGCATTCGTGCGGCCTACCGCATCGCTGTGAAGACCACCTATACCATAAACCTGTACTCCATTAAGTGTTGAAGCAGCTTTGGTTACAATGTTGATCACTCCGTATTCCGCTGAGCCACCATATATCGCAGAACCCGGGCCACGTATAATTTCAATCCGTTCAATCCCGTCTACTGGAAAGTGATTTCCAACTTGTACCGTCTGATAGAGCAAATCATTCATATAGTGACCATCCATGAGCACAAGTACCTTGCCCTCGTTGCCCCAGTTGCCGCGAATACCCAATCCCATTACAAATTGGTTATCCTGAAGAACATCAAAGCCAGGAACCAGGCGAAGCACATCAATCATGTCACGTGCTCCGGAATTCTGAATTTCTTCGTTCGTAATAACAGAGAGTATCCCCGGAGTTTCGCGGGTCGACAGTGCCTTGCTGGAAGCAACAGAGGTGGCCGTATTTAGTTGTTTTTGCAATTCACTTTCAGCAGTGAATGCACTCAGGTTAATTAATGAATCGAGATCCTGAGAAAAAGAAGAGAGACTGCCGAATAGGGTCAGCAACAGTAGAATTTTCTTCATCCTGAACGATTAAAAGCCATATGCCTTCTAAAAACTATGCCGCTTTTAAAAGACGCATGAAAATACAGATAGAGTGAAGAAATACAAAACCTCGATTCCATCTTTGGGACATTCAAACCTATAACATGAGAATCATCAAGAGAACTAATCACAACGTCTGCAGCTCATTGGAGCGGCCATTATAGTTCCGGCAACTGAAATGTTATGTAATAAATCGCTCTGAAAAAGCGGTCAATTTTAAAATTTCTGATAAAACAAGGCCGCTATCAGGTTTGCAGAAGTATTTATGTCCCTAATGGGGGACAGTATGGTTTTAAAGCAGATTGCACAGGGTTATTAATTACAGTCGGTCTAATTTTCCCAGTCACTAGACAGGTAAAATTCAGTTACGTTGTGTCGCTGGTTGGTAATGGGCAAATCTAAAATTCTGAGAAGGCATAGCTCCGCTTTGATTATATCAGGCGCTTATTTCGCTGTGGATTGTCTATTGCTCCTATTCATTTTTCTTTTTGTAAGCAGATCACTCAGCACGCCTGACCAGTTACTTCTGCTCTATAAGCAGACTGTTATACGATTTTCATTCATTGTCGTTTCTTCACTGTTACTCTATTTTCTTATCAGGTACTACTACAGAAAATTACAGTTAAGCGAAGAAGGATATAGAAGGCTTTTCGACAAGAACCCAAATGCCATGTGGGTTTTTGAAATCGACTCGTTAAAATTCCTGGACGTGAATGATGCCGCCCTGGATAAATACGGGTATACAGCAGAAGAATTTCTTTCTATGACCATGAAAGATATCCGACCCGAAGAAGAGGTAAGACGATTATTGAGTGCTGACTGGAAAATGACTTTCAACAAGTCAGGAATATGGAAGCATCGGTTAAAGAACGGAAACATCATTCACGCAGAAATATCAACCCATGCAGTGGACTATGAAGGAAGAACGGCAATGCTCGCTGTGGCGCACGATGTAACGGACACCATCCGGTACGAAAAGGAGATCCTCGATTTCAATCACACGTTAGAGAAGAGGGTGAACGAACGCACACGTGAACTTCATGACGCGATTCAGGAACAAGCAGCTCTTACTGAAGAACTAGAATCCTATAACGAAAAACTAACAAGCACAAACGAACAACTTATTAAAGCTCATGACTTGATCAGCAAACAATCAGAAGAGCTTATTCGACAAAGTGAAGAGCGCTTAAGTCAGGTCCTTCGCTCTGTTAAGGATTTTGTCTGGTCCGCTCAGTATAAAGAAGGAAAGTTCAAAGTAGACCTGATGAGTCCTTCGGTGCTTGAAATATTAGGTTTTACAAAAGAGGAATACTTTGAAGATACTTCGCTTTGGACAAACACCATTGCAGAAGAAGACAAAGAGCGCGTGCAGGCAATGCTGGCCACCATCGGGGAGAAGGAATACATGGAGATCGAATATTGTGTTCGTCATCCGAAAACCTGGAAGGTGAAATATGTATTGAGCAGATTTTGGATTAGTCAGGGTTTGGAAGAAAATTCATTTCAGGTCAATGGAATTGTTTCAGACATCAGTGATCGAAAAAAACATGAAGAAGAAAAATCAAATCTCATCAAGCAACTCATTTCACAAAATAATGATCTGCTCCAGTTTTCTTATATCGCCTCACACAACCTGCGCGGCCCGGTAGCCACCCTTTTGGGATTGATTAATCTTATAGAAAAAGAAGATAAACCATCAGATATAAAAGCTATCAGTACTCACCTGATGTATTCTACACGCAAGCTCGATGAAGTTATTCTTGATCTTGCCAATATTCTCGAAATCCGGGGATTCCAGTCGCTGCCCAAAGAACCTGTATCGCTTCACCAACTTGTAAGTGAAATACAGAAAACACTTGAACCTCAGTTTCAGGTTCATGACGTGGAGGTCATTTATGATTTCTCCATGGTAGAAGTATTCTTCACCATAAAAAGTTATTTACACAGTATTTTTTATAATCTGATCTCCAATAGCATTAAATATCGTTCACCCGATCGCAAGCCAGTCATTCATATTTCCTCATTCAAAACTGATCGTACCGTTGGCCTACAGATTACAGACAATGGGTTAGGCATTGATCTGGATAAATTCGAGCATAAATTATTTAATCTTTATCAGCGTTTTCATTTACATGTAGACGGCAAAGGGCTGGGATTGTACCTGGTTCGAACCCAAACACTCGCCCTTGGAGGAGAGATTGAGATCAACAGCAAAGTGAATCAGGGTACGACCTTTACACTAACCTTTCCCGAAGCGACTGAAGTAGCTGTAATGCAGTAATTCGCGAGGATAAAAATACCGAACTATATTTGCCTCTCTAAAAAGGTAAATATGGAAATCACCTACCCTGTTCAGCAACTCAGAGATCTTGCACTTGACATTTTTAAAAAAATTGGTTGTCCTTCGGAAGAGGCGGCCAAAGCAACGGAAGTGTTGCTTAGTGCCGACTTGCGGGGAATTGATTCTCACGGACTTGCTCGCTTGAGTGGATACGTGAGATTGTGGGAAGCGCAACGAATCAACAGCACACCAAATGTGCGCATCGTACATGAATCACCCAGCACTGCGGTAGTAGATGGAGATAGAGGTCTGGGCCTGGTAGTCGCTCCGCAAGCCATGCAAATAGCAATCGATAAAGCAAAAACATGTGGAACCGGGTGGGTAGCTGTAAAAAACTCCAACCACTTTGGTATTGCCGGCTTTCATGCAATGATGGCGCTACAACACGATATGATCGGAATGGCCATGACCAATGCCAGTCCATTGGTAGCGCCTACGTTTTCTGTTGAGCGATTATTGGGAACTAATCCCATCTGTGTGGTCATTCCTGCTGATCAACAACCTCCTTTTGTCGCTGACTTTGCTACTACTACAGCAGCCAACGGTAAGCTTGAAATACTTCAGCGCAAAGACAAAGAAGCTCCTGAAGGCTGGATTCAGAAAAAAGACGGAACCGTATCTACTAATCCTCATGAATTAAAAGATGGTGGAGCATTGATTCCACTGGGAAGCGACCGCGATCACGGAAGTCATAAGGGATTTTGTTTAGGGGCATGGGTGGATATCTTCTCTGCCGTATTAAGTGGAGCCAACTATGGGCCATGGGTTCCTCCGTTTGTAAGCTTCCTGGCTCCTCCTGCCGATCCGGTTGGTGAGGGCATAGGCCATTTCTTTGGTGCTATGCGTGTAGATGCTTTTCGTCCGGCAAATGAATTCAAATCACACATGGACAACTGGATCACACGTTTCCGCTCAGCAAAAACAGTCGAAGGATATGAACGTGTAATCATTCCTGGAGATCCTGAACGGGAAAGTGAAATTGAAAGATTAAAGAGCGGTATTCCTTTAAATGATAAAGTAGTGGATGACCTGAAAGAGCTTGCGAAGAAATTTCAGATTACTTTCTAGGATCAGAAAGAGAAAAATATCCGGAACACCCACGGTGATGCAAACACTCTATCACTTTGCTGATAGATCACGTCATACAAAGCCATCGCGTTGATTGCTCCGCGACCTGTTCCAAATGGCTGTGTATATCCCAGTCCAAGAAGCAGACGGTCATAATTTGCTCTGGAGTCTGCGTTATTATAAAAGTTAGGAGTATTAATCAGGTTGTACTCTGCATAAGAAAATAACTTTCCGAAATTGTATCGTACAAAAGGGCTTACACCATACTGATTAATCTTTATTTTATAATCCGTGTAGTTGTATTGTTGCCAGCTCACTCCTGTACCGGCAGATAATTTGGGAGTAACCATATAACCCACGATTGGGTTTACCGCGAAATAAAAATAATTATTTCCGTACCCATCTCTGCCGCCATTCAATCCAAAGCCTCCGCCAAAGTAAACACGGTCTTTGAATTTTGGTTTTGTATCCTCCTCCACTTCACGTTGTGCAAATGAAGCATAGGACATGACAAATAATAAAAAGAAAAGAGCACAACTCTTCATACCAGTTAATCAGTTTCTTCAATAACGAAAATATCTTCCGTTTCTTTCTTCATCAGGTATTTTTCGCGGGCGAACTTTTCCAAAAGTTCTTTATTGGTCATTAATTCTGTGCGATCTTTCTCCACTTCAGATACTTTTTGGATATAGTATTCTTTTTCATCTTCCAGCGATCGCAATTTCGCGCCCATTTTAAAACGAGAAATCAGATCATTGGAATCCAGAAAGGTAAGCCAGATCAAAAAACACGCGCCTGTCACGAAATAAAAATTCCTGAAGGCAGGAGGAAGTTGTTTCAGCATAAGTTTAAAAAATGGTGCTACGAAGATAGGAAATTCTAACGAAATAGAAGAGCGCTCCAGACGCTGCTTGCCAATCAGCTAACAAGACTCCAGGTATCGTTGGCCACAACCTTGCCATTGTCATCAGTCATATATAGCTGAATAGAATCTTTCGAAAGTCTGCGCAACCGAAACTTATACTCAATACGACACATCCCCTTGTAAGGTTGACCCGATATCATAGATCAATACACGAAAAGACTGATCACTGTTTACCCAAATTCCTGTAATACGTGTTGCCAGGTCCTCCAGGAGGTTCTTAAGCCAAAAATATATTCCAATTACTATCCCTATCGGAAGCAGGAATACCGTGACAAACTGAATCAATTCATTCGCCTTCATACCAACCAACTATTTGCTATACATCAGCAAAAAGTGTTCTTGGTAACTGGCTTTCTTAAAAAGCTTTAAAGTCCATCGGAATTCCCGGCTTATCTGATCGGGTTAAGTATTTATAAAGACCAAATTGAACTTCAATGAAAGAATAATTCCAAAATCAGGAATTCTTAAAACAAAAAAGCCTCATTTTACGAGGCTTTTTCAATAAACTAATCTGATTGAAAATTAGAATTTCTTACCAGGGAAATACGCAACGTCACCCAGTTCTTCTTCAATACGAATCAATTGATTGTACTTCGCCATCCGGTCAGAGCGTGAAGCGGAACCTGTTTTAATCTGACCAGTATTCAATGCCACTGCCAAATCTGCAATCGTAGAATCTTCTGTCTCTCCGGAACGATGAGACATTACACTCTTATAAGAATTTTTCTTGGCAAGGTTCACTGCATTGATTGTTTCTGTAAGTGACCCGATTTGATTTACTTTCACCAGGATAGAGTTTGCCACTCCCTTGTCAATACCTTCCTGCAGACGAGTCACGTTCGTTACAAACAAATCATCTCCCACAAGCTGAACTTTCTTACCAATTTTATCGGTAACACCTTTCCATCCTTTCCAGTCATCTTCAGCCATACCATCTTCAATAGAGATGATCGGATATTTAGCAGCCCATGCAGCCCAGTAATCAACCATCTCTGCTGAGCTTAGTTTTTTACCATCTGATTTCTTGAAAGTATAAGTGTCTGTTTTCGCGTCATAGAACTCTGAACTTGCTGCATCCATAGCAATAAATACATCTTCACCTGGTTTAAATCCAGCCTTCTCGATTGCTTGCAACACAATCTCGATTGCTTCCTCGTTTGATTTGATGTTAGGAGCAAACCCCCCTTCGTCACCTACGTTAGTGGAGAAACCTTTATCATGAAGAACTTTTTTCAACGTATGAAAGATCTCAGTACCCATGCGAAGCGACTCAGAAAAAGTATCTGCCTTCACTGGCATTACCATGAACTCCTGGAAGTCAATTGAATTGTCGGCATGACTTCCTCCATTGAGGATGTTCATCATTGGTACGGGTAATGTATTTGCATTCACTCCACCGATATAACGGTACAATGACTGACCGGCTTCCATTGCTGCCGCTTTTGCTACAGCCAATGAAGTACCTAAGATAGCATTCGCTCCAAGCTTCGCTTTATTTGGAGTGCCATCCAGTTCAATCATTATTTTATCAATCACATTTTGATCAAATACAGAAACACCTACTACTTCTGCTGCAATTTTAGTATTCACATTTTCAACTGCCTGCAAAACGCCTTTGCCCATATATCTTTTCTTATCGTTGTCACGAAG
>JBGATZ010000243.1:0-7733 GCA_044228905.1 Cyclobacteriaceae bacterium | reverse complement strand
CTTCTTCACCCGGATTGATAAAACCGGGAAACAACCTGCCTATTCGTGAAAGGCAACCCTGCAAAAAAGAAAAAAGATCATATTGTTTATTGGGGCCATCAAGAAGGGGTAATGGGCTGTGGAATTCCAGACATAGCTCTGGAGCTTCTTCCAGACTGTTCCACTGAGCCAGCAATTGTTGCAGGGTTCGTACTTCAGCCTGTGGCTGCTGCTCCATTTTAAAATTAATTTCCGCAACGGGTTCGTCAAAATAGGCCTTTAAGGCTTTTACCCAATCTTCAGCCTTGATGGCAGAACAAGCCAGCATCACATCAATTCGTATTTCCTGGTCTTTAAATTCTTCCAGATTATAAGCGGCCTGGTCGATATGAAATACAGGATTGAGAACTCCGGCTTTAATGGAAATAGCCTTTACCATACTGTTTACCACCGAAAGAATATGCTCCTGCACACGTTCGGGCCGATACCGGATATTCAGAATTGAAAACCGGATCCTGAACCAGGTAAGTTCAAACAATTGACTATAGGGAGAAACACCTGTTTTCAATATTCAATTGATTTACTTCTCATTTTCACTTGCTTCAAAAAAAGCCTCAAATACATCCTGCAAGTCAAACACCGAAACACTGAACTCCTTCATTACGCTTTTCTTTGGATCAGGATCATCCTGTTTGAGGTAGCATAAACCCCTGTTTCCCCGGATTGAAAACAGGGTCATGGCAGAAGAAGCTACTGAAGTACCCGAAGTAACATTAAATACAATCTTCGCGTTTGGGTAAGGCTTCAGCAGTTTTTCAATATCCGCCTTGGTCTTTGTATTCATTTTATTAAGCTCTTCAACATCAACGTCTCTAACATACTCAAGCCGGATACCCGTCCGTATACTACCTAAGAATTCCGGCATAATCGTTTCAACACTGCTTCCAGCCAGATTTATTTCATCCTCTGATCTACCATCGATCAGCAGAATTACTGTATTTATTTTTCCGTACATTTCGAGGCTTTTCCGAATGGGATACCAATTAAAACTAGTCCAGGAACCATCCTCCCTTTGCGCTATCAATCTGGCAGGATCAAATTGAGTATCAATAAATCTTTTTATCAAATCTGCTTTGTTAAAGCTAAGTACGGACACAAGCACTTCCCGCTCTGCTTGTGGTATATCTCTTTTTTTCTCAACAATGTAGCCGATCAACAGGAAAGGAATAAATAAAAGGGCAATATAACCACCTACTGACAGCCACTCAGTCAAGGCCGATCCGTGTACAGCTTTACCCGGATGGGGCACCAAAATGCCATGTACTTCTGTGCCGATTATATGCAGTTGTATAAATACAAAAACAATATTCAAAAGCCCCATAATACTGGATGCCTCCCCATGATGAGCGTTGAAAAAGATCTTTATGACGGCCAACGTGTTCTCATGTCTGATATGCCACCAGATCATACCAAGGGCCGCTAAGATTATCTCAATATCTGCATATACCCTGTTCAACTGCAGCCAACGAAAGTGGCTAAGCAGGTATTCGAACACAAAAACCAATACAATCAGGATTAGGGGACCAAACCGGAGAATAAATCGACGCATGCGCTTTAAATATTAAACTACTTTATTACATCTCAAAATAGATGATATTGCCTACCATCTGGAGCTTAGTATGTGTGGCAACCACCACGGCTGCCTTGAAATCCATTCTGGGCACAGATACCGCAATGAATAGCACAGGATGCAGTACATGGGTATAATAACTGATGAGCCTAGTGGCATTAGGCCACATTATATGCTCCTTGTTGCAAATCCCATTTCAGCAGGGTCAATAAGGTTTGTAGATGCAATTCGAGTAGAATCATCCCGCACACAAAATCCAGGATTACATAAGGGTTCTTAAGGTCATGTATGATCTTTATTTCAATCTCCATTTCTCCGTGCATTTCTGGATTCCTGGTTCATTCTCTCCCTTATTTCGCGAACAGATTTTAGTATTCTGGGGCCTTTTGTTCTATTATTGCCTGGGTATGCCGTTTCCTTTTGCCAGATCGAACTACTGACGCCATAGGGGTCTACAAGGTGCAGGTCAAGAAGATCCATCATACGAGGCAACTGCCAGAATAGGTCTTCCGCCGTTTGCTGGTCAGATGATTCACCGATAGCACTCAACAGGTAATGTGCAGCTCTATTCTTGATTTCCTTAACCCTGTCATTACTCATGGCCACTTCGCCCATATTCCAGTTTCCGCTCTCATCAAAAACCTCATTATATCTTTTATTACGGTCGATCTCAGTGACTGCTGTTTGAATACGAATCCTGCCCAATCAATAGGCTTAGCCATTCCAATATAGTACGACAGCACGAATCCCAGGTAAGTGCCATAGCCAAAATGCCAATTCTTCATCTGTAAGATTCTCGAATCGGATTCTTCCTGCAAAAAAAACATTCTCATATTTAACAAGCACATTGGCAGTGGGATTGTGCTTATGTTCTTTCGCTGGATCCAAGGCATTATCAAACCAAAGATCATCCCTGTGCCAGAAAAATTTATTCCCTTTTAAGTAAATTCCACCATTTGCGTTTCCGGTGTAGTATTTGGTCTCTTCTGGCATGGGGGAAAAGAGGATCTTCAGTACTTTCAATGAAAAATGGTCAGCAGGGATTTCCTTTTCATTTCGCATCTTCAAAGATTAATTTACCCTGTCTTTCTGCATCTTTTCCAAATAATGTCATTAAAAATCGCGGAAGGATTTCCACTGGGGTAGTGTTGTGTCAACTTAGTTTTTAATTCCCCTTCCTTATTTTTTATTCCCGAATTATAAATAGTTGTTTCACTAAATGAGATCACTTCTATTAAATGCCGTATCATTCCTTTGATGGTGCTTCCGGGAATCGCAAATTTATCACCTGCCTTATAGAACTCATTACCAATGCCCCTAATGAAAACGGGCTTCATGGGCTTTATCCTAATATCTATAAATACATGTATTCCTCATATTATCATACCGATCAAAACGGCATCGCTGTTACCAGGAATTATCACCTCATTTGTCGGAACGAAATTGCTTGGATTCTTAATCCGTAACCCTTCCTGAGTTCGGTCTCTTCCCACTTTTTTCCCGAGTCCTCACTCTTGCCGATCGGTCGTTCTTCTGCGTATCTGGTCTTTTTGGGGCTTACTCATTTGCTTTAGGTATTAAGTACAACAAGCGCATGTCTGTGTAATAGGACTGGTTATTGTCATCAAAAGCCACATAATTTCGGGTTTTCAGTTTACTGTACTTTTCAAAAACAGCCCCTTGCTTAGACAAAACTTTATCAATAAACATTTCAGTATCAATGCAGATTCCTTGCTCAGTTTCATCACCTGTCATATAATAATCCTGACGCCATCTTCCCTTAAGTACGTTATTTGAACGCCAGATATATAATTCCTGGGCGTCATAAATGCCCTCAGTTTAATAATAGCGGAAAAATCTATTCCTGTCCCGTCATACTTTTCTATCAGTTCTAACCTGTCAAAATAACCAGCCAAAATAGTAGACCCAATGAATTCATTAAGCCTATGTTCAATTTCAGGTGCTTGTACCAGAATTATCTTTGTACCAATGAAATGTTGCCTGTACATATAGTTAATCTATAATCACTTTTTTGATGAAAAGTATAATGGCCAAGTAGTTCCGCTAACCAAAACCTTCCCGCCTCTTTTCCAGTTTATCTCGTTGCCATCGGAACCTATTACAGTTAATGAATCACCGATAAGCACCCCTCTCCCGATGGTCTTATTTCCTCCTATCGGCAGGTCTTCATGGATCATATCTTTGAGAACCAATAAAACCAGTTTTAACTCTTCCATTCTGTATTCGGCTATTTCCAATTCAAGGCTAAAATGTCCTCCCTGGATCATTTCCTCTGTCAATAGTGCACCCGGCATGGTTTTACCCGTCAGGCGACAGATGCTGATGCGGGATTGCGTATGCAAGTGGGTATTCCGGATGACCGATTCCCTGGATCTGAATTTTGCCTTAGCTGACGCCTTTGTCTGCTCATCTACAAATCCGAACAATGACCGCAAGCGCCCTTTATCGTCACTTGGATTCAGCGTCTTTAAGATACGCAAAGCCCTATGCCTTATAGCTCCCCTGACAGATTTGGCCGAAAGCACAGGCTCACCCATCGCGATTGTCAGATATGTTTTGTCAACTTGACGTCCCAAGTAACCCGAGCCACCGATCAGGAGTGTATTCTTTAGTCTGAATAATGCAGAAACAGTCAGGCTTGGCTTCTGCTGTTTTTCAGGTAAGGGTTCAATTGAATCAAGATCAACCAGAACTTCCGGATCCAACAGGTTAGCAAAGCCAGACTTTTGCTGCTGATCATTTGGAGAAATGTAAACCAATCTTCGGCCATATTGGATTTCAGATTAGTGAAATCGAAAAAATAGAATTCAGGATCTGTCCATTCCAGTAATCCGAACGAATGGGTAGTAAAAGCTCCTTGGTAATATTTCCTGCCGGTACCCGCTTCAACAATAAACTTTACAAAACGTTTTACTTTATTTGAATCCATTCCTTCCCGAAGGGTGATTTCCAGATTCATCGTAAAAACACATCCCGGATTTACGAATTCATAATTGTATTTATTTTCGGAAACGGAAGTTTCATACTCAATTTTCACTCCGTCCCTATTCGCTGTAGTCCAAGTTCCAGGCACAGAAAGCAGGTCGTCTACAACCAGGTGGCTTTGATAGCTGTATTCCGTTTTTCCCATCTCGGTGCCCCATAAAATCTCTGCGAGCTTCTCACAGCCTGAAAGATCAGCCAACTTAAAAAAATAGTCCCTGAGCATTCCTGCAAATGACGACCCAGGTATAAATGGATTGCCATTACCATCCCTGACTAATTCAAAGTCGAAAATCGTATCATCCCCGGTTGCAATAAGTAAATTTGTCAGGCTGGTTATCTTCGCCCGGATGATCATTTTTCCTATTATCCTGCTTGTAAAATGCTCTTGCAGACTCATTAATTATCCTTTTTATTCCGATCTTTTCTTACCCGCAGGTAATTAAACACATGAAACCATTTTTCTTTAAATTCATTGAATACGGCTTCATTAAATGGCCGTTTCACTTTCCATAATTGCAAATCTGAGTTCAACGCTTTTGCGAGTTTATCTTCTTTCTTTCCCTGATCCAATGCTTTACTCCTGTTATCCGAAAGCAACTTTTCGAATTGATCTAGCCGTAAAAAATCAGTCTGGGCTAAATCCTGTGCCAGTACTTTGATACGATGATTTTTAATTTCACCTTTATTGTGAGGATCAATCGTTTTTCTCAGTAAAATAGCTTGTTCAATTGCCGCTACCCGAACCTCATTATCCTTTTCGCACCGCCGTTTATATGCAAGAACAGACTTTACAAATTCACACAGCATTTCTTCCTGCACCGGCTGGGCAAATTCCGTATCCACAAAAGCTCCGATGATTTGATTCCTACAGGGCTGGTTACAGGTGAGATTTGCATATAGCTTAAACTGTCCGAACCCTTCTGACTGTCTTTCCCCGATGGCCCGGACACCTTTCAATTTCTCAGGAGCAATAACCCGAATCTTAAACGTGCTACCCATGCTATAAGCAAAATCCATGTCTGTGTTAGCGTTCCACGGCTTGTAAAAGCCCTCTACAGGCAGCACCTTCGCTGCCACAGCTTCTTCAACCGGGTCCAGGCCGATTGTACATAACTCACGTTTGAGTTGACTAAATGTCGGCTCTGGAAAGCCATTATCATTATAGATGATTAGGTTACTTTGCAAAACAAGATAGAATTCCTGGTCTGGCTGAATATCGAATTCTTGCACCTCTGTATTTAGATCACTGCATTGAAAAGAAACTTTTCCATATTGAGTTGCCTTTGAACTACCTACAGCATGGCCAGGTATTTCCAAAATTGATTTTATAATCTCCAGCTGCCTGGGTGGACCAATTACGGCTCCCTTGAATGTCTGATCTTCCGCTATGCTTTCATAGTAAAAGATAGCGCCATCTGCTTCCGTACTCATTCCGGCTAACCTGTTCGATCGTCGGTGATGGAAATGTTGTGTCAGGTTTACCTCCACATTCCCATGTGGTTCAAAGATATCACAGGTCCAGGGCGGGTAGTTTTTCACTGACCCTACTTCTGCATCAATAACATTTATCGCTTGCCTCTTTTCTTCCTGTTCGGTTTTTATATACCCAATAGCGAAAGGCATTGGCTCTGCCCTGTAGCCGTTAATATCCAGATAGGCATTTGTATAAATAACGTCTTCCAACACCAATGCTCTGAAACGAGGATTTAAATGCAATTTGTTTTCAAAACCAGCCTGACGCATAAAATAACCTGCAACTATGCCCCTGATTGCCGATCCCGGAATATAATTCTCAGTTCCTTCCGTATTCTGATCTCCGACTGGCTTTGCAATATGAAGAGGTGCAAGTGCCCGCAAAGTATACTCAAGTATTGCTGTGCTGTCTGGGACCACCCTATGCTGCCCAATTTCCAGGTCATTCTTGCTTTGTGGAATAGTGTCAATTTCCGTGATCCGGACCTTACCAAATCCCCGGTTTCGCCTTAATCCGATATACCGCAGATGCAATAAAGTCATTTGCACCAGGTCATTAAAGGATTCCGGGTACCGAATGCTAGTTTCGAAACTGACAATTCCCTTCTTTATGAGTTTATACGTTCTTAATGATCCTTTTTTAGCAGTTTCTTCTACAGCCGTTTGTTTCCGGATTCGCGTCAGATACGAAATGCAATCGCTTCGGGTAATTTCCGTTCGCTTAATATCCCGGACAACTGTTTCGTAACCTGAAATACGAAGATTGTCAATTTCAATGCTGCCAGCCAAAGTATCACTTCCGTATAATTCGTCGGCCAGCTTGTTGTGTAAGCCCTTTATTTCCAGCACTTCAAGACTTGCCTCCTTTAACAGACCCTTGAAGGTTTTACCCTTGATATAGGGCAACCCATACTGATCGAAAACTGGAGCACCGCTTACAAATGCAGTACTTTCACCTGTGGCGGTTAATAAATCGGAAAGCAATTCAATTTTAATACGTTTCATTGTTCAACAATTCATCCGGGTAAAATTCCATAAGCTCTATTGGATCAAAATAAACTGTTCTATTGTCTGTAAACAGCGAATCAGCTTTTCCGGGTAATGAAAAACCTCGATCCGTTATCTCTTTTATGAATAACTGCTCGTCAAATTCAGTATCCGCCATTACACTTCGCAGCTTCATCACTTTGTTCTTCGAAATATTAGCCTCCTTTTTAAAATGCAAAATCCGCTGCTTCAGATCTCGCAACGATTGGTCTGTGTTTTCAACGCTGTAAGAGCCTGCGTATAAATTTCGGTTTGACTTTGCCCTATGCGTCCGAAGCCGGATTTGTTCCAGGGATCCGGCAAAAGTCGTGGAGGAATAAAAAAAAGAAATAAACGAGTTATTCGTATTTCTCGATCTGGCCTTAGCTTCCTGGCAAAGTTCTTCAGCCAAGCTGTAAGCCTTATAAAATGGAAAATGCGTTTTGACAATTACTACTCCTGCACAAGCGGCCTTTATTACAGATGGAACCGACGTAATGTGCCTTACAAATCTCTCCGCAAGGTACATTCCAATGCGCCCTTCACATAAAAAACAGGCATCGTCGCCTCCGTTCAGAAGGGGCCTTATGGGTAATATCCATTTGGTATTCAGCTTTTC
>JBGATZ010000242.1:0-7533 GCA_044228905.1 Cyclobacteriaceae bacterium | reverse complement strand
GGTGGGACAGCCTTTTACTGTTTTATTCAGGCTTCTACGCAACTCATTTACCAATACGCAAAAGATTAAGTGAGTGCGTAGATTCATCAGTTCTACACTGTTGCGCATTCATTTTTTTAAAGCTTTATCCGGTGATCCTTTACATCAAAATTGCAGGAAGTTCAAAGTAATGAGTTTGCGTCTCAGAAGCACGGAAAGAAAATATCCGCCACAGAAGAGATAAATATCGGTAGTGCATCACTGCCGGTATTTGCCTATCTTCAAAACATGATAAAATCCTTATACCTGCTGCTTCCCGTGCTTCTTCTTACAATGTGTAATCCTGCTAAGCAGGAAACACCCACTACAGATAGTACCATTGTTCAGCAAACAGATAGCATCACTACTGAACAACCTGCATCAGAAGAAGAAAAGGAAGACCACCCTACTCCATCCCTGACTTCAAATTCATTGGAAGAAATCCCCAAGGACTTGCAGGAATTTTTAAACGCAGTACAAGATCCCTTACTGCTTGCTAATTACATAAATTCCACCACTGGTTGCTACATCATTGAAGAAGGCCCTGGTATTTATCCCATTGTGACTGATGTAAAAACTACAGGTGACTTCAATAAAAGTCTGTCATTTACGCTCTTCACGAACACACCAACACTTTACAATGGCTACTATATCAACAATGCAGATGTCGATCCATGCAGTCTGCCTGCTGAAGGTATCTTCTTTTTCGATGCCAGGAAAGACAGTCATTTGTTACTGACTGCCTACCAATCTCATCTGTCAGCAGCCAATGAAGAAATGAGTGATGAACTGAAAATCAAACTCAATTTACTTGACGCTTCGCTGATCTGGTATGGGGCAATCAATCTCCCTGGTAAGGACGGTGAACTGAATACATTCGATATCTACCTCGCATCCATCAATAATAAAGTCTGCCTTGCTGCTATTGATACCCGGGGATGTGGTATTTAAATTCCTGATGAACCCGAAGTGACCATCTGCAAACCGTTTCTGACATTTATTTTTTTGAAGATCGCTTGTTTATGATTCTTTACTGTATTGATACTCAGACTAAGCTTATCCGCAACGGCTTCTCTTTATTGAAGTACCAGATACTGTGAACGATTGAGTTGTACCTCCTGGCTTAGTCATTCAAACCATTTTAGGATACGTAAGGAATGGCTCTTTAGTGCTATTCCTCTATGGCTGCTTATAAAATAATTTTGTAACGCACCATGAGTTGGTTTTAACACCTTCATGCACTCGTCACCATTATGAAATTGTGTCCAAACAGAGCAGGTAAACTCCTTTCAGATAAAATTACCACACGAAAAAGAATAGTAACTACGCTTTATGCCTCGGTGTCTTCAAAAGGTCATTTACTCGAACAGTCTGAACATGCCTCCCCTCCTCCCGCAGAAGTAATTATTGATTTTATGAATCAGGCAAAGGCTGCCGGAAACATGATCATGGGAAGAACCACTGCACAATTATTACTTGCGAACTCTGAAGTCAGAAAGGATTTTCCATCCGTTCATTTGGTCATACTTTCAAATCAACTGGAGAGCACAACTGATTACGCAGTTACCCAATCTCCTGAAGCGGCTCTGACTTATTTATCAAACAAAGGATATTCCAATGCATTCGTTACAGGCGGAGCTAAAGTTTATCATTCATTTCTATCTAAAAACCTTGTTGATCACCTGATTATCAATATCAACGCTGAGATTACAACCGAGGGTAAGGAGTTAATCACACAAGAAAAACTTTCTGCAAACTATGTGACCTCTTCGATGAAAGACCTGGCTCAGAATATTACACAACTCAAATTGCGAAAAAACAACAAACCGATACTTTAATTAAAATTGTTCCTAATTAATTTATTATTCTGTCTTCAGTGAATCGGTAGGGTTTTGTGTAGCGGCTTTGAGGGATTGATACGAAATAGTAATCAGTACCATCACTACAAGAGCTGCTCCCACAAGCACAAAAGAATTGATGGAAATAACAACACGTGAAGCATAGCCTTCGAGAAATTGCTGCATGAGGTAATAAGCAACCGGAAAGGCAATGATCAGTGAATACACGATGGGAGATATAAAATCGCGGCACAGCATGATCAGCACTTGCGGCACGGATGCACCCAGCACTTTGCGAATGCCCACTTCTTTTGTTCTGCGTTGGGTGGTAAACAATACCAGTCCATACAATCCAAGTGCTGCAATAGCAACAGCAATGATAGTATACGCTATGGACATTCTGCTTAATTGCTTCTCTCGATAAAGCTGATTCTCAAAATCCTCATCCAGGAAAGAAAAGTTCAGAGGGATATCAGGTTGAAATTTCTGAAACACATTTTTAACATGAGCGAGTGCTTCTTCATGTTTGTCTTTCTGATAACGTACGAAGAGATTACCCAGGTATTGGGGTTTTCCAAAAACAAAAACGACTGGTTTCTCTGCAGTATGAATATCGTCATTCTGAAAGTCAGCAATCACACCGATAATCTCTCCTTGTTGCTGGCCAAACATATCAAACGAGATCTGCTCACCTACCGGATTTTTAAGGCCCAACAGATCAGCCGCTTTTTGAGTGATGATAAACGCAGAAGAATCGGAAGGCCGTGTGGCAGAAAAGTTACGACCCTGCACCAGTTTGAAATTCAATGCCGGCAACACATTCTCATCAATGTTTACTCCATAAAATGACAAAGGTGCTGCCAAAGGTGCCCCAACACGATTACACGAAGCATACCCATTTATTTCCATAGGACTGGCACCACTCATGGCAGCAGCTTCAACAATAGAATGGTTAAGAATAGATGACCGCATATCATGCAGAGAAAAGTGCTGATCCCGATCGAGCCAAACATTAATCACGCGATGCTTGTCATAGCCTACTTCTTTAGTGAGCAGATAATCGGTGTGCTGCCACATCACCCACGAGCAAAAAATGATGATAACAGAAAGTGCAAATTGAAAAACAACCAATGCTTTTCGTAATCCTGTGCCACTGATAGTGGTGTGCAAATTTCCTTTAAGCACCGCAGCCGGTTTAAAGGAAGACAATAAAAACGCGGGATAGCTTCCGGCCATCACTGTGGTGAATAACGAAATGCATGCGAGGCCGATCCACAACAATGGATCATTAAATAAAAATGACAACTTCACGCCAACGAGTTCATTGAAGTAGGGTAATAGCAGATAGGCCAGCAGCAGTGATACCAGTGCTGCAATTGAAGTGAAGAGCAGGCTTTCAGCCATAAACTGACGGATCAATCCTTGCTGAGTAGCTCCCGTCATTTTACGTACACCTATTTCACGGGTTCTCCTGGTAGCACGTGCTGTGGCGATGTTCATGTAGTTGATGCATGCCATAAGCAGTACAAATAGTCCCGTGATAGAGAAGATCACCAGGTATACAATACGGCCACCGGAAGATTTTCCATTTACAAAACTCCAATGCAAACGCCAGTCGGACAATGGAAAGAGAAATGCTTTTGAATTAGTATTGCCTATAAGTTGCGCTAACTTCTGATCAGTTTTTTGTTCTACCTGCACGCGCGTGTCTGGGTTAACTAATTTAATATCGTAGTTCGTCCATTCATTTGTCTCTCTCTCCTTTGAGTGATAGGGCAATACATATTTAATGTAATTGAAATCGCTGTTCACAGGAAAGGAATTGTACACGGCTGAAACTGCAAATTCAACATCGCGATCGATGGTTACGGTTTTACCAATCGCATCTCCATTCACAAAGAGCAGGTCAGCCAGTTCCTTAGAGAGCGCGATGGAATGATTATCCGGCAATGGTTTAACAGCACTACCTGCCAATATTTTTGCCGGGTGCACATTAAAGAAACTGGTATCTGCGTAAATACCTTGTTTCTGTATCGTTCTCTCCTTATGGCCCAATAGTGCACGTGAGTTATCAATCCGCGTTACCGATTCAATCTCTCCCACTTCATGGGTGAAGAAATCCATTAGAGGAACGTTGTTTCCTTCTTCTGTAATAATCTCCCCTTCTACCAGATCATTTGTCATTAATGCATATACACGTTCGCGATCGGGCATCGTACGGTTGTAATTCAATTCATATTCTACCCAAAGAAACAGGAAGATGATCGCTACGATACCGATCACGAGGCTACTCATAGTAATTATTGAGTAAGATAAGTTTCTAAAGAAATTACGAAAGACCAGGGTGAAGATTGATTGAAACATAAGCTTTAGTTGAGGGATATTAAAGATAAAAAATGTCGACTGATGAGTAGGGAATATTTACAATATCAGTTTTGATTATGCTGAATAGGTAACAAATACTTTTTAACAAAAAATTAACGTTTCATGCTGCCTCCTATTGCAATTGTTCTAAGCTAAAATCCTTCAATCATCTCAACCTGCGAATAGCACCTAAGTGCTATTTCATCTAAAATTACTAATGCCATTTTATTCGTTTTTACAGCCACAGAGCACATTTGGTTTCTGATCAGGTCTTTTATCCATCCATTCGCGAATTGTCCAATCATCCTTTTCACCTGATCTTCGTATTATATCCTTCGATACCTGGCGCCAAACTATTTGAAATGGAGACGATTAAAGCAAATCAGAATTTAGAGAAATTTATGGAGTGTGACATTAACCAGCTGGAATGCGATCTCTCGCAGGGAGCGGAGATGAACACCACTGAACTGGAATGGAGTATCCGGTTCGCTGAAAAAATGTTTCCCAACAGCATACTCATGCTTTGCAACGCCAGGCACAAAAAATTTGAACACATCAGCGAGGTCTGTCAGGACATTCTGGGATATACCGTGGAAGAATTTCATCGCATTGTACGCGATGGATATCTGAACATTGTTCACCCTGATGATGTTTACTCCGTATCCCTATGCTTCCGCCACCTTGCGCAATATGCCAACGAAAAGGATCTGGTCAGTATGCGCTTCATGCTTTACTATCGATTAAGGCACGCCAATGGTCAATACCTTCATATCTCTGATGAAAAAATGGTGATTGAAAGCAGAAATGGCAATTACGTAGGATTCACACTACTGAGAGACGTATCCGCAACAACCAGTTTTTCATTGGTACGAATTGAGACCTCCGTGCAGAAGGGCAATCGCATGGTTAAGATCAATGAGTATGTACCGAATCAGAAAGCAAGCATTGTCAGTTCACGTGAACAGGATATTATCACTTTGATCAAACAGGGCATCAGCAATAAAGACATTGCAATGAAATTATCTCTCAGTGTACACACTGTTAAAAATCATAAAAAAAATGTTTTTAAAAAGCTGAATGTGCGCAATAGTCTCGAGTTGATGAGACAAACAAAAACTCTGCGTCTTCAATAGGCACATCTGCCGAGGAATTCAACCTGTTTTCATAAAATCATTAAAACCGTTTTTACAGGCGCAGCCGAAACTGTGCGCGAAAGAATATTGACTAATTAATTTCATTTACATGAACAATCAAGCAATCAAAACCAAGACCCTTTTCCACGGATATCTGATGCTCACCTTTTATTACCTGGGTGTGCTGGCCATGCTATTTACCATCACCTATCCACCCTTCCAGGAAGTACATCAGAATTTCAGGCAACACGCAATTGTATTACAGCGCTACCTAATCTGGATACTTTACATTCCCGGAATATTGATGCTGCTTTCCTCTGTTTCGTTACTCGTCATTCGTCCTGCCTTCGTTCCAAAATGGGCAGCAACAGCCTCCGCGCTTCTGAGTTTCATTTCTGTGATCACCTTATTCATTCATACCGCTCCTTTTCATCAGCAATGGATCACCAATGGATTTGATAGTATGCTCTTTGGTCAGTTTAAAAACAGCGTGCTCACACTGCAAATCGTTCCTTCTGTTCTGCAAGCACTGATCGCTATCTTCTTTTTGCATCTCTACCTGGGCAGTGTTGAGCGAATAACCAGAATACTACTCATAACTCTTTTCGTATTGTGCTTTTTTCCAATGGGAACCATCTTTGTTGAATGTCACTTAAACTATGCGCTCTGGGCCGAAGTTGACGGAAGCGAATGGCTTGCTTACAGGCAATGGCTGATCATGCCCATCTTCGCGGCCGTCTTCCTTATTCCTTTTTACTTTCCAATTGTGCTATTGATTGCAGTTGCAGGCAAAAAACGAAAAGGTGTATCTCGCGGATTAATCGCTATTGCACTGATTGCTCTGCTCTATGTTTTTGTGATTTCGGCTGCATACTTTGTTCCGGATGTTCAATTCGAACTGGACAAATATCACTCAGAGAAATTAATTCAGGAGCTGATACGAAACGAAATATGGATGCGAACCCCAGCGGAACTTATCTACTGGATCGCGCTCGCTATTTTGTTCTGGAAATCAGGAACTGTTGCAGAAAAAAAAGAATCAGCTGCCTGAACCGAAAAATGGCTTATCGGTGCTATCGTGCTGATAAGCCACTCACGGAAAATGAGGACGTAAGTACTATTTAGCCGTTTCTTTTAAAACCGTTCTTTTGCGGCTTTAAAATATCTTATGAAGATTCTCATTTTCGGAGCAACCGGAGCAACAGGCCGTGAACTTGTGAAGCAGGCATTGGATCGTGGTTACCACGTTACAGCTTATGCACGCAATCCGCAAAAATTAAATATCATCTCTCCTCTTCTAACCATCATCAAAGGCGAACTGGAGGACAAAAAACTAATCAGCTATCTTCTTCACAACAAGGATGCCGTGTTTTCGACATTAGGTGCTTCAAGCATGTTCACCTACGATCAGGCTGTAGTAAACGGAATACAATCTATTGTTAAGCTGATGAATGATAGCAATGCAAACCGATTGATTTATCTCTCTTTTGCCGGAGTACATGAAAGCAGGCATCAGGCAGGTGCTATTATAAAACATATCGCTCCCAAATTTCTCTCTACAGAAATCAGGCGTCACGAGGATTGTGAAAAGATTATCAGGCAAAGCAACCTGACGTGGACGATCGTACGACCCGCCACACTGACAAATAATAAACCTAAAGGCAGTTACAGAAGTGGAGAAACAATTGTGTCTAATAAATTTATGACCTCTATCTCACGAGCCGATACTGCACATTTTATGTTAGATCAGTTAAATGATCTTTCATTCATTAAGAATGCTCCACTTATTTTCAATTAATCAGCTTCAGAAACTATTTGTCTTACCTACCAGTTCCATACTGGTTTTCACGCGCGCCTTTTTGAACAGGCGGTTTTTATGATTCTTCACTGTGCTGATGCTTACGTTCAGACGGCTGGCAATTTCCTCGTTTGAGAAACCTTTGCGGATAAAATTGGCGATCTCGTTTTGTCTGGGAGTAAAGTCATCTGCCTTATTCCTGGGATGATAGGTGTTGATCTTCTTGAAATCTCCATTGATGAGCTGATAAATTACCAGCCGCACATCATGAAATTTCTCCTCGTGAGAGATGTCTTTATAGGAATTAAGATAGATCCACTTTCCTTGATTGTTCTCAATGGCCATCTTCATCTCACTAATATGAATATAGTGACCGTCTTTA
>JBGATZ010000241.1:3737-7561 GCA_044228905.1 Cyclobacteriaceae bacterium | reverse complement strand
ACTCCGGTTAATAACTTCGTGCTTATTAATTCCGTTATGGAAAGACCGGGTTTGTAGACCAGATCCTGCATTCCTAACTCGTATTTATATTTTCCTTCCTGCAAAAAAGTGCGGAGCGATTTACCTGCACCGGGTTCAAGCTGATCAAAGAGTTTACAAAGTGCCTCTGTTCCTGCTGGTATGTCCAGGTAATCCTTCTTGCCAAAATAGATTCGATAGGAAGGATCTAGTCGTTTGAGCTGATAGTAATCGGAAGATGTCTTCCCAAAAGTGTTGAAATACTTCTCAAATACATCCGGCATCCAATACCAGCTTGGCCCCATATCAAACATAAAACCTTCTGACTCAAACTTACGGGCTCTGCCTCCGGGCAAACTGTTCTTTTCATATACAGTAACTTCAACACCATTGCTTGCGAGATGTGTTGCCGCAGAAAGTCCGGAAAAGCCTGCACCAATAACGGTTGCTGTTTGCATTGAATGAGTATAATTCAGATTAGTTATAACCTACCAATTTTTTCTGAATTTCTTTGCGCGCATGAAAGATGCGATTCTTGACCGTACCGATTGGAATCTGCAGATGGTCGGAGATTTCGTGGTATTTATACCCAGTAGTGTACATTTTAAAAGGAATCAGTAATTCGTCTTTTACCGAATTCATATTTCTCCACACTTCTTTAAACTCAAAGCTTCCTTCCGGCTGGTTGAAGGTGTGATGGTCTTCCACATTCAGAAAGTAAAGTTCTTTCGTTGAGTCATGAGAGGTTCTGGCCTTCTGATTTTTACGATAGTTATTGATATACGTGTTGCGCATGATCGTAAAGAGCCACCCTTTCAGATTGGTGTCTTTTCTGAATTTATCACAATAGGTAAGTGCCTTCAAAATGGTGTCTTGCACCAGATCCTGCGATTCCTCACGATCTGTCGTGAATCTGCGGGTGAAAACCTTAAGCATGGGCCGTAAGGTGGCAATCTGATATTGGAATTCCTGCGCGCTCATTATGTTTAAAGTTTTAGTTAAATTATTAAACAAAATTATGCCAAAGAGGAATTAATCCTAATTATTGTTCATTTTTTAATGTAAATGGTTAAACAAAAATGATGCTCTTAGAATGGATTACTGAGCATTGTGAAGTAGCTCTCTCAGTTCCAGGGCTTTATCCAGGATGTGTACGTTGGAAGGGATCTTTAACGGAGATTTGCGCACTGCAGCTCCGGACAAAAAGATTCGTGTTTTTGGAAAATCAGCAGAAAGACGATTAATGTACTCCTGCACATGGTGGGTGTGCGGATGGGAGGTAAGTGATGAAATCAAATAGTGGGGATGATGTTCCTCTGCCACCTTTTTTAAATCCCCATAAGGCACACTCTGTCCGAGGTAATAGGTTCTGATGCCTTCTTTTTTGACGAGATAATATTGAAACAAGAGTCCTAATTCGTGCAATTCATGTTCTGGCAAAAACAGCAATGCACGATAGGCTGTTTTTTGGGGAATGGGCAAACCATCCAAAGCAACTATTAATTTCTGGCGGATAAGGTTGGAAATAAAATGTTCCTGTGCAGGAGTGATATTACCTGTTTGCCATAGAATTCCAATCTTGTCCAGGAAAGGATAAATGATTTCGGTAATGGTTCGCTCCAATCCGAACTTCATGTTGAATGAGGTAATCATTCTTTCAAAATCGTCTTCTTCTAGGTCAACCATCGACACCACTAATTGATCAATATATAAATCAGTGGAGTGTTGCGATTCGGCTAATGCAATCACTTGTTTGTTAAGATCATCGCTGGTGAGATTGGCGATCTTGGAAATTTTAAGTCCATGATTGTTGAGTACCGAAACGTTTATAATTTTTTTGAGGTCCTCGTCAGAGTAAAACCGAATATTTGTTTGTGTTCGCTCGGGATTAATAAGCTTATGGCGTTTTTCCCAAATGCGTATCGTATGGGCCTTGATGCCCGACAGCTGTTCCAGCTCTTTAATCGAATACTTGCCCATGGAAGAAAGCCTTTGAACTCTTAAACAGTCGGGAAGTTAAAAGGTTTAAAAGAATTTTTATTAACCCGATTTCTCACGAAGTTTCGGACCAGGCTTTGGCCTGAAACTTTAGGAATTGAGCAGATGACCAAAGTCGATTTGAAACTGGGAGAAGAATGGTTTGCCAGAAATGGCTGGACTGCTTTTCCGTTTCAGAAAGAAGCCTGGACCACTTATCTGAACGGGTATCATGGATTGGTAAATGCGCCAACAGGTAGCGGAAAAACGTATTCTTTGATTGTTCCTATTCTTCTCGAGTTTATCAAAAATAATCCGACCAATTATCGCTCAAAGCGGGGCTCCGGTTTGCAGGCCATCTGGATTACACCTATTCGGGCATTGGCAAAAGAGATTGAGTACGCAGCGAAGCGTGCCGTAGAAGGTCTGGAAGTTAATTGGAAAGTGGCTTCGCGTTCAGGAGATACCAGTGCTTCACAAAAAATCAGACAGAAGGAAAAACCACCGGAACTATTAATCACTACTCCGGAGAGTTTGCATCTTTTACTCACTCATCGTGATTATAAAGAATACTTTAAAAACCTGAAAGTGATTGTGGCTGATGAATGGCACGAACTGATGGGATCGAAACGGGGTGTTCAGGTTGAGCTTGCACTGTCACGGTTGAAAGCTATAGCTCCTGAACTCAAGATCTGGGGCATCTCGGCAACCATTGGCAACATGGATCAGGCATTGCAGGTATTGTTTGGTGATTATTACTCCACTCAGCCCTTTAAGATCATCAAGTCGGATGCAAAGAAGAAAATTGAAGTGGTCTCTATTTTTCCTGACGAACTGGAACGCATGCCTTGGGCAGGTCATTTGGGTATTCAGCTGCTCAATAAAGTTATTCCGATAGTTAAGGAGAGTACTAGTACGTTGATCTTTACCAATACGCGTTCTTTTGCGGAGATCTGGTATCAGAAGATGCTGGACGTTGCTCCGGAGCTTTCCGGTTTGATAGCCATGCATCACGGTTCAATCAGTCGTGAGCTTAGAGATTGGGTGGAAGATCAGTTGCACGAGGGCAAACTGAAGGCAGTAGTGTGTACCTCTAGTTTAGATCTGGGTGTTGATTTTCGTCCGGTAGAAACGATCATCCAAATTGGAAGCCCTAAAGGAGTAGCACGCTTTCTTCAACGAGCCGGGAGAAGCGGGCATCAACCTGGAGCAACCAGTCGTATTTATTTTTTACCAACACATTCACTCGAATTAACAGAAGCATCAGCTTTGCGTGAAGCAATTGATCAGAATATTGTAGAAGACCGTCTTCCGTATGTCAGATCTTTTGATGTGCTGGTACAATATCTGATCACACTTGCAGTAGGTGGTGGATTTAAGCAGGATGAGATTTATAAAGAGATCAAGGGCACATTCAGTTACTCTTCTGTTTCTGAAGAAGAGTGGTATTTTTTGTTGAACTTCATTACCACGGGTGGCAATGCATTAACCGCTTACGATGAGTATCGTAAAGTCATTTTTGAGAACGGAGTTTATAAAGTTGAAGATCGCAGGATTGCATTAAAACATCGGTTGTCAATCGGTACTATTGTAAGTGATAGTTCGTTGCTGGTGAAATTTCTTTCAGGAAAATACCTCGGTATGATCGAAGAATATTTCATCGCTCAATTAAATCCCGGTGATGTGTTCTGGTTTGCCGGACAAAGTCTGGAACTGGTGCGTGTGAAAGACATGGAAGCACAGGTGCGTAAGTCGAAAAAGAAATCAGGACGTGTTCCTTCCTGGCAAGGCGGACGAATGCCGTTATCAACACAACTAAGTGAATTGGT
>JBGATZ010000241.1:0-3732 GCA_044228905.1 Cyclobacteriaceae bacterium | reverse complement strand
TGGTGCGATTGAAAGTAGACGAGGCAGCAAGGCAGAAAGAGACCGATGCGGAGATGAATTTTATTCGCCCGTTAATGGACTTACAAAAGCTACGTTCTCATTTGCCGAAGAAGAATGAATTCCTTATCGAATATTTTGAATCCAGTGAGGGTTATCATGTGGTGATGTATCCCTATGAAGGGAGACAAGTACACGAAGGTATTGCCGCATTGGTCGCACATCGCATTGCACGGATCAAACCGATTACTTTTTCCATTGCGATGAATGATTATGGTTTTGAATTACTTTCCGATCAGGAGATCCCCATTGAAGAAGCGATTGAAACAAACGTATTGGGCGTGGAGGATCTGGTAAAGGATATTCAGGCGAGTATCAACTCCACGGAGATGGCAAAGCGTAAATTTCGCGACATTGCTGCGATCTCTGGTTTGGTATTTAAAGGATATCCCGGTCAACGGGTGAAAGACAAGCACATTCAGTCTTCATCACAACTTTTCTTCAGTGTATTTCATGATTATGAATCGCATAATTTATTGTTGCTTCAGGCGTATGAAGAGGTAATGGAATTTCAGCTGGAAGAAGCACGTATGCGAAAAGCATTGGAGCGTATCAATCATCAGAAGATCATCATCATGAAACCGGATCGCCCAACACCTTTCGCATTTCCAATTATGGTTGATCGGTTGAGTCGTGATAAACTTACCTCAGAGCGACTCGAAGATCGTGTGAAGCGAATGATGGTGGAGTACGAGAAAGAGTAACTGTCAGCCTGAGTTTATCGAAGGCTGATTGTTAGGCTTCGATAAACTCAGCCTGACAAGTGGACTCTGGCTGACAGCGGTAACTAGAAAATATTTCTGAACAACAGGAACAACGCACCTGACATCACCATCACTACAGGTAATGTCAGCAACCACGCAATGAGAATATTTCTTACTGTATCCGGCTGAAGGTTTTTAATCCCCTTGCTGGCTACCATTGATCCCGCAATTGCAGAAGAAAGAATTTGAGTTGTACTTACGGGTAATCCTAAGTTGGTTGATAATCCAATTGTACTTGCGGTTACTAATTCAGCGGAGGCACCTTGTGCATAAGTCAAATGTTCCTTACCGATTTTCTCACCTACTGTTTTTACTATGCGTTTCCATCCGATCATAGTTCCTAAACCCAGTGAAATTGAGATCATCAGGATCACCCAGCGTGGAGAGTAATCAGTAATCTTTCTTATTTTTTTGAATTCGGTAGTGAGAATTGTTTTTTCATTCTCGCTCATCCGTACTTCCTTCTTGTCTTTTAAGTCTTTGAGATAACGGTCCATCACCATGATATCCTTACGGGCAATGAAGCGCTGATCCTTTGGAATTTCATCTACGGTGTTTTTGTTGCCAATCACATTCTGTAATTGTGCTCCCATCTCTTTAATTTCCGTCAGCTTCTTCTGATCAGGTTCTGAAAGTGGAGTAGGGTCAATAGAGTTGATCACCTGCTCAATTTTTACCAACGATCCATTTAACGATGAAGGCTGCATACGTGTGTCCAATGCAAAGTATACAGGGACGATACCTATCAATACCAGCATCACCAATCCAACTCCTTTTTGACCGTCATTGGAACCATGAAAATAGCTCACGCCAGTACAGGTTAGAATCAGCGTGCCTCTGATCCACCAGGGTGGCGGTGCATTTTTCTTTGGTTCTTTAAACAGTGAATCGCCATAGTCGGTCTTTTTGGTAAGCGATCTCAACAGGAACATGAGAATGATTACCAATGAAAATCCAACCAGTGGGGAAAGAAGCAACGAAGCTCCGATGTCTTTGGCTTTGTCCCAGTTGATGGCTGTTTCAGTTGCATCTGGCAACATGGAATACGCTAATCCTACTCCAAGGATGGAGGCAATCAATGTATGAGAACTGGAGCAGGGAATTCCTAAATACCACGTAAGCAAATTCCAGAAGATAGCGCTGAGCAAAAGCGCCATGATCATCGAAATACTGTGAGCAATATTTTGATCCACTAATGATTCAACGGGCAAGAGATTGACAATACCCATCGCCACACTCACACCACCAAGTATTACTCCCAGGAAATTGAAAAATCCTGACCAAATTACAGCCACCCAGGGTTTCAGGGAGTTGGTATAAATTACGGTTGCTACTGCGTTGGCAGTATCATGAAATCCATTCACAAATTCAAAAGCACAGGCCGCGATAAGACAAGCAATGAGCAGAACGGAGTACGAGAGCTCTAAATCAAACATGGATAGGGGAATTTCGAGTAATTACGAGGTTTTTAAGCCGTTGTTCAAACATTGATGGTTCAAAGGTAAAGCGGCTTACCTCGCTCAATGTTAAGTCAATGTTAACATTTTTCGGTCGTACATTTCAATCAAAAAGTTATCAAAAACGCGATTTTTTGTAATTCTGTGGTTATCAGAGCGCAAGAAGAGGAAGGATTTCTGACGATCGGTATCAGAGGTTGTTTTTGGTCGAAACACCGTATTTTGGAGTCGGATGGAAATCGCGTTAAAAGGTCATCGGGTAGTTCTTTTGCCGGAAAAGGCGCTTCATTTTCCTGATGACAAAATCCTGGTCATTTCGGATTTGCATTTTGGGAAAGTCAACCATTTCAGGCGCTCCGGTATACCCGTTCCGCTTAAAGCGAATGATAAAAATACGGAGACCTTAATCGAATTGTTTTCTAAAACAAAACCCGAGCGGGTTATCTTCCTGGGTGATCTTTTTCACAGCCATTACAATGATGAATGGGAAGTGATCGGGCAGGTAATCAAACATTTCCGGTCGATCTCTTTTGAACTGGTGCAAGGCAATCATGACATTATGAGCAAGCACCAGTATGAGCGGCATAAAATGAAAGTGTATGACGAAATGCTGATCGGTTCTATTTTACTTACGCATGAGCCGATTAAGGAATTGAAAGAGGATCAATTCAATCTTGCCGGACATATTCATCCGGGAGTGAGGTTATCTGGTCGAGGACGGCAGGCATTAACTTTGCCATGTTTCTATTTTGGTAAGACATTGGGTCTGATGCCTGCCTTTGGAACTTTTACTGGTCTGGCACCAATTCAGGTTAAGAGAGATGATCGTGTATTTGTAATAGCAGAAGGAAAAATTATAAAAGTGAGCGATGATGAATGAAAAATTAACGAGAATGCGGATTCAGATTTTAGTAAGTGTTTTGCTTATTCTGATATCGTATCAGAGTATTGCACAGGATACTACCCGGCTCACTCTTCTTTTTGCAGGAGACATCATGCAGCACGATTCACAGATTGCCTCTGCTTATGATGTAGTGAACAAACGTTACGATTATACTTCGTGCTTTCAATACGTTGCTCCATTAATTCAGGCTGCTGATGTAGCAATCGGAAATCTGGAGCTTACGTTGGCCGGACCTCCTTACAAAGGTTACCCGCAATTCAGTGCGCCCGATGTACTGGCTGAAACACTGAAGGCTTCCGGCTTTGATGTATTAGTTACTGCTAATAATCATTGTGTAGATCGTGGACGCAAAGGAATAGAACGGACGATTGATGTGCTGGATACTTTACATATTCCTCATACGGGCACATTCCGGGATTCCGCGGCAAGAAATAAAACCTATCCGTTGATCATAGAGAAAAAAGGATTCCGGCTTTCATTGTTGAATTATACATATGGGACGAATGGTATCCCTGTTCCACAACCTTCTGTAGTGAATCAAATTGATACT
>JBGATZ010000240.1:0-7764 GCA_044228905.1 Cyclobacteriaceae bacterium | reverse complement strand
CGCGTTTCCAGCTGTTTGTTCAGCTCATCCATCTCCGTTTTCATGTTCAGGATTTTGGAGAACGCTTTGGATGCTTCTTCAAACACGGTCGCGTCATCCTGGGTGAGCAGGTGCTGAGGCAGGTACGCAATAATGGCATCGCCAGGAGCAGAGATTTTGCCGCGTGTAGGCTTGTTTACCCCGGCAATAATCTTCAGTAAAGTCGATTTTCCAGCTCCGTTTTTGCCCATTAAGGCAATGCGATCGTTTTCGTTAATGTTAAAAGTGATATTGCTGAAAAGGGGAGAACCTCCAAACTCTACCGTCACTGCGTCAACTGAGATCATGATTTTAAAAAATAAGCCGCAAAGATATTGCATCCGGCTTAATTGTTAAAATGGAAAGCGTGGTTGATTACTGGTGTTTAAGCCCCAGGTTCACCCATTTTTGATCTTCAGCAGGATCGTAATCAACAGGTAATGTTTCGGCTACCAATTCCCAGCTCCAGTATCCCTGGCTGGGAAGATTTTCCTGGGCGATGACGGTGCCATTGGATTCGATCGATACCCCGGGTCGGGTAAGTTCAATGCGTGTTCGTTGTGGGATGACAAAACCACGGTTGCCAGGATCACGCAATAGCAGGTAACGAAGCGGCTCCGCTTCGTGAACATATAGCACTTCCAGTTTACCTCTGAAATTTAATACGCAACGCGTGGCTGTGGACTTGGCGGAATCAACAATCGCATTGTAATTGGTAACTGTAGGATAGGCCATTTTCCGGTTAAACAACCTCGAGCGAACACTCAGCACACTGTCTGCCACGGCTTCATTGACAATTCGTCCGTTGCGCATCTTCCTGTCCTGATAAAGCGTGATGAAGAATCCTTCCTTTGTTAACGTACGACTGTAAAGTGAGCGCATGAAATGTAATTCAGATCCATAGTAAGCTTTCAGTCTATTGCCTGCCCAAAGTTGTTCTTCGTGCTCATCTTTTGCAGGCAGTTTCTCGAAGAGCACTTGCCCTTTGTACAGCACAAAATGATTCAGCGCGTTGAACGAAAATTTCTCCAGCAGGAATTTTAAGCGGTAACCCAATCCCTTGTTCACGATAACCAGCAGGCTATCGGCTGTCGCTTCCAGCATCAGCGGCTCATTTTTGAAAATCAATACGTCAGGATTTTCAATAACGCATGAGGCCGCATTATCGCTGAGTCCAATAAAATTTTCGCGGAATGCTTTCATATTCCGGGCGCGCATGGAGGCACCCAAAGGTTTACCGCTTACCACCACCTCATTCAATTTACTTAGTGAGGGTTTGAGAACGAACGTGTATGACTTTGCTTCTTCCGGGTGGACTTCCAGAACGACCGATTGATAACCTACAAAAGAAACCACGAGCTTATAAGTTCCGGCAGGCAATTGTCGCAATTCAAAATTGCCATCCAAATCCGTTTGTGTTCCAAAGGAAGAGCCTGAAAGAAAAACGTTGGCCCACGGCAGCGGTTCATTGCGGTCTATGCTGGTTACTTTACCCTTAATGGAGTATTGTGCTTCGGCAGCAAATGCAATCACCAATGCAGTTAAGACAACGAGACTGATGCGGCAACGGAAATACATGGACTGTATTTTTGTTAATGAAAATTAGCCATAAAGCGGAAGCAAGTCAAAGCCGGTAAAATAGCAGTTGCTCCGTTGTTAAAAATAACTCTACTTTACGGATACCATATATTCGAATAGTTGAAGCCATGACTAAAGTTGAAAAAGAGAAAGGGTTTGTACTCGCAGAGGACTGGATCGTAGTGTTGCTGGGTTTTTTAATCATTTTTGTTTCTATCGCCTTATTCGTTATACCTACACCTTCTTTCTCGTGGAAGACGAGCGGTGAGTTGTCAGATAAAATTTTTACATCAGGAAATTTAACAGCGATCATTGTTCAATTCGTGGTAGTGCTGGTCGTTGCCGCATTGGCCACACTACTCACTAAGAAACCTCTGAAATCTTTCTTAATCGTCTTTCCGATCGTGTGGCTGCTTTCATTAATTGCATTGATTCTTGCTGGAAACGGAGCCGTGAAGGCATTGAATCTCGAGGCTGTTATTTTTAGTTTATCGATCGGATTGATTATCGGAAATCTCTTTACGCTTCCGGAATGGTTTCGATCGGCATTGTCTACTGAACTCTTCGTTAAGATTGGCCTGGTGTTGCTGGGCACCAGTGTGATCTTCTCTGATATATTAAAGGCAGGATTGCTGGGATTGATTCAGGCTTTGGTTGTCGTGATTTCAGTCTGGTATTTTGCTTACTGGGTCTGCAAGAAACTGAAACTGGACGAAGAATTGAGCTTAATGTTATCCAGCGCAGTTTCGATTTGCGGTGTGTCAGCAGCCATTGCTACGGCCGGAGCGATAAAAGGAGATTCTAAAAAGTTATCATATGTGATCTCGTTGGTTCTGATCACAGCCATTCCCATGATGATCTTCATGCCGTATCTCGCCAAGCAAATGGGATTGACAGAAGAAGTAACCGGTGCGTGGCTGGGGGGAAGCATTGATACTACGGGCGCTGTGGTTGCCTCAGGTACGTTGGTCGGAGAGACTGCATTAAAGATCAGTACCATTGTGAAGTTTTCACAAAACGTTTTGCTGGGACTGGCCGCTTTTGCTATCAGTATCTATTGGACCTATAATAAAAAAGAGCAAAACAATTCATCAGCTAAACCTACGCTGGGTCTTATCTGGGAGCGTTTCCCAAAATTTGTATTGGGCTTTATGGTTGCATCACTTTTATTTTCATTCCTGATAAGTGCTGAAACGGTAAGCACAGTGAAAGACAGCCTGAAGAATATCCAGACGTTATGGTTTGTACTGGCATTCACCAGCATCGGGCTGGAAACAAAGTTTGCCGATCTCTTTAATTCCAATAGCCGCAAGCCCCTTTATGCTTTCCTGATTGCACAGCTGTTTAATATTATCATTACACTGATTGTCGCTTACCTGCTTTTTAATTGATTTGAATTCAGGTTAAAACTGCATGTTTAAACTTTTGTTTCCATTAATTGAATTATTTCAATTAATAAATAGTTAAGTTTGTATGGAAATAGTGGAGCACATGAACCAGAAGAAAGCGGAAAAGATTTCCAAAGCGCTGGCCGATCCGAACCGCATGCTTATTTTGAAAGAGATCAAAAAGCAAAAGGATTGCATGTATTGCGTTGATCTTAATGATGTAATTGATCTCGCTCAACCTTCTATTTGTCACCATCTTAAGCTGCTTACGGATTCCGAAATTATTACGCATGAGAAGGAAGGCCGTAATGTAAAATACAAGCTGAACAATAAAGTCATAGACGATTACCTTGGCTTCCTGGAAGCACTGAAAAAATAAGGCCCCTCTATAATTTTATCGCCTGTCAGGTTGAGCTTGTCGAAACCTTTCAAATGTAGTGAGCGCTAAGACAGGCTCTAATTTGACACACTGCCGATACAAGTACTTAAAAAATCATTTATCCGAAAAACTTAAATAAATCTATTGATTCGGGAACCACTTTGTAACAAAGCCGGTTGTCAGTCTCATGTAAAAACTTATCGAAAAACTTAAATAAATCAATAAATAAAAACAGCGCAACTAATTTAGTCAACCAACCTATAAATTTTATGAATAAATTAACAATACACCGATTCAAGAACCACTTATTACAAGCGGTAACATATATTCTCCTTGCCGCTTTCATCGTAGCCTGCGTATCCAAAGCAGATGATCTCAATTCAAAAATAAAACCGGCCGCTGTTATTGCTTCTACTCCGGTAGATGGACAGGTAGTTCAACCCGGTACAATCAGTGAACAACTGGAAGTAACGGGCACATTGATCGCCAATCAGCAAGTGAAAATCGTAAGTGAGCTTACCCGCAAAATTGTTCGGGTGAATGTGAAAGAAGGGAGCAAAGTAAGAGAAGGAACATTATTGTTTCA
Organism: Cyclobacteriaceae bacterium; assembly: GCA_044228905.1. Lineage (GTDB taxonomy): Bacteria > Bacteroidota > Bacteroidia > Cytophagales > Cyclobacteriaceae > ELB16-189. The sequence continues at coordinate 3,815 of JBGATZ010000240.1, read as the reverse complement.
GCTTGATGATGCAGATCTGCAAGCACAGCTTCAACGTTTGCATCAGCAGGAAAAGCTGGCATTGTTAAATGAAGAGCGTCTGAAAGATCTCCTCTCACATGAAGCCATTGCCCAACAGGATTATGATGAAGCGTCTACCAATCTGAAAGTATTGCAGGCGCAGATACTTGAATTGCAGGTGATGATCAGCAAAACCAGAATCACAGCGCCTTTCGATGGACAAGTTGGAATGATCAACGTGCACCCCGGCTTTGTGGTATCTGTCAATACAGTTCTCACCGACATCGAAGATAACAGTGTTATCAAAGTAGAATTCTCTGTTCCTGAAAAGTATACCAATGTGATCCGGGACGGAAGTGAGCATTCCTTTACCATCGCGTCCGATCAGAAGCAATACAAAGCCAGAGTGGCCGCACGTGGCGCAAGCCTGAGTGAAAATACACGTACGCTTCTGGTAAGAGCATTGACTGCCAATCCGGATGGCAAATTGCTTCCGGGTCAAAGTGCGCGACTGAATCTCTCATTGAACACTTCCGGAGATGCACTGACGGTAACGTCTAACGCATTACTTCCTTCTTCCAACGGTTACTCCGTATATGTTTCGCGTAACCAAAGTGTGGCGGCAGTACCTGTTGAAATCGGTCAGCGCAGTGCCGGAACGGTAGAGATTACCCGTGGACTTCAGAAAGGAGATACGGTAATCACCAGTAATTTATTGCGCCTGATGCCTGGCGCACCTGTTCAGTTTGTCACTTTGAAATAAACAAACGGAACCTTTCATTTTATTCAACCCATTTTATGAGTGCAATTTCGCAAGTAAGTATATCGAGACCCGTACTGGCCGGAGTAATGTCAGTGTTATTAATTCTTTTTGGCATTGTTGGTTATACGTTTTTAGGAACGCGTGAATACCCGGTAACTGACTCCCCGATTGTAGCGGTGACTACTGTTTATCCGGGAGCGAGTGCTGACATCATTGCTTCACAAGTTACGAAACCATTAGAAGAAGCCATTGCCGAAGCAAATGGCATTCGCGCATTGTCTTCCGTATCGCGTGAGCAGGTAAGTATTATTACGGTTGAGTTTAATCTTGATGCTGACCTGGAGGCCGCAGCCAATGATGTGCGCGATAAAGTTTCCAAGTCACGACAACAACTGCCAGCCGACATTGAGCCCACCATTGTGGAGAAGTTAGGTCCTCCCGATTTCCTTGTGTTCCTGACTGTACAAAGTGACACCAAGAGCCTGGAAGACGTAACGGATTTTGTAAACATCAATATCAAAGAACGCCTGCAATCTATTCCAGGAGTTCGTCTGGTGGATTCCTATGCGGGAAGAAAGCGGGCGATGCGTTTGCGGATGGATCCCGTTAAGCTGGCGGCCTATGGATTAACCCCCGGTGATATTCAAACGGCATTGCAGCGTGAGAACGTTGACTTGCCAAGTGGTCGTATTGAAGGCCAGAATACGGAGGTCACTTTGCGTACACAGGGAAGACTGGTTACAGAAGAAGATTTCAATAACATGATTATTCTTCAAAAGGAAGGAGCAATTGTCCGGTTCAAAGACATAGGTACCGCAATCATGTCATCACAGAACGAGCGTACGGCCATGATTGTAGGAGAGGGAAACACCGCGCGCTACGGAGTAGGTACCGGTGTGAATCCACAGCGTGGTGCAAATTCTCTGGCGATTGTAGAAGAGTTTAAAAATCGATTTGACGAAATTGTAAAGACCGCTCCGAAGGATTACATCATATCACTGGGAAAAGATTTTACTGTACCCGTTCGCAAATCACTTTCAGAAGTAGAAGAGACGTTGCTGCTCGCTTTCGGTCTGGTGGCATTGATCATCTTCATCTTCCTTCGCGACTGGAGAAGCACGATCATTCCATTGGTTGCTATTCCGGTCTCGATTATCTCGGCATTCTTTATCATGTACATCGGAGATTTCTCCATCAACGTACTCACGCTCCTTGGTTTGGTGCTGGCGATCGGGCTCGTAGTAGATGATGCGATCGTGGTACTCGAAAATATCTATAGTAAGATTGAAAAGGGAATGAACCCGGTTGAAGCGGCACGTAAAGGTTCGGATGAGATCTACTTTGCCGTGATCTCTACAACGATCACACTTGCTGCAGTATTTCTTCCGATACTTTTCTTAGGAGGAATCACCGGTCAACTCTTTAAAGAATTTGCCATTGTCGTGGCCGGATCCGTTTTGATCTCTGCCTTTGTTGCGTTGACTTTGTCACCCATGATGAGTGCGTACTTGTTGAAGAAGGATGCTTCACAAGGGTGGTTATATCGTAAAACAGAGCCGTGGTTTGAAGCATTGAATAAAAAGTACGAGCAATCGCTACACGCTTTCTTTAAAGTACGCTGGCTGGGATTTGTATTATTGATTTTATCTTTTGCTATCGCCTGGTTCCTGGCACCATCGCTTCCTTCAGAACTGGCACCCCTGGAAGACCGATCGATGATTGGTTTAGCGGTGATTGCCCCCGAAGGAACTTCTTATGAAAACATGGAAGAGACGATGAAGGAGATCAATAAGTTTGTTTCAGATTCAATTCCCGATCTGAACCAAAACAGAACCTACGCAGCCATCGCGGCAACAAGTGGCACACTGGTGCAACCCGTGAACGGTGGTTTTCAATGGATCTTCCTCGAAGAGAAAAAAGACCGTAAGAGTGGGATGACACAACAACAGGTCTATGAGAAATTAGTAGCTGCTTCTCAGCGTTTCCGTGAGGTAATCATTATTCCGATTCAGATTCCAACGATTGGTGGATTCTCCAGCTCGCAGCCATTACAATACGTAGTACAGGCTCCTGATCTGAAAAGCTTAATTGACGTGATGCCCAAGTTGATGGGCAAGGTATATCAAAGCAGCAAGCTCAGTTTCCAGGATCCTGATTTTAAAATCAATCGACCTGAAATCGGAATTACCATTGATCGTCAGAAAGCCGCTCAATCCGGAATTTCTACTCAGGAGATTGGAAGAACATTGCAATTAGCCTTAAGCGGAAGAAGATATGGGTACTTTATTTATAATGACCGTCAGTATGAAGTGATTGGTCAGCTGGATCGTAAAGAGCGTTCAGCGCCAGCAGATCTAGGTTCATTGTTTCTGAAAGCAGAAAACGGAGAGATGGTTTCACTGGATAACCTGGTGACGATGAATGAAACGGTGAGTCCTCCGGCAATCTATCGTTACAACCAATCATATAGCGCAACTATTTCAGCGACACCGGCAGCGGGAACAAGTTTAGGTGAGGCAATCAAAGAGATGGATCTAATCACGAAAGAAGTACTGCCTCCGGGGTTTAGTACCGCACTGGCAGGACAAAGTCGGGATTACTCCGAGAGCAGTTCGAGCTTAATCTTTGCCTTCATCTTTGCAATCGTGTTGATCTACCTCGTGCTGGCTGCGCAGTTTGAAAGTCTGATTGATCCATTCATCATCCTGTTAACAGTACCGATGGCGTTGACCGGAGCATTATTAAGCTTATGGCTTACTGGTCACTCGATCAACGTGTTCAGTGAAATTGGAATCATCATGCTCATTGGGTTGATCACCAAGAATGGAATCCTAATCGTGGAATTTGCCAATCAACGCAAAGAGGAAGGGGAATCAGTCAGAGAAGCGGTACTTTCAGCAGCTACTTCCCGATTCCGTCCGATCCTTATGACCACGCTAGCGATGATCTTTGGAACGTTACCCATCGCATTGCAGGAGGGAAGCCGGACTTCTTTAGGAATTGGTGTAGTGGGAGGATTGATCTTCGCAGGTGTACTCACACTGTATGTAAT
>JBGATZ010000239.1:5865-7838 GCA_044228905.1 Cyclobacteriaceae bacterium | reverse complement strand
GTTTATCCCGGTGATCCACTTACACCAGACATTGGTTCGATAGGCGATGCGAAAAGGCTGGATCGTAGTGAGGCAAAGAACCTGATTAAAATTCCTGTACTACCGATTTCCTATGCTGATGCTCAGCCATTATTACAAGCCATGTCGGGCCCGGTAGCGCCACAAGGTTGGAGAGGTACATTGCCCATCACTTATCACATCGGGCCGGGCCCCGTGAAAGTTCATTTGAAACTTCAGTTCGACTGGAATACGGTGGATTGCAGAAACGTAATTGCTAAACTAAAAGGAAGTGAACTACCTGACGAATGGATTATAAGAGGTAACCATCATGATGGATGGAATAATGGCGCTGCCGATCCAATCAGTGGAATGGTGGCTGAGATGGAAGAAGCTCGTGCAGTAAGTGAATTGGTAAAGACAGGATGGAAACCGAAACGTACCATAGTGTATTGCGCATGGGATGCAGAAGAACCTGGTTTAATGGGTTCAACAGAATGGGCAGAACATCACGCTGCCGAACTGAAGCAAAAAGCAGTGGCCTACATCAACTCTGATGGAAATGGTCGCGGGTTCTTTTATGTAGGAGGATCTCACACATTGGAAAAAATGATCAGCGAAGTAGGTCGTGATGTGGTCGATCCCGAAACGGGTGTGAGTTCACTCGATCGTGGCAAGTCGTATCTCGCTGCCAATGCAGGTTCCGCAAAAGCGAAAAAAGAAGAACTTGGGAAATCTTCTATGACAATTGAAGCATTGGGTTCAGGATCTGATTTCACTCCTTTCATTCAGCATTTGGGAATTCCTTCATTGAATATTGGATTTGGAGGCGAAGGTGATGGTGGCGTATATCATTCTATCTACGATTCGTATGCACACTACAAACGTTTTGAAGATCCTAAGTTCGATTATGGCGTTGCTTTAGCAAAAGCGGGCGGGCGCACTACGCTTCGATTGGTTAACGCTGATGTACTTCCCTTCGACTTCAAAGGATTCCATAAAACATTGAGTGGTTACTTGTCAGAGGTGACTGCGTTGATTGATAACCTGCGAGAATCTACAGAAGTAGAAAATCAACTGATCAAAGACAATCACTACAAACTGGCCAGTGATCCAACGAAGAAATTCATTGTCCCTGCACCTAAAGAAGCAGTACCTTATATCAATTTCTCCAGTCTGCAGAATGCAGTGAGTGCATTGGATAAAAGTTCAGCAAAGTTCTCAGAATTATATTCAGCTAATCCCAAACCAAATACAAATCTGAACAAGTTGAATCAGTTGCTGTATCAGGCAGAGCAAAAATTACTTTCTCCTGACGGACTTCCACGCAGACCATGGTACAAGCACTTAATCTATGCGCCTGGTTTCTATACAGGTTATGGTGTAAAGACTTTGCCTGGTGTACGTGAAGCGATCGAGCAACGTAACTGGAAGGAAGCTCAGGAACAAATAGAAGCGGCTGCAAAAGCGATAGACGCCTACACGAAAGATGTAGATGCCGCTACAAAGATTTTGATGCTGAGATAATTTAGTTGTCTTAACATTCAATGAGAAGGGCTGCCTGATTGATCGGGCAGCTTTCTTTTTAAAATTGAAAATGTTTTTATAGAAAACTGAAACATTAATCGTAATATTACGATTACAAGCACATGGGAATAACCAAGACCGAAGAATTCACTAAAACACAAAATGACCTGGCTGCATTGGCCAAAGCATTGGGCCATCCTGCCCGGATTGCTATCCTTCAGTTTCTCGCAGAGAAGAAAGCCTGTGTTTGCGGAGACATTGTGGACGAACTGCCCTTATCTCAATCTACTGTATCACAACATTTAAAAGAATTAAAGAAAGTCGGATTGATTAAGGGAGAAATTGAAGGGCCAAGCGTCTGTTATTGCATTGATGGGAAGGCCTGGACAAAAGCACAAAAAGTATTGACTCAGTTCTTCCAGGATTATTCAGATCCAACCTGTTGCTAA
>JBGATZ010000239.1:0-5835 GCA_044228905.1 Cyclobacteriaceae bacterium | reverse complement strand
ACCCTTACAGCTATGACAACCAACGAACAATTGAAAGAATTAGTCAAAGAAAAGTACAGCGAAATTGCTGATCAGAGCCACGAACAAAATGCAACAAGCTGTTGTGGAGCAACCTGCGGCTGCTCAGCCATCGATTCGTCCATTATGGCAGAAAGCTATAATGAATTGAAAGGCTATAATTCCGATGCCGACCTCGGATTGGGCTGTGGATTGCCTACAGAGTTTGCATTAATTAAAGCAGGTGATACAGTAATCGATTTAGGATCCGGAGCAGGAAATGATGCTTTTGTCGCCAGGGCAATCACAGGTGAATCCGGAAAAGTAATTGGCGTAGATATAACAGAGAAGATGATTCAAAAGGCGAAAGCAAATGCAGAGAAGCTAAACTATACGAATGTCGAGTTCCGGTTAGGTGACATCGAGAATCTGCCTGTCGCATCTAATGTCGCAGACGTAGTAGTAAGCAATTGCGTCTTGAATCTTGTTCCCGATAAAGCCAAAGCATTTGAAGAAACGTTTCGTGTATTAAAACCAGGTGGACACTTCAGCGTGTCAGACATCGTTTTAAAAGGCAATCTTCCGGAGAAACTGAAGAAAGCAGCAGAGATGTATGCAGGGTGTATATCGGGAGCCATTACATTGGAAGAATATCTTTTGATTGTGAAAGAAGCTGGATTTCAGAATCTGTCCCTGCAAAAGGAAAGAGAGATTGTAATTCCTGATGAAATCTTAAAGGACTATTTATCAGCTGATGAATTAAAATCATTCAAAGAATCATCATCCCGAATAATGAGTATAACTTTATATGCAGAGAAGCTTGCCACGGCTAAATCATGCTGCGGGCCTGCTTGTTGCAATTAATGCTGCACTATGAGAAGTCAGGAAATCAAAACAGAAGAAGAGCTGGCCGGTATGCTGGCTCTTCTTAAAAGAAGCCATCTCCCTTTTGAAGATATAGCTCTTAATGGCAATTTATTTATCGGTTACTACGATTCGATGAATAAGTTGATTGGCGTTGCCGGATTAGAATCTTATGGTGAAGCTTCGCTCCTGAGGTCTGTTGCCGTGACCGAAGATCAGCGAGGTAAATCAATCGGCACGCAGATTATTAAAGACATTCTTAATCAGGCGTCACAGAGAAAAATAAAAGAAGTTTACCTTCTCACAGAAACAGCTCATGATTTCTTTCTATCCAGAGGCTTTAAAGATATCAGCAGAGATCTTGTTCCTCCACAAGTGAAAGCTTCTTCTGAATTTTCTTCGGTTTGTCCGGTCTCTGCCGCTTGTATGGTCTATACTTTAAAGAAATGAAAACAAAAATATTAGTACTCTGCACTGGCAATTCCTGTCGCAGTCAGATTGCACATGGTTATCTCAACTTCTTTGGAAAAGATAAAGTAGAAGTTTTCAGTGCGGGCGTTGAAACACATGGGGTAAACCCAAACGCCATCGCTACGATGAGAGAAGAGGGCATCGATATCTCTCATCATACTTCCAATCATGTAGACGAATACAAGGACATCGATTTTGACTACGTGATTACCGTATGCGATAATGCGAAAGAACGTTGTCCTTATTTTCCGGCTAGAATAAAACTGGTGCATCATAATTTTCCTGATCCGGCCAAGGCAAAAGGAACAGACAGAAAGAGATCGCATCAGAATTCAGAAAAGTCAGGAACCAGATCAACGCTTTTTGCGAAGAGTTTATTCGAAACGAAAGTATCTCCTAACGACTGTAGGCTGTGGACTTCTATATAAATTAGCAGTCCGTTTAAACCACTATGAAACCAAATAAGTATTTCGTAATCGATTTCGATAGCACTTTTACCAAGGTTGAAGCTTTTGATGTACTGGCTGATATATCTCTGGATGGTCACCCCGATAAGGAAAAAAACAAAAACAAGATTGTTGAGATCACCAACAAGGGAATGGATGGAAGTCTGTCCTTCCGTGAATCATTAGAGCAACGTCTGGCCTTATTGGCTCCGGAGAAGAAACATCTCCCCGCTTTAGTCACTTTGCTTAAGTCAAAGGTTTCCGAGTCATTTAAACGTAACAAGGACTTCTTCTCTACCTATGCAGACAATATTTACATCGTATCCAATGGCTTTCGGGAATTTATTGAGCCTGTGGTTACCGAGTTCGGAATCAAGTCTGAAAATATTCTGGCCAATGAATTTCGGTTTGATGATAAGGGAAAGGTAATTGGCTTCGATACAGAAAATCCACTTTCTGCCAATAACGGCAAAGTAGAACAATTAAAACGTCTCAACTTAGATGGAGATGTTTATGTCATTGGTGATGGTTATACTGATTACGAAATCAAACACTCAGGTTTAGCGAATAAATTTTATGCCTTCACTGAAAATGTAGAACGAGAAAGTGTATTAAGCAAAGCGGACCACATCACGCCAAGTCTGGATGAGTTTCTATATCTGAATAAAATGAATACCGTAGTATCATATCCCAAGAACAGGCTCAATGTTTTATTACTCGAAAACGTTCACCCGGTTGCTGTGGAGTTGATGAGATCAGAGGGTTTCAACGTTGAGATTCATACTGCTGCCATGACGGAAGAGGAACTTCTGGAGAAAATCAAAAATGTTTCCGTTCTGGGGATCCGCTCTAAAACTCAGGTTACTGCCAAAGTACTGGAGCCGCCTGATGGCCATTGGGGCATTTTGCATAGGAACCAATCAAATCGATTTGAAGGAAGCCACCAGGCGAGGAATCGCGGTATTCAATGCTCCATTCAAATACGCGTTCGGTGGTTGAACTCATGATCGCGGAAATGATTATCCTCATGCGCGGCATCGTTGGGAAATCTGCAAAATGCACGAAGGCAAATGGGATAAATCTGCCAAAGGAAGTTTTGAAGTACGTGGCAAGAAAGTTGGGTATCGTAGGATATGGAAATATTGGCGCGCAGTTGTCCGTGATTGCTGACCTGGGATGCGGGTGTACTACTATGACCGCGAGGAACGCCTCGCCATTAGGCAATGCGATTAAGTGTAAAAGCCTGAAAGAATTACTCTAACGTAGTCACGATTCATATCGACGGGCGTGAAAGCAACACCAACGTGATTGGCCCGGGCGAGTTTGACCAAGTTCAATGCGCCATTCAGTAACACTCGCTCAGTTGTTGAGCTGGCTATTGCCGAGATGATTATCCTCATCCGGAACATTGCTGATAAGTCTGCGAAGATGCATAAAGGCATTTGGGACAAATCTGCTAAGGGAAGTTTTGAAGTACGTGGCAAAAAACTGGGCTTGATTGGTTATGGAAATATCGGCACTCAACTCTCAGTGATTGCTGAGGCACTGGGGATGAAAGTGCTCTACTACGACAGAGAAGAACGCCTGTCATTAGGTAATGCGGTTCGCTGCAAAACAATGAAAGAAGTTTTAGAGCAAGCCGATGTCATTTCTCTTCACGTAGATGGCCGGGAGTCCAATACCAACATCATTGGCAGAAATGAATTTGACATGATGAAGAAAGGAGTCATCTTCATCAACCTGAGCCGTGGTCATATCGTTGACATTACTGCTTTGAAAGAAAATATCCTCAGCGGAAAAATTGCAGGCTGCTCGATTGATGTATTCCCTTACGAACCGGTGAGCAACGATGAAGAGTTTCAGTCTGAATTACGAGGATTGCCAAATACTATTCTGACTCCTCACATTGGGGGAAGCACCAGCGAGGCACAGGAGAACATCGGTAACTTCGTTCCCAGCAAAATGATGGATTACATCAACACGGGTAGCACCAGCAATAGCGTCAATTTCCCTAACCTGACTTTACCAACATTGGAAAATGCGCACCGCCTGATTCACATTCACAATAACGTTCCAGGAATTCTGGCCAAAATCAACAAAGCATTGGCCGATCATGGAATCAACATCGTAGGCCAATACCTGATTACCAACGAGCAGATCGGTTACGTGATCACGGATATCAACAAGGGCTATGAAAAAGAGGTAATTCAGGAACTGCGTGCCATTGAAAATACAATCAAATTCCGCGTTTTATATTGAACTAATTCAACCAAAGTAAGGTTTTGAAACAATTAGAACCATAAATCTGACCGAGGGGCGTTAAATTGCAGTTGCTTTAATTAAACCGCTAATGGGAAAATTTCAAGGCTTAAAGCTGATTTCAGGCCTTCTTTTATTTTCTTGTCAATTCGCCCTCTGCCAGGAATCAAAGCCTGGAATAGATGGAATGGCGCCTTCCCGCTGGATTACCATCCGCAATACACAAGCTCCGGGAAGAAGTTACAAAACTGTAAATACACAGGAAAAGGTATACACGCACGAGGACCTGCTTTTCAAGGCATGGATTCCGGTGGTTCACAAGTCGAAATTTTCAATGGTTATTGGGCCGCAATACCGAACGGAGCAATTGGAATTTGAAGATGAAGGCGAGAATGCACTTAAAGGCATGTCTAACTGGAATCTTCGATACGCTGGTGCAGAGATGAGATCTATGTTGAAAGTAGATACCAGTTCCTGGTTGATCTTTGGAGGTAATGTAAATAAAAGCGGAAATTTTAATGATCACGGATTCGGGAACTTTCCACTGAATTATAGTTTTTCGGCTGTATACCTCATCAAGAAATCCAACAATAAAGAATATGGCTTTGGAGTATTGGCTAGCAAAAATTACACTGGCTTCGTTCCACTTCCAATCTTTATGTATCACTACAATTTTTCAAATAAGACCGGAGTAGAAATCAACTTACCTTATCGCGCTTCCTGGAGATACAATGCTACTGCAAAGGATGTGATCTATCTGAAAGCAGAAGCACAGAATAGAAACTACCTGATTCGATTAAACGATTCAGAATGTTCATTCAGAAGAACAGATGTGGATCTCGGTGTGGCTTATAACAGGCAGTTCACTAAAATGATTGGTGTAGAACTATTCGCGGGATATCGTAAAAACATCAGCAACCGGTTGCCGACTGATGTTGAGGTGGTAAAGCGATCAGGAATGGCGTTCTCGCTGGAGTTCTACCTGCGTCCTCCTACGTTTAAGAAATAAAAAACCCACCAGACCTGGAGAGGTGTTTCTGAACCCCATTTTACGACAAGTTTTGAGCTGCCGTCCTCCGCAATCTTCCTCTGTTATCCTGCTTTTTGGGCGAGGTACTGATGTTGCCATCTGCATGAGGCCTGATTTTGGCTGAAAGCTTAACTCGGTGTTGTATTAATTGTTAGGTTCAGCAAACGTGTCCCAAGTCCGAGTGGGAATTTATGTTTCAAACGTAGAGAAATCTTCAGTATTGTCAACTATTGACTTCCACTTGTTTTTTTATTACTTCACGCGCTTAGTATTAACTTGCGTTAGTGAAAACAAATTTTTCCCCCGGACCATCACAACTCTACTTTACTGTAGAAGGCCATCTTAAACAAGCTTTCAAAGAGGGCATTCCATCGATGTCGCATCGAAGCAAACAATTTGAAACCATCTTTGCTTCGGCAACGAATGGAATCAAGCAATTGCTTTCTATACCCGATGGCTTTCATGTTTTCTTTACCGGATCAGCCACTGAGATCTGGGAACGGTCAATACAAAATTTAGTAGCAAAAAATTCTTACCACTTTATAAATGGTGCCTTCTCAAAAAGATACTTTGAGATCGCACAGCAATTAGGGAAGACTCCGGGTAAGACAGAAGCTCCACCAGGTAAAGCATTTGATGATTCTCCGATTCCAGGAGATACTGAACTGATTGCATTAACACATAATGAAACAAGTACTGGTGTTTCTTTGCCAATGAAATTCATTAATTCATTCAGAGAGAAATATCCGAAAGCGTTGATTGTAGTGG
>JBGATZ010000238.1:0-8166 GCA_044228905.1 Cyclobacteriaceae bacterium | reverse complement strand
GCCTTATCCCACGGACGAAGTTCTTTCACTTTCAATTGTGTCTTTCGCTCCCTGGCCAGTTCATTAAGAATGGGCACTACTTCCGATTCAATCGCATCATGAAAATCAAAACAATCTTTAGGGGTATAGTCAAAACGTCCGTATGCTTTGAACATATAGTCGCGGAAGTTTTTGAAATCCGCATTGAGCGAAACAGAATGACGAAGTGAAATCAGCTTCGAGAATAACGCATCCAGTTCTTCTTTGTCCTTCAGTCTGCGGGCTGATATTTTCCGATATACATCTTCTCTCTTCGCACGATCCGTTGACATTAAGATCACGCTCGCCTGCTGCAGTGTTAACTCCTTGCCTTCCATCTCCACGGTCATCGCTCCGGATAGCGTGGCGTACTTCTGTGTCTCTGTGCTGATCTCGGTAAACAACGGAACATTTTCGTCTCTGAAAATTTCCGTTTCCTTTTTCAGATTACGGATCATCATGTCATATCCTTCAATCCCTTCAATCTCTTTCAGGTAAGGAGTACTCAGGGCCTTCTTGTTTAATTCATCGGAGACAGGCGCAATATTGGGCTGAATGTTCTGAATAAAATCCTGGTAGGCTTCGCTGTATTCTTTATTATCCGTAAAGCAAGTCATACGAATATATCGCCATCCGCTGTCTTCGGAGATCACGGACTCCAGTTCGCTGCGATCGTGCAGCCATTTCTTCAGGTCTTTCAATGATGATATCGACCGGCTCACCAGGTCATCAAAATAAGGTTTTAATGACTCCCAGTTCGTCACTTTAAAGTCTTCAGGTAGAAATTGTCTCACAGGACGCTTAGGTATCTCCAACACTTCACTCATATCATTTACGCTATTTAATGACCTCGAAATTACTTATTTTGACCAAGTAAAAAAGCGTTCTTATCACACCCCGATTTATAAATTTTTTAACACTCATCTAACTCATCCACCATGTCAGGTAAAACATCTTCGCGCAGGAGCTTCATCAAAAAAGCACTGGGAACAGCAATCATTACAGGTACTTCCGCTTCTGTTCTGGCAGGAACAACAAAGCATGAACTTACTCTCCCCTCTCATGATTTTAAAAAACGGGGTCCCAACGACAAAATCAATGTAGCCGTCATTGGTATGGGTATCATGGGATTCAATAATGCAGAAACTACAGTGCGCATACCTGGCGTAAAACTCGTTGCAGCCTGCGACCTGTATACCGGCCGGCTCGATCGCGCCAAAGAAGTATATGGCAAAGAGCTGTTCACCACAAAAAGTTACCAGGAGATTTTAGAGCGTAAAGACATTGATGCCGTCATTGTTGCTACTTCCGATCACTGGCATGATCGCATTTCCATCGAAGCGATGAACAAAGGCAAGCACGTGTATTGTGAAAAGCCAATGGTACATAAACTCGAAGAAGGTGCAGAAGTGATTGCCACTCAAAAGAAGACAGGCAAAGTGATGCAGGTGGGAAGTCAGCGTGCAAGTTCGATTGTCACACATAAAACACGTGAACTTTTTGAATCGGGAGTGATTGGCCAGTTAGTGTTCGTGGAAACGTACATGGACCGTCACAGTGCAAATGGCGCATGGCAATATTCCATTCCTACTGATGCCAATGCAGGAACAGTAGACTGGGATAAATTCATTGGTGATGCACCTAAAGTGGCTTATGATCCTGTTCGCTTTTTCCGCTGGAGAAATTACCAGGATTATGGAACAGGCATTGCCGGTGATTTATTTGTTCATCTCTTCACTGGTCTACACACAGTAACCAGTTCAGCCGGACCAAGCCGCGTGTATGCAACGGGCGGATTGCGTTTCTGGAAAGATGGTCGTGATGTACCCGATATCATTTCCGGGTTGTATGATTATCCCGAGTCGGCAAAACATCCTGCCTTCACGGTGCAGACGCGCGTCAATTTTGTAGATGGAAGTGAAGTGGGTGAACGCCTTCGTTTGATTGGTACAGATGGAATGATTGAGATGAGCTGGAGTGGCGTGAAAGTAACACGACATAAGCTTAGCAAAGATCCGGGCTATGGCGGATGGGATTCATTCGGAACGTTTACACTTGCACAACAAAAAGAATACGAGCAGTGGTATAAATCGCATTACCCCGATGCAAAGCCTGCCATGATTGATTCCGATCTCGAGTATCATGCCCCTGAAACGTATGATGCAAACTTTGATCATCATGCCAGCTTCTATAAAGGAATCAGAGAGAAAGCTCCGATCCTGGAAGATGCATTATTTGGAATGCGTGCTGCCGGACCAGCACTGGCCAGCAACAAAAGTTACTTCGAGAAAAAAATCATCAACTGGGACCCGGAGGCAGCCAAACTGATTTCATAAGCTGGTCAGTGGTGCTCCGTGTGTTAAGCCGGAGTACCACTTCCACTCACCGCTTACTTTCTTCTCCCCGCTTTATTGACTATCTTTGTTAGCAATGAGCATCCCGCAAATCAGAAAAAAGTCGAAACTCTTCTTTCGTGTCTTCGCACTGCTGTTTGCTGTTGCTTACTTTTCTCCTGCCTTCAGCTATGTCACGCCACGGCCGGAGATGGCGCATGCCGTTTCCATCGATGCCTTCGTGATTCAATCGGGTGCGGCTCTCGTATCCGCCCACCAGCAGTTCTGCAAAATCACCGGCTTCGATTATTTCATTTTTGATCTGACCCCGGTCACGTCTGCCGTTGAAGCTGCTGCGGCAAAAGTTTTTTTTATCAGTCAGTCCGAGCGAAACGTATTTTACGTCTTCACCACCATCAACGCTCCCTGATCTTCATCGCTTTTTACTGAGTGACGTACTGCCTGCAATTGCTTTGTGGGCGCATTACATTTTTTTAATCAAATTTTAATTACTCCCTGATGAAGAATATTATAGATCTTGTAAAACGACTTTGGTACGTATCATTTATGCTCTTAGCGATTATCGCGCTGGTGATTATAATGAACTTATCTTAACTACCTGAACGAAATAAACCGATGACGTTATCCATTGAAAATGTATTGTTGCTGGGTTCGATACTTTTGTTCATCAGTATCGTGGCCAGTAAAACTTCATTTAAGTTTGGCATACCCGCGCTGATTCTCTTTCTCATTGTAGGAATGCTGGCCGGCTCGGATGGGCCCGGAGGTATTTACTTCAATGATCCGAAAACAGCTCAGTTTCTCGGTGTAGTGGCATTAACGTTCATCTTATTTTCCGGTGGATTGGAAACCAAGTGGGAAAGTGTAAGGCCGATTTTGAAAGACGGCCTTTCACTCTCTACGATTGGTGTATTGATTACCGCCACAAGTGTCGGCCTGTTTTCTTCTTACCTGCTTGGACTTCCGGTCATTGAAGGAATGTTGCTGGGTGCCATCGTGTCTTCTACCGATGCGGCAGCCGTATTCTCCATTCTTCGTTCACGCAGCGTGGGACTAAAAGGAAACGTGCGCCCCTTGCTTGAGTTTGAAAGCGGGAGCAATGATCCCATGGCTTACTTCCTCACCATTAGCTTCACGTACCTGGTCATGCATCCCGATGCCACACTCCTTTCCATGCTTCCGAAATTTTTAAAGAGCATGATGCTCGGTGCAGCAGCCGGATATGGATTCGGCAAAGGAATGATCTGGATCGTCAATAAAATCAAACTCGATGCCGAAGGGTTATATCCCGTATTGATTCTGTCGATGGTTTTCTTTACCTATTCCTTTACCGACACCATTGGAGGAAACGGATTCCTGGCCATCTACATCTCGGCCATATTATTGGGCAACAGCACATTCATTCATAAGAAAAGCCTCATCAAATTTTATGACGGCCAGGCCTGGCTGGTACAGATCATCATGTTCCTTGCCCTGGGGTTATTGGTTTATCCCACCAAGATTGTTCCCGTGATCGGGGAAGGAGTATTGATTTCATTATTCCTCATCCTGGTAGCCCGGCCGGCATCTGTATTTGTTTCATTGATTTTCGCCAAAGACATGAACGTGCGAAAAAAATTGTTTGTCTCCTGGGTAGGATTGCGCGGAGCCGTTCCCATCATCTTTGCCACGTATCCGTTGATTCAGGGAGTGCCCTACTCCGATATGATTTTCAACCTGGTGTTTTTCATTTCAGTATCCTCGGTATTGGTTCAGGGAACAACACTTCCCATCGTAGCGAAGTGGCTTCATGTGAGTGTGCCGGAAAAACTGAAAAGAAAATTCCCGCTGGATATCGAATTGAAAGACGGACAAAAATCAGAACTCGCGGAGTTCGACATTACCGCCTCTTCTCCTTCCGTAGGGAAAGCAGTAGTACAGCTCAAGCTGCCATCGGATGCCTTCATTGTGATGATTCACCGTCATGGTAAATACCTCAACGCTTCCGGAGATACCATTATCGAAGAAGGAGATCACCTGCTGGTGATGGCCGATAATAAATCCACGTTAGAAAAAGTGTACAGCAGCTTCGGTGTGCCACAACCTGCGCATTAAACAGCGGACGATATTTTCTTTCTTAGTGCAAACAGAATAATCACGAAGCAAAGAAACACGGAACACAACGCATAAAACCGTTCTTCGATTGTCCACGAGCGACCGGCAAAAACGGAAACACCATTTGCGAACAGGAAAATAAAATAAACCCGGGCGGGTGTTGCCTCCGGTTTGACATACGTCTCCACCATCTGAGGAATACTGGCAATGACCACAGCCAGGCTGCTGGCCACAATGCCCGCCTGTTCACCTGCGTTGTACCAGATCACCAGGCATACCACCACCAGCAACGCAGTGAGTGTTTCAATACGCGACCATGATACCTGTCTCTTCACGGCCAGTAGAATGGTAATGGTCAATGCACCGATCACGTTGGATAACGGCAACCAATAGTTACCGTGCGACAGTACCGAAGTGATGGTCGCGATCAAATCAAGCATAGCCCATAGCAGGAAGGCAGCAAAGCTTTGCTCTACATTACTTTTAATCAATGCGATGATCAGCACCACATAAGCAATAATTCCAATGATCCCCGCTATTGGCTGTAAAATGTGAGCAATATCCATCAACCTGGTTTAAGGTTTTTAATTCTTTTATACCCGTTGAGTAGTAAACTACTCAAATATTCCGTTGCTGAAATGGAATGAACAGGCATTGCAATTTAACTACTTACGGTATAATGGATGTTTAACTAAAACAAAATTGTGATGACTACGCTAAACATAAAAGGAAACTGGAATGAGCTGAAGGGAAAACTCAAACAGAAATACGGGCAGCTGACGGATGATGATCTTACTTTCTCGGAAGGTAAAGATGACGAAATGCTGGGACGCCTTCAGAAAAAATTAGGCAGAACTAAAGAAGAGCTCCGCAAGGAAATTGAAAAGCTCTGATTTAAAATTTCCATTGATTCAAAACGGGATCGCTGAATAGTGATCCCGTTTGTTTTAACTGCCCTCACTACCGCGCACTGAATCAGTACCGGAGTTTACGTGATTTATATCGTTCCTGGGTCCTGATATTTTACTTAGCCGTATCCCATTGGCGGCTCAACCACTATTGCAGCCTGCGTTCGAACTTAAAATTCCTGTCCCTATAAAGGGTAAAAATTACGTAGCGCATAATAGGCAACGCTCCCTTATTTCACAGCAAGCCAATTCAGTAAAGCAGTTCTGAGGGCTGCGTCAAACTGATTAGATCGACACAAAGAGGCTTGCCAGGCGGGCAGGCCTCTTTTTTCTTTACTCAACTGATAGAAATACTATGCAGAAATTATGGTAGATTACTATACATGAGCCGAATAACCGTAGTTGAGGATAGTGCAACGGATGCATTGCTGGTGATGCAATTGCTGAAACGCAATGATCCTGCTCCGCAGAATCACCTACTTTGATGAAGGAAAAACGCTTTTGAATTTCTGAATACCGCCAGCTATCACGAATTTTTTAATCTCATTTTATTAGACATGCATCTTCCCATCATGAGTGGTCTGGATATTTTAAGAAAACTGAAAAGAGATATTAACCACCGTCACATACCCGTCATCATGCTGACTTCCTCACGGTTTGAACGTGATATCCTCGATGCGTATGAGATTGGCGCTACCAGCTACATTGTAAAACCAATCGATCAGTCAAAGCTGCGAATAGCATTGCATAACCTGAATGAGCTAAATGATAATTCTGATCAGTTGTAGTTAACCGATTGTTGCTGCATCCTCCCAGACATACCGGCAGATTCGTGCCTTAGAACCATCTTCCGCATTTTCTTTCTCAATCACCTCAAAACGCTTTCCATTCAATCGCTCGTAAGCAGCTATGGCATTCACGTTTTGTTCATAGACCCACAGATACATTTTACTGCTGTTGCTTTCTTCCTGAATAATCCGCGCGCAATTCTTCATTAACAATTTACCAATGCCCGACTTCTGAAGCGTGAACGACACATGAAGATTATCCAGCAATGAACCATGAACAGGATCATCATCCAGGAAAAGACAGGCAAAGCCTACAATTGTATCGTTCTGAATCGCCACCGTTACCCGTTGATTTGGTGCAGGCGACTGAAGACGGTCATGCCAGACCTTCGTACGGTTTTGCTCTACTTCATGATCCAAAAAGTGATCACTGAAAATTCCGCGATAGGTGCGTTGCCAGCTGGCCGCATGAAGTTTGGCGATAGTAATATGATCGGAGAATTGAGCAGGGCGGAGTTGGATCATGGAAGTTTAGTGCTTTAGCTTTTTTGTATAAGCCGTGGCGCTGAGCAAAAACAAAAAAATGTCCTCCTTATCAGCGCCATGGATTATACATTTTGTTGTGCGTAGTTGCCGAATCACTTACCTGTCGGAATTAGTCTTATTTCTTCGTCAGTGATTTGTCTAAGATTGTCAGTGTCCCCGTTGGGAATTCCTAAGTCAGCTATGTCAGTTGGAGAAACCCAGTACGTTTTTTGATTCAAAAGAACGAATATGTGTCGACCGCCCCATCTAATCTTTTCAGAAGTCGTAACGCTGTCCATTACGTAAGATGACTTCATCTGATTTAGAATACTTTTGGTCACTAACACTTCACCCTTTTTAGTCCTGAGAAAATTAGCAGTCGCATTGTCGGGTAATTTATGTGTCCCGTCACTGTCGTAATAAAGAATGTCTCCATTTGGTGTTTTAATAATTTCTCCCAAATACTGATGCAACTGAACTTCTTCAATTTTCTCTTTTAGTCTTTCGATTTCAAACAGGTTTCCGATTTTTAATTTGTCCGCGAATGGAAGGAGAGACAGTCCAATGACAGTAAAGAATAAAAGAATTACATATTTGTCAACATAACTGAAAGGAATGAACTTATACCAGAGATTCAGGAAGAACGCGGTTGTCAGGCCAACCAGTAAAACACAAACTGTGTAAAATAATTTTTCTCGTGTTGTCATAGGCTAATCTGTCCTGAGGCAATTACGCACAACGTCTATGTTTATGCAGTGCGGGGAATAGGAGGGCTTAAAAATGTAGCGCAGCGAAATGTTAAGCCCGACCATCTCCGAAACTGTCCCACGTTGCCGAACTAAATTAAGAAATTACTTTTAATACCTACACTGCACCCCCACATTGCATAAACATTTTGTTGGCGGCTGGCCCACTACACAAAACTTTATAAGAAAAATGTTACCACTTTAAATAGTCCCATAACTGCGTAGAGTCCGTAAATGATCATAAGTGTAAGAAGAAAACTTCTCACAATTCTCTGCGAGTATGAAATGTTTTTGTCGATGAAAATTGCTACGATAAGTCCGATTAAAAAACTAAAAATTGGAACTGAAATAATTTGTCCAAAGATTACTGTCCGAATCAATTCTGAATTGTGTGGTTCAATTTCTTGTCCGTCTAGATGTTCATAGGTCGAATTGTCCAAGTTGAATAAAATAAATGTCAAGAGTAAGTTAACTGCAAGTAGTCCAAGAGAGATAATCAACAGTTTCTTTTTTGTCAGTTTGTCCATAGTGTCAAATTAATTTGTGAGCTTGCCGCCAACGTTTTGCTATAAGTTGTGGCGGCACACCTCTAAGATAAAAAAATAATAGTCCTGGTGCCGCCATGACTTATGGCTTGTGTTGGCAAACGTTAATACTCACTCGGGATTATTCACCTTGAGGTTTACTTTTGTCAAGTCCTTCGATTCTTTGCTACTGTATCCTCCGAAAGTAA
>JBGATZ010000237.1:0-7728 GCA_044228905.1 Cyclobacteriaceae bacterium | reverse complement strand
CAAGGGATACTTTTGGATCCGAACATCAGCCCACGCGGGCTGGCCAATCAATTACGAAAGCTTGTAGGTAATGAATCGGAATTAAATTCCTGTGGCTATGTATTATTAATGAGTGGCCGCGTGAAAGAATCAATCACCGTATTCCGGATTAACGTAAGTCTGTTTCCGCAATCGGTGAATTGTTTAGATAGTTTGGGAGAAGCCTACACGATTGCCGGCCAGAAAGACAAGGCGATTCAGGCCTATGAAGCTGCGCAGCATCTTGATCCTTCCAATGAAAATGTAAAGAACCAACTGAGTAAGTTGAAGAGTGAGTAGTTAAAGCCCGGTAGGTTGTTGTGTTATGCAGCAACCTACTTCACTGCTACAATCATCCACATCTTATCCCCTTTGATCTTTTCACGATCAGCAAAGGGTTCTTGCCTGGTTATTATTTTAAAACCCGCTTTCTCCAGGTCTTCCAGCGCAAACCCAATTGCCAGTTCATGCTTCTTTTCCTGTTCGGAGCGGGCAAGCTTTTTTCTTTCTTCCGCTATCGGTTCACAGAGCACGAGACGACCTCCCGGCTTTAATGCCGCCTTGATGTGTTGCAAAATTTTGTCGTGATCATCCATTTCATGGTACGTATCCAAAATGATTACGGCATCCAATAAAGCAATGGGTAGATTTGGGTCATCGTAATCTCCTTTGATCAGCGTGATGTTGTTTGTTTTTCGCTGTTCAATGTGTTCTTTTAGTTTATCCAGTTTACCCTGGCTTACATCCACGGCCAAAACCTTTCCATGCTCACCCACTTCTTTAGCTAGTTTGAATGTCATGTATCCTTCATGACAGCCAATATCCGCTACCTGACTTCCTTTCTTGATATTGAGTTGTTTGATCAGTTCCTGTGGCTTTTGCCATACATCTCTTTCCACCCAGGCCGCTTCCTTGTATACATCCTTCCATTGATCCTGAGCAGAAAGACTGAAGCTACCAGCTATAAAAATTGACAGTAGAAGTTTTTTCATACTTCAAAAACGTATCGGGTTATTCAAAGTTTGTTAAAATCCAGTTAAGCGTAACTTCGCACTCATGAAGAAGTTGAAACTTGACGAACTGGGGCGAATTTCCGTAGATGAATTTAAAGATGCTGAAAAAATTCCGGTTTGTATTTTACTGGATAACGTGCGCAGCTTGCACAATGTAGGCTCAGCCTTTCGCACAGCAGATGCTTTTCGCATTGAAAAGATCTATCTCACCGGAATAACGGGAACTCCGCCCCATCGTGAAATTGAAAAGACTGCACTGGGCGCCACTTCATCTGTGGAATGGGAACATATTGAAAGTGCAGCGAAAGCAACGGAAGACCTGAAAAGCAAGGGCTATAAAATTGTCATCATCGAACAAACTTCAGAAAGTGTTGCCTTGCAAAAAATGAATGCCTCACCTGATGAAAAGTATTGTCTTGTTTTCGGCAATGAAGTAAATGGTGTGAGCGATGAGGTCCTCTCACTGGGAGATATTGCTGTAGAAATTCCGCAAACAGGAACCAAGCACTCATTGAATATTTCCGTGTGTTTAGGTATCGTGGCCTGGGAATTTTTCAAGAAAATCAAGCTTTGACCATGATGACGTATCTAAAATTTTTATCTGTATTTAAAGAGTTTATGCCAATTAATTCAGTTCCTGATTTATATGATTACACTGATGCCAAACTGCCTTGCCGTATTTGGTGAGAGCTTATCGTGAAAATCTGTAATCACTTTAATATTCATTTTTTCTCAATCTGATTCTTAGTATTTTTGAATCACCCCGCCCAACATTTTATCAATCCATTATGAGACTGTTTGTTTTAAGCTGTTTGTTTTTTGTTACGCTCTCCGCCACTGCACAGGAGGAAAGCTGTAAGGTCACCACTCCGCCAACTATTGATGGCAAAATGGATGACTGGACTCAGGACTGGCTGAATGACGGAAAAGATAAATTCAACTACAATATTTGTTTTGACGATACTAAATTATACCTGCGTATAAAAATCAGTGACGGGCCAACACAACAAAAATTTGCATTCTATGGGTTCACCATCTGGCTTGATCCGAGCGGAAAGAAAAAAGAAAAGGTAGGCCTGAGATATCCTACCGGAATAGAAGCGCAGGAACGAATGGAAGAATATACCAAGCAAAGTGAGAGCCTGGCTAAAGAAAGCAACCTGGATAAGCGGGAAGAAAGACTAAAGGCATTCAAAAGAGATATGATTACAAATATTGAGATGCTGGAATTGCTTGGCTTTGCCGATGAACCAATTTCAAGTTCAAAATCAGGTATAACCAATGGAATTCAAGTTGCATTGGACATGGATGAAAAAGACGCATTCATTTATGAAGTAGCGCTTCCTTTCAAGTCATTCCGCTTATCCAAAGCGGACATTAAAGTACTGGGTGTTGGATTGGAAACGGGAAAAATTGTGGTGAAGCAAACTAAAGGCAAAGGCGATGATGCGGGTGGTGGAATGCAACAGCCCGGAGCGTATGGTGGCGGTGCATACAATAGATATGGGTATGGCCCTTCAGGGATAGGCTATGGTGGCTACGGGAATGGCGGTGCCGGCCAGTATGGCGGACGCAGTTCGGTGGTGACGATGCCTGCCAAAATGTGGACTACTGTAAAACTACAGTGAGTCGGTAACTTGAAATAAAATTCGGACATTCGCACTTTAGAATTCAAGCAACGTGTCCGACAGATATAATCAGCGCGGAGTTTCCGCCTCCAAAGAAGATGTACACCAGGCTATTCAAAACCTGGACAAAGGTTTGTTCCCCAAAGCATTCTGCAAAATTGTTCCTGATCTCCTGACAGGTGACACCGATTATTGCACGGTGATGCATGCGGACGGAGCGGGCACAAAATCTTCCCTTGCTTATCTGTACTGGAAAGAAACAGGAGATCTTTCCGTATGGAAAGGTATCGCGCAAGATGCCATCATCATGAATGTAGATGATCTTCTTTGTGTTGGCGCCACGGGACCTATTCTTCTTTCATCTACCATAGGCAGAAATAAAAACCTGATTCCGGGTGAAGTCATCTCGGCCATCATCAACGGAACAGAAGAAGTACTTGCCATGTTACGCCAACATGGAATGGAAATCTACAGCACAGGTGGAGAAACCGCTGATGTAGGAGATTTGGTGAGAACTATTATTGTTGACAGCACAGTTACTGCACGCATGAAGCGCAGCGAAGTAATTGACAACAGCAAAATAAAAGCAGGAAATGTAATTGTTGGTTTTGCTTCTTACGGCAAGGCCAATTACGAAAGCGAGTACAATGGCGGAATGGGAAGCAATGGTTTGACTTCAGCCCGTCATGATGTGTTTGCAAAAGAATACGCTTCAAAATATCCGGAGTCGTTTGACAAGGGCGTTCCTATTGATCTGGTTTACTCCGGAAAATATAAACTGACAGATGAAGTTGCCAGTGCGCCAGTCAATGTTGGTAAGCTTGTTCTTTCTCCAACCAGAACGTATGCTCCCATCATCATTGAGATTTTGAATCAATTCAGAAATCAGATTCACGGATTAGTCCATTGCAGTGGCGGAGCGCAAACGAAAGTATTGCACTTCGTAGACAACGTGCATGTCATCAAAGACAATCTGTTCGACATCCCTCCGCTCTTCAACGTAATTCACGAATGTAGCGGTACCGACTGGAAAGAGATGTATAAAGTATTCAATATGGGTCACCGAATGGAAGCGTATGTTCCAAAAGAAATTGCTGACCAGATTATCTCTATTTCGAAAAGCTTTGGCGTTGAAGCTAAAGTAATAGGAAGAGTTGAAGCTGCTCCGAAAAAACAAGTGACCGTAAAAAGTAATACAGGCACTTTCGTTTATGAATAGTTTGATCACTTTATGATTGAACTAAAGAACGTCACCATTGCAAAATCAGGTAAATCGCTTTTTAAAAACCTTAACCTGACGATTCAAGACAAAGAACACCTGGTTATCCGCGGTAAGAACGGATCGGGAAAAACAGCTTTACTGGAATTGATTGCAGGCGTAATTACTCCTACAGATGGAGAAATTCATTACGATTTTATTAATGGTGAAACATGGGAAGACCGGTTTCAGCAACGCAAAAAACTGATTCACTACATTGCATGTGATGCTGCTCTCACACATATTCACCAGCATGATCTTTTCTACCAGCAGCGTTATTACTCTTTGGGTGATGAATTTGTTCCTACCGTTCATGATTTCCTTGGAGATGACCTCGTAGCACAATTGCATCGTTTCGATTTTCCCGCTTCGCTGTCTATCGATCATCTCTTATCTCTGAAGCTCACGCGACTTTCTAATGGCCAGCAAAAACGAGTGGTGATTCTGAAAACACTTGCTTTGCAAATGCCGCGTTTGCTTTTACTTGATTACCCTTTCGAAGCACTTGACCGGCAGAGCAGAAGAGATTTCGCTGCTTTTCTGGATGTGCTGGTCCGGCACTATGGAGTGCAATTAATTCTTACCGATCATGATGATCAGTTTCCTGAAAGCATTACCCATTCGTTGCTTATTCATGATTCAAAAGTACTTCGCAAAGGGTTGTTTGCTGATAAACTTCCGGAGGTCACTAAAGAAAAAACTGTTGATGAACCCATATCCGATGAAGTGATCGTGCAAATGAAAGACCTGACCATTCAGTATGGAAAAACAGTTATCATTAAGGGTCTGAATTGGTCTATTAAAAAAGGAGAACGCTGGGCGCTGATGGGTAAGAATGGGTCAGGAAAAACAACCCTATTCAGTTTAATTTTTGCGGATCATCCTTTGGCGTACAGTCAGGAAGTATTTCTCTTTGGCAAACGCAGAGGCAGTGGAGAATCGATCTGGGATATTAAGAACAGAATCACCTACCTGGGTCCTGAGCAAATGAGTTATCTCGACCCCAATGACAAACTGTTTACAGCACGCCAGTTCATTTTAAGACAAACAAAATATCCGAATGTAGAAAAGCTTGAAAAACTCATCGATTATTTTGAGTCGGCAGCTTTTATTGACAAGCCTCTGCGAATGTTGTCTTCCGGACAGGTTCAGCTTGTATTTATTATTCAGGCATTCATTGTGCAGAAAGAATTACTCCTATTTGATGAGCCATTCCGGTTTCTTGATTCTTTGCAAAAGTTTAGGGTGAATGAATACCTGCAAACCCATCTCGATGCATCAACTACGCTGGTGATGATCACTCATGACGAACATGACCTGGCACAATGGGGAAAGCAGGTTATGCAATTGTAATCGCCCTTCATCCCAATTCTCATTGTCGTTTGCAAAAACTAAAGTACTTTTCTATCATCTAACATTACTTTATGAGAAAACTCATTGTCCTGTTTCTTGTTCCTTTTGGCGCGTTTGCTCAATCGTTTTCTTCTTCAGAAATATCAAAATGGCAGAATCAGGCAAACGGTATAACCATAATTCGTGATCAATGGGACGTTCCTCACATTTATGGAAAGACGGATGCTGACGTTGTATTCGGGTTACTGTACACGCAATGCGAAGATGACTTTGACCGGGTAGAGATGAATTACCTGAGTGCATTAGGCAGAGTAGCAGAAGCGAATGGTGAAGGTGCGATCTATGAAGATCTGCGTGCACGTTTCTACGCAGATACATTACAAATCATTAAACAATTTGAAAGCAGTCCTGCTGATATGAAAAAGCTGATGCAGGCGTTTGCTAATGGAATCAACTTCTATCTCCACAAACACCCTGAGGTAAAACCCAAAGTACTGAAACGCTTTCAGCCCTGGTTGCCATTATTATTCAGCGAAGGGAGCATTGGTGGAGACATTACGAGTATTTCTACAGGAAAATTGGGTGAACTATACGGAGGCACTCCTGATAAAAGTGATGTGAAAGAAATTCCTGAACCAAAAGGATCAAATGGATTTGCCATTGCTCCTTCGCGAAGCGCTTCAAAAAATCCATTGCTGCTCATTAACCCACACACATCCTTTTACTTTCGATCGGAAGTACACCTGGTAAGTGAAGAAGGGTTGAATGCCTATGGTGCGGTTACCTGGGGACAATTTTTCATTTACCAGGGATTCAATGATCAGTGTGGCTGGATGCATACGTCTACGGCAGCTGATGTAGTGGACGAATACAATGAGACCATTGTAAAAAAAGGTGACTCGCTATTTTATAAGTATGACAATAAGCTTCGTCCGGTTACTGCGATCAAACAAGATATCAAATACAAAAAAGGAAATGGATTTGAGCATAAAACATTCACGGTTTATCGCACTCATCATGGTCCGGTAGTGGCAGCCAAAGGTGACAAATGGATTTCTGTGAAAATGATGTTTGATCCGCTTAATGCGCTTACACAATCTTATATGCGCACCAAAGCAACAGACTACAAGAGTTTTGGTAAGTGGATGGATTTGAAAACAAATTCCTCCAACAATACCGTATTTGCCGACAACAAAGGAAACATTGCTTACTGGCATGGCAACTTTATGCCAAAGCGTGATACAAAATTTGATTGGGACTTTCCGGTTGATGGAAGCACTTCTGCAACTGAATGGAAAGGTCTCCACGATCCAAAAGATCTTGTTCAGCTTTTAAATCCTGCCAATGGCTGGATTCAGAATTGTAACTCAACGCCATTCACGTCAGCGGGCGGCTCAAGCCCTCTTCAGAAAAATTATCCTTCCTACATGGCGCCAGACGGGCAAAATTATCGTGGCGTGAATGCCGTGCGAGTATTGGAACGGGAATCTTCTTTTACCCTCGATAAACTGATTAAAGCTGCTTACGATCCAAAACTTGCGGCATTCGAAAAACTGATTCCATCATTACTTAATGCTTATACCACAGAAGGCAACACTTATAAAGAAAATCTGGATGAGCCCGTAAAGGTTCTCCAAGCATGGGATATGAACTATGGCGTTTCGTCTGTTGCACAAACACTGGCCATACTATGGGGAAGAAAATTACAACAACTTGCACTAGCCAAATTATCCGAAGATCGTCCGCAGGAACAACGCAGTCAGTTTTTTCTCATTGACTATATGAGCAAGATGCCGGCTAAAGAGCAAATCGAACTACTGAATAATGTCATCCTTGAATTAAAGCGCGATTTCGGCAGCTGGCAGGTTGCATGGGGAGATATTAATCGCTTTCAGCGACTAACAGGTAAGATTGAGGAAACATACGATGATGAGAAGTCAAGTATTCCTGTTGCCTCTACCGCTTCTTTATGGGGATCATTAGCTGCCTTTGGAAGCAGGCCTTATCCGAATACTAAAAAGTTTTATGGAAATATAGGGAACAGCTTTATTGCCGTAGTTGAGTTTGGAAAAAAAGTAAAAGCAAAAACAATAGTAACCGGAGGCCATAGCAGTGATCCCGCTTCATCACATTTTACCGATCAGGCTGAAATGTTTTGCAAGGGAGAATTTAAGGATGTACTATTCTACAAAGAGGATGTATTGAAGAACGCAAAGAAAACGTATCATCCCGGTGAGTAGAACTGTCAGACGGAGTTTATCAAAAATTGACTGTTAAGTCGACTTCGACAAGCTCCGTCTGGCAGTTTCAACCTTCAAATTCTTAGAACAGCTTTTCCTGTGGCGGAGTTAATCCTTTCAACCGAAGATAAACTGTAGTTTGTCCACGGTGATGAGTTTGATGCTCGAATGCTTTAACCAAAGCCGTGGATGCACTCATGTCCATATTGAATATCTTT
>JBGATZ010000236.1:0-7797 GCA_044228905.1 Cyclobacteriaceae bacterium | reverse complement strand
TGAAAAAAAGTTGCACACATTGTTTTTGCTCCGTAGCCAGTTCTTCAATACATTTTTCCAATTTAGTGAGATTTGGCTCCATTTCCGGCTCTTCTTCCAGATGCAGAGCAAGCTCATTTTCCATAAAAGAAGAATCGATTTCTTTGCCAGAGCGCCCTTTTCTCGAGCGCAGGTACATCAGGCATTCATTTCGTGTAGTGATGTAAAGCCAGCTTTTGAAATGGGTGACTTCGTGCGATTTTAATTTTCCTGGCAGCTTTTCATACACTTGCATCACCATGTCTTTGGCTTCGTCCCTGTCTTTCAGATACTTCAGACAGACACCATAAACCATGGAAGTGTACCGGACGAACAAACTACTTAACGGACCAAGATCAGCGCTGGCTTTGAACTGGCTGAGCAGCGCTGTATCGTCAAAAGAAGACTGATCCCGGTTGATAAACATCGCGTCAAGATAATTTTTTATTGCGGTTTATGGAATTTCAATAATAGCTGCATCTCATCAATAAATTAAAATTGAAACCATTATGAAAAAGATTTTCATCAGCATCGTTTTGGTGGTTGTTGCTTCTGTAGGATTTATATCTGCACAAGACCGGACAATTACAGGGATAGTGACTGCCAAAGAGGACGGAACCCCTATACCCGGAGTTAATATTACACTGAAAGGAACAACCAATTCTGTTGTTACAGATACTCAGGGGAAATATAGAATTGGTATACCAGTCAAAAGTAAGGGCACCTTGATTTTCTCTTTCGTGGGTTATGTTACGGAAGAGGTTTCTGTTGGAGTCATTAATATTGTTAATGTGAGTTTATCCACAGACATCAGACAACTGGATGAGGTTGTAATAATAGGTTACGGTGTTCAAAAGAAAGCTGATGTTACGGGTTCTGTGGCCGGAGTTCAGGCTAATAAAATTCGGCCCAAGCGGGATAAAAAAGTAATGGCACCTTCCTACTCCTACGAAACAGAAGAGCAGCAGCTCATCTTCAACACAGAAGAATATAATGGGGTTACTGAAAATATTTTTCATGATGCAAAACGAAATCCTCTGTCTACGTTTTCGATCGATGTAGATGCGGCCTCATACAGTAACATTCGCAGATTTATTACTAATGGTCAGCGTCCTCCGAAAGATGCGGTGCGTATTGAGGAAATGGTGAATTATTTCGACTATGATTATGCACAGCCTGAAGGAGACGATCCCTTTTCTATCTATACCGAAATCTCTAACGCACCCTGGAATGTTAAACATAAACTTGTTCATATCGGATTGCAGGGTAAGAAAATTCCAACAGAAAATTTACCTGCCTCTAATCTGGTATTCTTAATAGACGTATCAGGATCAATGGAAGATGAAAATAAATTACCCTTGCTAAAGGCGTCTTTTAAATTGTTGGTTGAACAACTGCGTGAGCAGGATAGAGTGGCTATTGTGGTATATGCTGGCGCGGCAGGATTGGTTCTTCCGTCTACATCCGGAGCAGAAAAGAAAAAGATCATTGAAGCATTGGATAATCTTCATGCGGGTGGATCTACTGCAGGGGGTGCCGGTATTAAACTGGCATATGAAGTGGCGAAAGAAAATTTCAGAATGAAAGGAAATAATCGCGTTATCATTGCTACAGACGGAGACTTCAACGTGGGGGAATCCAGCAATGCATCAATGGAGAGACTGATCGAAGAAAAAAGACATGATGGTATCTTTTTGACAGTACTTGGTTATGGTATGGGTAATTATAAAGATTCCAAGATGGAAACGCTTGCAGACAAGGGAAATGGTAACTATGCATATATCGATAATATTCTGGAGGCACAAAAAGTATTGGTGAACGAATTCGGAGGAACGCTATTCACAATCGCCAAGGATGTGAAACTGCAGATTGAATTTAACCCCGCAAAAGTGAACGCTTACCGGTTGATTGGATATGAAAACAGGATGCTGAATAGCGAGGACTTTAACAACGACAAGAAAGATGCGGGCGAATTGGGCTCTGGTCATACCGTTACTGCTTTGTATGAGATTATACCAGTAGGTGTGGAGAACGAGTTTTCAAAGATCGATGAGTTGAAATATCAAAAAGTAAAAGAGGATCCTGCAGCTACGACATCCAACGAGTTGATGACTGTTAAATTCAGATACAAAAAGCCGAATGAAGAAGTGAGCAAGCTGATTGTTCACTCGTTGATAGATAGCCAGGTTGCGTTAAGCAAAACCTCAGATAATTTCCGCTGGTCAGCTGCGGTAGCCGCATCGGGGATGATATTTCGGGAATCCGAATACGTTAAAAACTTCTCAATGAGCGATGTGATTGTTTTAGCTCAAACTGCAAGAGGCACGGACAAAGAAGGTTATCGGATTGAATTTATTAATATGATGAAGACACAATTGTTAACAGCCAGTCGATAGTGAAATGGATGAAACAAAGTCCGGGGTCGTGCTATTCCCGGACTTTGTTTTGTGGATTTGAAGCCAGAACTTTGTACCAAATAGCCCAAATGGTAAAAATCAGCGGAGTCATCATCACGTATAATGAGGAAAAAAATATTTCCAGGTGCATTGATTCACTCAAAGAAGTGGTTGATGAAGTGGTGGTATTGGACTGTTTCTCCACTGATCGTACAAAAGAAATTTGTGAAGAGAAGGGAGTTAATTTTTATCAGGGAGAATTTTTAGGCTTTGCAAACCAAAAAAACCGAGCGGTTTCGCTGGCTACTCATGATTATGTTCTCTCGCTGGATGCAGATGAATATTTGTCATCAGAGCTAACCCAGTCCATTCTAAAAGTTAAAAATGATTGGACACATGACGGGTACATGATGAATCGTCTTTCGAGTTTCGCAGGAACATGGATTAAAACCTGCGGCTGGTATCCGGATCAGAAACTAAGATTGTGGGATCGGAGAAGGGGAAGCTGGAAAGGTGAGGGCGTTCATGAAAGAGTGGAGACTTTGGGCGGGGCATCCGTAAAAAATCTGAGGGGAGATTTATTTCATAAAGCATACGATAACATTTCTCAATTTCTTCAGAAAAATCAAAGCTATTCATCCATTCATGCCCAGGTAAACAGATATAAGACTACTTCTTCAACCTGGAAGATCATTTATAAAACCTCCTTCGCCTTTTTTAAAGCGTATATCTTAAAAGGAGGAATTCTGGACGGGTACAGCGGACTAGTCATTCTGCTTCCAATGCACACTGGGTGTTTTTTAAATATGCGAAGCTTCTGGAAGTTTTTTAATCAGCGTCAGAGTCTCTCTTGTGGTTGAGTCGAATGGTAACGTGTCTTCTTTAAAGCAAACGTTAGCTTCGATACGGGAACAAAAAGAACTTCCTAATGAGATGATTTTGAATGGAAAATCGGATCAATATATCGGTGAATTAAGAGAAGTGTTAAAAGACTTCCCGGTTCCATTCAGATTTATTTCGGGTAAGAATGGCGCAATCACTGACGAAGCCATTGCTCAAGCGAAGGAAGAATATATCCTTGTTTTAAATGATCAGGAAATTATATCCAACTCATTTGTTAAAAATCACAGGAAAACTGCCTGGAAAGGAAAGGTAATTTCGGGAACAAATGCCGAAAAGATAGAGCCGATTGTAAGAGCTGAATTGATTGATAAAATCGGAAGCGACACCATTTCTTTTTGGAAAGAAGATTGGGCGGAAACCCTGACACAAAAACAGGCATTGAAAAATCACGAAACCAATTCTTCAATATCTCAGCAAGATTTGCCACAAGTAAATCAAATAGCGAAAGGTCTTTCAGTGGTTATTCCGAATTATAATGGACGTCAGCTTTTCAACGAGACAATTCCACCATTGCTGGTTGCACTTGATCAAAGCGGATTGCAGCACGAAATCATTATTGTAGATGATTGCTCCACCGATGATTCGGTTGCATTCTTGAGAAGCACTTATCCTCAGATCAGGGTAATTGAAAACGAAATCAACAAGGGCTTTGCTCCAACAATCAACAGAGGAATTTTTCAGTGTAAACATGAACTGGTCTTTCTGTTGAATAGTGATGTGAAGCTTGAACCGAGCTATTTTAAATATCTGATACCCTATTTCGAGAAGAGTGATACGTTTGGAGTAATGGGACGTATTATAAACTGGGAGGACGATCAGATTCAGGATGGCGCAAAGCTGCCCACACTACAAGGGGCTAAGATCAAGACATTCAAAAATTTTCTTCCCAGAGAAACACCTGTACAAAAAGGATTAAATACAATGTATCTGTCAGGCGCAGAAGCATTGGTTAGTCGTGAAAAAATATTAATGCTTGGAGGGTTTGATGAAATTTTTGCCCCGTACTACATTGAGGATTACGAGATGTGTTTGCGTGCCTGGCGATTAGGTTGGAAATGTTATTACGAACACCGGTCTGTATGCAGGCACAAAACTTCTTCTTCAATCAAATCAAAGAGTAGAAAAAGAAATGTGCAGACCATTTACTATCGTAATAAGATGTTTTTGCACGCCATTCATCTCAGCTTTTTCCAAACACTTTTGTATTATCCGCAGTCCAAGCAGCGCTTTGAGGCATTGGCGAAAGAGGTGGGAACCAACCTTTCACTGGTGAAGGTAGCTGATAATATTCACCACAGCCTTGAGCATACGGATATCTGGAGGTTCTGACTTACACGATTTTGTAATTGCGGTATTCTCCCGGATACCAGCCGGTAGCTTGTCCGATTACCCTTTTTAATTTGTCCTTGGCAGATGAGTATTTCAAAGAAGGGTCTGGGTTATAAGTCCAGTTTTGTCTGGCTATCCGTTCTTTCATTACCATGGGAGGTTCATCGGTAAATTTTTTAACGGGCTCGATCATGCGATCGTATTCATACTTGTCTGATTTGCTAAAGAACTCTTTGATCCACTCGTCATTCTTATAAAACTTGATTTTTTCTTTTTCCTTCCCCTGCAAGGCCGAAGGGTCTCTTACCCATCCATAATGATAGATGTATGCATCAATGAGTTTTACACGAAGCTTGTCATTGGGGCGTTTGCGAAATCCCTGTGCATCCTTGTACGAAAAAATGTCTTTTTTATTCCGGATCACCCGTATTTCTCTGCGATACCAGGAATGCTTCATTCCAATGTGATTATACGATCCGAAAAAGTGTAAGTAGTTAAACAAAAGCCCGTCTACATTATCGTTGTTCACGTAGTCAGACATCGCTTTCTTTATTACCGGAATATATTTTTCATGAACCACTTCATCACCTTGTATATAAAAAGCCCAGTCGTACTCTGCCGATATCGCCTGAAAAGCTTTATCTGTTTCCGAAGCCAGCACTCTTCCTCCTTCTCGTAAGGAGTCGTCCCAAATAGTTTCGATGACCTTCACTTTGGGGTCTATGGCTTTTACACGCTCCAGTGTGTTGTCTTCAGAATTGCCCACAGCCACGATTACCTCATCACACAATGGCAAAATTGATCGGATGGCCTCCTCAAACGGATAATCAAATTTAACTGCATTTCGTACGAAGGAAAATCCACAAACTTTCATTGATCAGGCTTTAAAATGAACTTCCAAAGTTAAGGTGATATGCTTATTTAACACGATTGAAACAAAAGTTTGGCAACAATTTTGTCTTTTGACCTGCGTTGAGTGTCTACCACTAAAGGGTTATTTCCTTTATAAAAGGCTTTTTTTAACTTGCAATTCCTGATTTGAAAAAAAATCAATGAAACCGGCAACAGTCAGAATATCGGCAGTAGTGATCACATATAACGAGGAGCGCAATATCGCCCGTTGTATCGATTCGCTCAAACCCGTTGCGGACGAGATTATTGTTGTGGATTGTTTCTCTGAAGACAGTACAAAGAAAATTTGTATCGAAAAGGGAGTTCAGTTTTATGAGCATGAGTTTCTTGGATTTGCCCACCAGAAAAACTTTGCAGCGGAACTGGCAAAATATGAATATGTGCTTTCATTGGATGCTGATGAATATTTGTCAAGTGAGTTGGTTCAATCCATTCGTGCTATAAAGGCAAATTGCACCCATGACGGTTACACGATGAATCGCCTGTCGAGTTATAGTGGAGAATGGATTAAAACCTGTGGCTGGTATCCAGATACAAAGCTTAGACTTTGGAAAAGGGAATCGGGTTTTTGGAAAGGTGGAGGTATTCATGAATGGGTGGAAATGTTTAAACCTTCAGCTACCAAACACCTGCATGGGGATTTGCTGCATCATGCTTATGACAGTATTACCCAGTTTCTGGAGAAAATTCAACGCTATTCAGATATTTATGCGATGGAGCATCAGTTCAAGGTGCAATCTTCCGCCTTTAAGGTTTTTTATAAAACCATATATGCGTTTATCAAGAGCTTTATCTTGAAAAGAGGAATTTTTGATGGATACAAAGGCCTATTGATCTCCGTGTGCAACGCCAATTTTGTTTTTTATAAGTATTCAAAGTTGCTGGAGGCAAACAGGAGACTGAAAACTTCTTTGATTATTTCTACCTATAATCGTGAGGATGCACTTGAGTTGACATTGCTTAGCATACTTCATCAATCGATCATGCCTGATGAAGTGATTATTGCTGACGATGGATCAAATGAAGACACGCGTGAGTTGATTAACAGATATCGCGAAAAATTTCCTGTACCACTAATACATTGCTGGCATGAAGACCTGAGTTTTCAGGCGGGACAGATACGGAACAAAGCCATTGCGTCTTCCACAGGTGAATACATTATCCATGTAGATGGTGACATGGTGCTTCATAAACATTTCATCAGTGCCCATAAGAAAGTTGTGCAGCGTGGCCGGTTTATTCAGGGCTCACGGGTTTCATTATCAGAGGGCACTACTCAAAGAGCGCTGTCTCTTAAAATTGTGGGGAATTTTTTCAGCCTGGAAACTGGTATTGGCAATGCCCTCAATTCTATTTTTTCTCCCGTTTTATCCTGGCTTATTTCGGGATTCGAAAATCAGCGTGAGGAAGCCAAGACCTGCAACATGGCTTTCTGGAAGGAAGATTTCCTTAAAATCAATGGATTCAATGAAGACATCATTGGTTGGGGAATTGAAGATGTGGAGATGCCTGTTCGATTGATGAATAGCGGAGTGAAACGTTTCAATCTTCGTTTTGCAGGCTTTGCCTATCATTTGTATCACAAGGAAATTTCGAAATTACACCTCAAAAAGAGCCAGATCCTTCAATTGGCCTATAAAAGCAATCTGGTGCGCTGCGATAATGGCGTGGATAAATACCTGATGAAAGCTAAAAAGCAGGTGGCAGCCTGAGTTAGTTTTCTTACTTTTGGGCTTCATATGATCGAAGAATCACCCCGACAGCACTATACAGATAAAGAAAAGGAGGAGATCTTTAATAAGGAATTCCTGCCCCATATCAATTCAATGTACAATTTTGGGTATCGTCTTACCCTTGATCGTGACGATGCTAAAGATCTGGTTCAGGATACGTACCTGAAAGCCTATCGCTTTATAGAATCATTCCAAAAAGGAACTAATGCAAAAGCATGGCTGTTTCGGATTTTGAAGAACAGTTTCATTAACGACTACCGTAAGAAAAGTAAGGAACCTAACAAGGTCGATTACCAGGAGGTAGAAACTTATTATAATTCAGAAGATGTAGATCGTCAGATCACACCTGACCTTCGCGTGGAAGCACTGAAGGACATGATTGGTGATGAGATCTCAAACGCGTTGAACGCATTGGATGTTGATTTTCGCACGGTCATTATTTTATGTGACCTTGAAGGATTTAAATATGAGGAGATGACAAAAATATTAGATATTCCTATCGGTAC
>JBGATZ010000235.1:0-7654 GCA_044228905.1 Cyclobacteriaceae bacterium | reverse complement strand
TGCCTGAAAATGAGAAACAGCTGCTTACATTAAAATATCAGGAAGGTGAATCTATCGAACACCTGCAGGAGCAAATGGGATTAAACTCCAGCGCAGTAAAAATGAGACTGAAACGCTCAAAAGAAAAACTGAATGCCTTGTACATGCTGGCCCTTACCTATGGCATCGATCAGGTGCTGGAAATGGTTGAAATGCTCTGATTTTTTAACATTCTCATTAGTGACTTTAAAGGGGAAATATTCTCTAAAGGAGAGTATTGTTTTCCAAACATGGCCAAGAAAATTCTCTTCCCGTTCTCTGTAGACACTCCGTACTATGAAGGGTATTCCTGGGCAGTTGAACTGGCTTCAAAAATGGAAGCAGACCTTTGGCTCTTTACTACTTCTCAGGATAAAGAAGAGAAAACGATACAACACATCTTTCATTCACTGCTCGAAGCTCAGGGCCACTATCTTCAGTCGGTCCCGCACAGCAGCAGCCCCAAAATAAAAACGGAGCGATGGATTGAAACCGGCAATCTCAGACATTCGCTGCTGGCCTTTCTTCAAAAAAACCCTGTGGACATCACGGTCCTTGATTCATCTCTTCCTATGGATAAGCAATCAGAATTATCAGAAGTGATTGACTATTCAAAAGGAGCCATCGTCCTATCTTCAAAAAAAGAAAAAAATAACGGACAAGGAAGCAAGTTTTACGAACGATTGCACGATGCTGAATTGTATAAACTTCCGGAAAATTTCTTCGCCACATTAAGCAATGACCATTCGTTGTTCAATTATCTGAGAAAAGTATTTAAGAGAAATACAGAATAAATCCGCTCATCCAAGCAATTCAATTTTAGCTCCATAATCTTTGTATTTTAGCAATTGTTATGAGGAGAAACATCCGGATTAAGATTTTGCTGATCACCTCCATCGTACTTACTGTCATCAGTGCAGGGATCACTTATTATAACGTACTGGAGAAAAAGGAATCGACTAATCTTGTCATTCATACCTATGAAGTAATCCAGTCTTCGAGACGTCTGCTTACATTGGTTCAGGATCTGGAAACAGGGCAACGTGGCTATCTGCTAACAACAGACTCCGCGTTTCTTGATCCCTATCACATTGCGCTTATTGACCTCTATGCCGACATTCGTTACCTGAAGCAAATCATCTCTTCTAATTCCCGTCAATCTGGTTTGTTTGATCATAATCTTTTACCCGTAGTGGAAAGAAAAAAGGCTAATCTGGAGGAAAGCTTTTTGATTATGAAAAAGTATGGGAAAGACAGTGCTTCCCGGTTTGTAGCAAAAGGTGTAGGTAAAGCACTGATGGATAGCACACGCTATTGGGTAAATGATCTTATCCGCCACGAGGAACAACAACTTGTAGAAAGAAATAAAAACCTGGAACAAGTCTATTTTGTAAGCGATGTTGTACACTTCTCCAGTTTTGCATTGATCGGATTGACTTCCGTACTGGCACTATTCACCATTCGCGATAAAGAGCGGGTTAATAACCGGCTGATGCAAAACCTGCGCGAACTCAACCGCAATCTTGAACAAAAAGTAAAAGAACGTACGCAACAGCTTGAAGAAGAAAAAAACCACTCCGTAAAATTGAATGAGGAGCTGCAGGAAAACCTGGAAGAAATCCGCTCTCTTCATGACGCACTGCTGGAAGCAAATAAAACATTAGTGAAGCTAAACGAAGAGAAGGATCATTTCCTTGGTGTAACCACACATGATCTGAAAGCGCCATTGGTAGGAATAAATGGTCTGTTGCAGTTGTTAAAGCTCGATGGGCAAAATCTGACGAGTCAGCAGAAAGAATACGTATTGCTAATGGAAGACACTTGCCAGACAATGCAACGTCTGATCACCGATCTGCTGGATGTAAAAAGAATTGAACAAGGCGCTACTCCTGTAAACAAGCGCAATATTATTTTATCTGCATTATTGCACTCAGTGGAAGCACAATATGCTACCTGGCTGGAGAATAAGAATATTAAACTTGAAATCACAAATCACTTTAAAGAAGACAAATTAAATACCGATCCGGATATCCTTCATCGCATACTGGATAACCTTATTTCAAATGCAATTAAATTTTCTGCACGCGACACAAAAGTGAGTGTTCTGGTTACTCAAAAAAACACTGAATTAAGTATTCAGGTCACAGATCAGGGGCCAGGTATCAGCGAAGAAGATATGAATCTGCTTTTCGGAAAGTTCAGAAAGCTTAGTGCACGCCCGACAGCTGGTGAAAGTTCATCGGGTCTGGGGCTATCCATTGTAAAGGAATTGGTTCACATCCTGGATGGAAATATTAAAGTAAGAAGCAGGGAAAATGAAGGGGCCACTTTTACAATTATATTACCTATCGAATAAATAGACTTAAAAAGCGTTTTTATCGTGTGCTTTTAGCTATCCATCTACTATTCTCTTTTTCCTGGTGACTTTGCTCACCGGTTTGCGTCTAAATAGCGTTACATAACAAAAATGTTTCAGCTATGAAAAACAGTATCATTTTGTTCATATTATTATCAATCAGCTCTGCTTCTTTTGCTCAATTCTTCAACTCCTCTCATGTGCCTGAGAGGATTAAAGAAAACCTCAAAGCACAATTCCCTCATGCGAAAAAATTAGAATGGTCAAAAGAGGGAGATGCATATCAGGCCGCATTCAATTCCCGGCACAAAAGAATTTACGTGGTCTATAGCATTGATGGAAGCGAGATTGCGCAGATCACCGAAATCAAAAGAGCAAAGCTTCCTCACAATATCAAGCGCACATTGAGAAAAGATTACAATACGTTCAATCTCATTGGCGCAAACATTATTCAAACAGGAAATGAAAAAGGTTTTGAAGCGGAGGTCGTTAAAGCAGAAGAAGCCTATAATCTCATCTTCAATGAAAGAGGTTGGTTGCTCTCCGCTGAACCGGTTACACCTCCCGCTGAAGATTAGTAGTTAAAAAAAATAGAAGTAGCATAAGAGTCGGAATGCACTTAAAAATTAAAACCTTCTTTTTTAGACGTAAAACCAAGTAATCATCTTTACATATTGACTTTGCGATTTCTATTTCATAAACTTTGTATGTACCAAACCGATACAAATTATGAGCGTGATCACAAATATCGAGGGTTGGGGAAACTCTCACAGGCCTGGATGGCTTGACATTTTCAGAATTCTGCTAGGGGCATTCATCACATTTAAGGGATTCGAATTCATGTACAATATCGAATCACTCAAAAACACAACGCATGGCATCACCATGATGTTTAGCGGAGCAGCACTCGCTCACTACATTATTTTTGCTCACGCTTTAGGCGGGCCATTAATCCTGGTGGGCTTATTTACAAGAGCGATGTGTCTTATTCAATTACCAATTTTAATTGGTGCAGTAATTTTCGTCAACTCTCCAAAAGGGTTCCTATCCATCGGCAATCACATGGAACTTGAGATTTCTTTAATTGCAATGGTTGGAGTTATCGTCTTCATGATTTTCGGAGCTGGCAGATTTTCAGTAGATGAAAAGCGAAGAAGAGAGATGACTTCGGTACCTCACTAGTCAAAAATAAGAATGTCCTGCACGCAGGTGCAGGACATTTTCAATTAGTTAATCCTCTGTAATGGATTAAACTGACTCTACTTCTTTAATTACAATCTTATCCATCACATCACCCTGACGAATCTGGTCAATAACATCTAATCCTTCATACACTTTTCCGAATACAGTATGATTGCGATCCAGGTGTTTTGTATTTTCCCGATTGTGGCAGATAAAAAATTGAGAGCCACCTGTATTACGTCCGGCATGGGCCATCGACAACACTCCCTTGTCATGAAACTGATTTCCACCTGTTAGTTCACATTTGATTTGATAACCCGGTCCGCCATTTCCAATTCCGTTGGGACAGCCTCCCTGAATCATAAAATTCGGGATCACACGGTGAAAAATTAGTCCATCATAAAAGTTATGTTCCGCCAGATCGATGAAGTTCTTAACGGTTCCGGGAGCATCTTCTTCAAAGAATTTAATCTTCATTACCCCCTTTTTGGTATGGATTTCTGCAATCTTCATTATGAATTGTTGATTTTGGTTACAAATTTAAAAGAGAATCGCCATTGCTGAAATAAAATCCTCAAAGGCGATTTTCAGTTCATTTCTCAACATCAGTCTTTTAAAAAGAATTCATTCCCAGAAACCGTACCTTTGTATTATGAAAAGATGCGTCACCGGCAAAATCAGTTACCCCAACGCGCTGGTGGCAGAAGATGCCCTTATAGAAGCACGCACGCAATTTGATTATGCAGAGAACAATGGCCCCATAGCGATTTATATCTGTGAAGATTGCGGAGATTATCATCTCACCTCGCGAGGGCCGATGAATGAACGGCTGTCTGAATTATTAGCCAAAGGAAAAATACAACGACAAAAAGAAGCTAACTTCTGGCTCGATAAGTTTAAGAATAAATAAAGTCATCTTGAAAATCGATGTGATTATGTATATTCGAAAATCACACTTTTCATTTATGTTTCGCCAACCTGCCCTTTACTTTCTTCTATTCATCATACTCGTTGCCATTCTCTCTGTACGTACTGCTTCACCTCCTGATGTAGTGAGTAAGTCGGCACCCGATTCAGTGTTCTCCGCTGAACGGGCACAAATTTATCTGCAACAGATTGCGAAAGCTCCACACAGTATCGGCACTGCCGATCATGCAAGAGTTAGGGAATTTATTATTTCTGTCTGCAATCAATTAGGAATGAAAACAGAAATTCAGTCAACTACTGCTATTCAGTCTTTTGGTCGCGGAATCGTTGCAGGCAATGTCAATAATATAATTGCTACATTGAAAGGCACACAGGAAGGCAAGACTGTGGTGATCATGGCTCACTACGATTCACAACCCAACTCATTAGGAGCGGGTGACGATGGAGCAGGTGTAGCTGCTATGCTGGAAACTGCTCGTATCCTCAGAGCAGGCAAGCCATTAAAGAATGATGTCATTTTTCTTTTTACAGATGGTGAGGAAGATGGATTACTGGGTGCTCAGGCGTTTGTAAAAGAAAGCCCTTTGCTTACCAATATCGGTTTGGTTATCAATTTTGAAGGACGTGGAAATTCAGGAGTGAGTACCATGTTTGAAGTCAATCCTCAGAATGGATGGGCAGTGAAAGAATACATCAAGTCTGCAAAATATCCGGTAGCCAATTCACTCAGCTTTGAAGTTTACAAAAACCTGCCCAACGATACTGACTATACCATTTTTAAAGAAGCAGGAATCACCGGACTGAACAATGCCTATGTAGACGGCTTTGTGAATTATCATAGTATTACTGATGGTGCCGAGAACATGGATCTGAAAACTTTTCAAAATCATGGTGACAACATGCTCAGCATGGTTAAGCACTTCGGCAATATCGACTTATCAAATACAAAAGGTGACGATGTTTCCTTCTTCAACATATTAGGATTGGGCATCATTCACTATGCCGCAGCATTGGATAATGTATTTCTGGTCATCACCATTCTATTATTTATTGTTTTTGTTTTTATCGGAATTCAAAGGGGAAAAATTACTGGTAAAGGCTTGGGTTTGGGATTCCTTGTTTTCACAGGGGTTTTGGTATTACTCATTGTGAGTTCTTATTATTTAATTCAGGGTATAAAAGGCATTTATCCGGAGTACAAACAATTCTATGAAAACAATTCGTACAATGCCCATTATTATTTTCTGGCATTGATCTGTTTAGCTACCGCTGTGTTCTCTTTGATCTATCAGTGGGCGTTACGAAAGTTTACCACATACTCTCTTCTAAGCGGAGTGGTTCTTGTTCAGTTTATTTTTATTGGCTTGATGTATCTTGAGATGAAGACAGCTGTCTACTTTCTTTGCTTTCCTGTACTATTTCAATTGAGCGGTTGTATCATTTCTCTCCTCCGATCAGTCCAAGAAGGTGACGTTCAATCAGGCCTGACACACACTTTATTCTCATTACCGGCAATACTAATGCTCTCTCCAACTATTTACTTTTTATTCATCGTTTTTGGCTTAGGAGGAACTGCCCCTGCAGCAGTTTTACTTTTAGGATCATTACTGGGATTGATCCTTCCTCTTTTCGGTCCAATACTCAGGAATAATCGATATCAGGTTTCAATTGTATCAGTAGCACTAAGCTTGATCGCATTAATATTTGCTCACTTTCATTCAGTGTATACGGATAAACAACCATTGCAAACCAATGTATGGTATTCATTGAATGCCGACAATGGAAAAGCAAGCTGGATCTCCGGTTTCAGTAAGCCGGACTTCTGGAACAACCAATTCTTTCCAGACATGAAATCTGATACGATCATTGGAAGAACCGGCCCGCGTATGATCAATGATGCAACTTCTCTTTCATTGCAGGCTCCGGAAGCAACCATTACAAAAGACACGACAGAGGGTCTGATCAGAAAACTAAAGCTTCATTTGAAAGCAAGACCCGAAGCCATCTCAATGAACCTGATCATCTCTAATAAAAATCCGGCAACAAAAATGATAATCAATCAAATGGATAAGCAAGCCATCTCTAACGGATCTCCTTATCTGAGTTTTGTTGGACTGAATGAAAAAGGATTTGATCTGGACGTGGAAACAAAAGCAGGCACCCCGTTTGAATTCATCTTAGTAGACCGTTCGATGGGGCTACCTGCTTTTGATAATTTAAAGACTTACGATTCCAATGTTATCCCCGGACCGGGAAGCAACAGCAACACTACTCAGGTGAGAAAATCGTACTCGCTACAAGCAAGAGAATAATTATTCGCTAACCTGGAAGTCAACTACAAAAGGTTCTTCCAGTATGCCTGACTTTCCTAACAGGTCAGTAAACTTTTTATGCTCAGGATGCGGCAGATAGGCATCACGTGATTTTGCGTTATCGAAAGTAACGAGGTAGATGTGTGTGAATCCCTTGTTCAATCCTTCAGGACTGTTGTTCACTCCATATTCAAATGAAACAATACCTGGAATTTTTCCTTTCAATGC
Source organism: Cyclobacteriaceae bacterium (assembly GCA_044228905.1). Classification (GTDB taxonomy): domain Bacteria; phylum Bacteroidota; class Bacteroidia; order Cytophagales; family Cyclobacteriaceae; genus ELB16-189. Next base: position 631 of record JBGATZ010000235.1, on the reverse strand, counting down.
TTTGAATGCCGTGTTGATCTCTTCGATCTTCTTTGCATCAGTTCCTTCTTTATATTTAAAAACCACAATGTGTTTTACCTGGCTGGATCTTATCATTGCAAAACCGGTTAAAAAGCTAATCAAAACAACAAAAGCAGCTGCTGAATAAATTTTTGTTTTCATAGTGAAAATAGTTGATCAGCTAAGTTAAGCAGTTTTACCGAGGTTCAATAGCATCACTAATAAGTTGCTGTAGTTGCAGAGACGCTTTTTCCTGCTAAAGCAGATTCAATAGATTGAAGTGATTTCTTAAACATCATTTTAAGCCGGAACGATTCGAATACATTTCTTACCTGATTTTTAGATTCATAAGATGCAACGAACCGCAACTCACATTCGCCAATTCCTTTACTCTCTAATTGAATGCTCCAGACAAATTCCGGCTGAAACACTTTTCTTGAATCATCCTCCACACGCCAGGCAAGCCGTTGGCCAGGTTCATAGTCAACACAACGCTCGCGTAGGGTACCAAACAGCCCCTCCCAATAGGATACAGAAACACGAATAGTATCCAGTTTAATGGTTTCACTGGAAGCGCTCTTTACGAAAGGAAAATAGACGGGGATACGATTGTTGTCAGTGATTAAAGGCC
>JBGATZ010000234.1:0-8085 GCA_044228905.1 Cyclobacteriaceae bacterium | reverse complement strand
GATCAGAATGATTGTCAAAATTACCTGAGGCGACATAACAAAAGTTTATTTAAGCAATGATTGTATGGCTGCTTCTGTTTTAGAGAAGGGAAATTCGGTAATAGCCTGGTTCATCATTTTAGTGATACTTTCGTTTTGCAAATTCCCAATACTTCCTTCGTGAGTATGCTGAACAGTTTTCGCTGGATTGTATTTTCCCTTTTCAATATCTAATCCTATTTGTTTATAAGCATCGCGGAAAGGAGTCCCCTGAAGAACCAGTTTATTTACTTCTTCTACACTAAAGAGAAAACTATATTTATCATCTTGTAAAATGTTTTCCTTCACGCTGATATTGGAAATCATTAGTTGCGTCATCGTCAAACAATCTTTCAATGTTTGAAATGCCGGAAATAATTTTTCTTTAATTAGCTGTAGGTCACGATGGTAACCAGAAGGTAAATTTGCTGTGATCAAAGCAAGTTCATTTGGTAATGCCTGGAGACTATTGCACTTCGCACGAATCAGCTCAAAAACGTCCGGATTTTTTTTGTGAGGCATGATGCTTGACCCGGTTGTCAGTTCTTCCGGAAAGGAAATAAATCCAAAATTCTGATTGAGAAATAATGTAGCATCCATGGCCAGCTTGGCCAGTGTTCCCGCCACATTTCCAATAGCTGAGGCGATAATCTTTTCCGTTTTGCCGCGACCCATTTGCGCATAGACTACATTATAATTCAGATTTTCGAATCCTAATAGTTGTGTAGTCAGTGTACGATTTAATGGAAAAGAGGATCCATAACCGGCTGCAGAGCCAAGAGGATTTTTATTGGCAACTCTATAAGCTGATTGTAAGGTGATCACATCGTCAACTAAACTTTCTGCATATGCCCCAAACCATAATCCAAAGGAAGAGGGCATGGCTAGCTGTAAATGCGTATAGCCAGGAAGCAGTTTATCCTTATGCTCCTCGCTTTTGCTGATCAGCAGATCAAATACATTTCTGATTTCATTGACCAGTACTTCAATTTCATGTCGCAGATATAATTTAACATCTACTAAAACCTGGTCGTTACGTGAGCGTCCACTATGAATTTTCTTTCCTATATCTCCGAGTCGTTGCGTAAGCAATAATTCGACTTGTGAATGTATGTCTTCTACGCCTTCTTCGATTTTAAAATCACCCTTCTGAATCTGGGCATAGATCGCTTTTAACTCTTTTAAAAGTGGAGCCAGTTCTTCTTTTTTCAGAAGTCCCACCGATTCCAGCATCTGAATGTGCGCCAGTGAACCCAATACATCAAACGGAGCGAGAAACAAATCCATTTCCTGATCTTTTCCCGTGGTGAAGTTGGTCACTTCTTTTAGGGCGTCTTTATCTTTTTGCCACAATTTCATAGTAGTTTCCGGTTACCTGTTTCTAGTTGCCTGTTGTCGATTTATCAAAATCATTCCAATTCGCCTCAACCCATTGGATGAACTTATTTATCTTTTTGCTTCTATTTTAGGAAGAGATAATGATATTTTATGAATCTCTACGGCTAACCGTTTTGATTCTTTAAATATTTCAAGATCTCTATAACTTTTCATGGTTGCTCCAACTGATAACAGGAAACAGGTAACTACTTAACGAGAGAGTGGATCTTCGCATACTGCAACAACATAATTGTCTTCGCGTCTTTGATTTCCCCACGTTCCATCATGGCCCAAGCTTCGCTGAATTTCATTTCCAGTACATCGATATCTTCATCTTCGTCTACACCACCGCCTTCAGCCTGCTTCATGTCTTTGGTGTATTCCCCTACAAAGAAGTATAGGATTTCAGTAACTGACCCTGGTGACATATACGCTTCGTAGATCTTTTTAACATCAGTTACTTTATAACCCGTTTCCTCTTCAGTTTCTCTTCTTACGCAATCTTCAGGATTGTCTGCATCCAGCAAACCGGCACACGCTTCAATCATCATTCCCGATTCATTTCCATTGATGAAAGTAGGCAAACGAAACTGGCGGGTAAGGATCACCGAATTGTTTTGTTTATTATATAAAAGAATGGTTGCTCCGTTGCCGCGGTCATATGCTTCACGGGTTTGTGTCAGCCATTTTCCATTCTTGTGCTGATATTCAAAAGTGATTTTGCGAAGGATGTACCAGTTGTCTGACAGGATTTCCTTCTTAATGATTCGTGCTCTTTCGCTCATAAGATGTTTTTAAGAAGATCAACGTAAGATTGAATTCCTTGTTCGATTTCTTTCAGATAAATGAATTCATCAGCTGAATGTGATCGGGCGGAATCGCCAGGTCCCATTTTTATTGATTGAACAGGAATGAGTGCCTGATCTGATGTAGTGGGGGAACCGTAAAATCTCTTACCAATCTTTTTACCAGCAAGCGCTAAAGGATGGTCAGAAGAAATACCTGAAGAACGAAGACGCAATGATCGAGGTGTTACTTCTGACGATATGTTTTTCTTTACGATCTCTAATACTTCTTCTAACGTATATGCATCTGTAACACGGATATCAACTACAAATTTACATTCAGGAGGAACCTGATTATGTGCCTGCCCGGCATTGATCACCGTTACAGACATCTTTACTTTTCCTAATGTCTCTGATACTTTCGAGAAATTGAAAGACTTGATCCACTCAATGTCCTTCATAGCCTCGTAAATGGCGTTCACCCCTTCTTCACGTGCAGCGTGTCCAGCTTTTCCTCTTGCTACACAATCCAGAACCAGCAATCCTTTTTCTGCACTGGCGATATCCGTTAATGTAGGTTCACCAACGATCGCACAATCGACAGGAGGAAGGGCTGAAAGAATACTTTCAATTCCATTAAAACCAGAGATCTTCCTCAGCTGAAGCAGCAAGAATCAAATTGTACTTCAGATTTTGTTTATGATAGAAATTAAGAAACGGGCAATCAATGAAACCAATGGCCCGCCAGCATCATTGCTCCCTAATCCATACAGTTTCCCGTCTTCGATGCTTGCTGCAAACGGATCTCTGGTATAAGCAGGATTGGGTTTTACGGTGTCGTGATGTGAGTTAAGTAAGAGGGTAGGCTTGGATGAATCGAAGAATTTATTTTTCGCCCAAACATTGTTGCCAATTCGGTCTGTAGGTATTTCGAATTTTCTAAAGAATTCCTCAAGAATTACCGCTGTCCTGTCTTCTTCTTTACTAAATGAAGGTGTGGTGATCAACTTTTGGAGAAGATCGAGAGCATGATTATAAAGTTGATCAATGGTATAGCTCATCATTCTTTTTGGTATTGATTCTGGATACAAGATTCTGATTTAATCCGATATCAGAATCCAGGATACTGTTTACATTTTAATAAGTGTTCCTTCTGTCTCCTCTTTCGTATTCTGAAGTAAATCACCAGCCTCGCCAATTAATACTTCCTTTACACCGGAATGGATCGCGGAGAAAGCATTTTCCAGTTTGGGAAGAATGCCGTCTGCGAAGATTCCCGAATTCAATCCGGCTTCGTAATCGGCTTTGGTTAATAGACGGATCACAGAGTCTTCTTTGCTGACATCTTTTAATACTCCTTTCTTCTCGAAACAGAAAATGAGTCGTACGTCAAAGTGTTTACTTAATGCAATGGATAACACGGAGGCGATGGTATCTGCGTTGGTATTCAGAATAGTTCCATCTGCATATGTGAGCGGAGCAAAGATTGGAATCACGTTTTGCTTTAATAGGAAATACAGCAAGGTAGAGTTTACACTATTCGCTGTAATATCTCCGACAAAACCATAGTCGATCTCTTTCACAGGTCGCTTTACCGCCTTGATCATATTACCATCAGCACCGGTCACACCTAGCGCATTGCAATGCAAATCCTGCAAACGTGCTACGATTTGTTTGTTGATCAATCCTCCGTACACCATCGTGACTAAATCCCTGGTAGGTTCGTCAGTAATCCTCCTTCCTTTTACATAATTGGATTGAATACCTAGCTGATCACCAAGTTTAGTGGCAATCTTTCCACCACCGTGTATTAAAATCTTAGGTGACTGAATGGATGCGAAGTTCTGCAGGAATTTACTTAACGCTTTTTCATCGTCCAGTACGTTTCCTCCAATCTTGATGACGTATAGTTTGTTCATATAAGTTGCAAGTTACAGGTTATAAGTTACAGGGTATTGATCTAATCCCGTAACCTGAAACTTGTAACTTATTTGTTTTTCAAAATTTCACTCAATACCGTCTGTGCTGCCCACACTCTGTTCGATGCTTCCTGCGTCACCAGACTATTCGGGCTATCTAATATTTCATCGCTCAGCTCTACATTTCTTCTTACCGGAAGGCAATGCATTACCTTTGCGTTATTAGTTAATGCTAACTTTTTATTGGTGAGCATCCATTCCGGTTCGTTACAATAAATCTTGCCGTAATCCATGTAGGTACTCCAGTTCTTCACATACACGAAGTCTGCATCTTTCAATGCTTCCTGCTGATTATGCGTGATGGTAGCTCCTTTTGTAAATTTTTCATCCAATTCATAGTCTTCCGGATGAGCAATGACAAAATCAGCCTTGCCCCATGCATTGATCCATTGCGAAAAACTATTCGCTACGCATTGAGGTAATGCTTTCACATGCGGAGCCCAGGTCAATGCAATTTTGGGTTTGCGTTTCTCTTTGAATGTTTCAGTGATCGTAATCACATCCGTCAGGCTTTGCAATGGATGTAATGTCGCGCTTTCCAGACTCACTACCGGAATTCCAGCGTATTTAATGAACTGCTTAATATAGAGTTCACTGTAATCGTCTTCTTTATTCTTTAGGGAAGGAAAAGTACGAATGCCCAGAATGTCGAAATAATTTCCAAGAATGGGAGCAGCATCTTTTACGTGCTCTACCGTATTACCACTCATGATGGCTTCATCTTCAAACTCCAGTGTCCAGCCTTCTTGTCCCACATTGAATACAATGGCTTCCATACCAAGATTGGCAGTTTATTTGTGTACTCAATCGGGTACGCATACTTGGATTCAGAAACAATAACCCCATACGCTTACCACTACCCAACGATTTGTCCTTAAAGGGACTGGCTTTGTATTCCAGTGCTTTCTTCACTAAAGCATCAATGTCGGGAGCATCAGCTACAGATATAAAATTTTTCATTTCAGTTCTTCTTTCAGTGCAGTGAGGAATAAATCAGCTTCTCCTTGGGTCATCGCCAATGAAGGTAATAAACGGATCGTATTTGGCTTGGCTTCACCCGTAAAGATAAAATGTTTGAAAAGCAGATCAGTTCGAACTGTTTTCTTTTCTTCAGGTAAATCAAAACCGATAATCAATCCGCGACCGCGTACTTCCTTGATCGCAGGAATCTTTTTCAATTCATCAATCCAGTACGAGCCAATGCTCAGCGTATTGTTCAGCAGATTTTCTTTTTCCATTACTTCCAATACCGCCAAACCAGCCACACTTGCCAGGTAATTTCCACCGAAAGTTGTGCCCAGCATTCCACTCCATGGTTTGATGTCGGGATGAATGAGTACGCCACCAATAGGAAAACCATTGCCCATTCCTTTTGCTGTAGTGATGATCTGAGGTTTGATGCCTGCGTACTGGTGCGCAAAGAATTTTCCCGTGCGTCCATAGCCGGATTGGATCTCGTCCAAAATCAATAATGATCCGTTCTCTTTACATTTCTTATCAAGGAATTGAAGAAATGAATCATTCGGTAATTGAATTCCTCCCACACCCTGAATCCCTTCGATGATTACCGCAGCTACTGTATTATCCAATGCTGCTGTGAACGCTGCTTCATCATTCATCGGTACAAACACGATGTCGTGATTGGCATTGAATGGTGCTACAATTTTTGGATTGTCGGTAGCGGCAACGGCACCCGAAGTTCTTCCGTGAAATGCTTTTTTGAAAGCAATAACTTTTTTCTTGCCAGTAACAAATGATGCCAGCTTCAACGCGTTTTCATTGGCTTCTGCTCCGGAGTTACAGAGAAATAACTGATAATCCGGATAACCGGAAATCTGTCCTAACTTCTCTGCAAGTTTTTCCTGAATCGGATTCTGAACACTATTGGAATAAAAAGCAATCTTGCTGATTTGATCAGAAAGCGATTTTACATAATGAGGATGCGAATGACCAATGGAGATCACCGCGTGACCACCGTAAAGATCTAAATACTTTTTCCCGGCATCGTCCCAAAGCCACGAGCCTTGTGCCTTTGCGGGCGTGATATTAAATAGAGGGTAGACGTCAAATAGTTTCATTTCTTAAAGTCAGTGCCTGTCAGTCTGAGCTTGTCGAGGCAGATTTCGACAGGCTCAACCTGACAATGTTATTTCTTAATGTTATTAATCTTTTCAAACGAAGTGATAATGCCCTTGATCAATGCAGAGCTCAAGCCCTGATGTTCCATTTCATTGAGTCCTGCAATGGTACATCCTTCAGGAGTAGTTACTTTGTCAATTTCAATTTCAGGATGTGATTCATTGGTAAGCAGGAGAGAAGAAGCTCCTTTTGCAGTTTGTGCTGCGATTAATTGCGCTTCTTCAGCATCAAAGCCCATCTGAATTCCTCCCTGCGTTGCTGCACGCGTGTACCTCATGAAGAAGGCTATACCACTTGCCGCAAGTACAGTTGCTGCTTTCATCAGCCGCTCTTCAATGATCAATGTTTCCCCCAGTCCATCAAAAAGTTCCTTTACTTCATGTAGTGAGCAATTTCTCCCAGTAAACCGGCTAACTGCTTTGGCTGAACTGCAAGAATAATCAACTCGGAATTCAGCACAGCTGCAACATTGTCAGTTGTCAGTTGAAAACCATCCGCTTTCATGCTTTCGATCTTCGAAAGATTTCTTCTCGTCACGGTAATAGCAGAAGCCTTCGCGAGTTTTGATTTCACTAATCCTAATGCGATAGCTGTTCCTAAGTTACCACCACCGATGATTGCAATGTTTTGTGCCATATTAAAACGCAGTTGATTTTAAGCGTAATCCTTCTGTTTCTTCGAAGCCAAACATCAGATTCATATTCTGAACTGCTTGTCCGCTGGCTCCTTTCAATAAATTATCCGTTACTGAATGAATAGCTAATTTATTTCCAACCTTCTCTAAGTTGATCAAACACTTATTGGTATTGACTACTTGTTTCAGATCCACCATGGAATTAGAAATATGTGTGAACGGATGACCTTCATAGAATTTATGAAAGAGGTCATTAGCCTGAGCTAGTGTCAGATCAGTGTCAATGACAGAAGTTACAAAAATGCCTCGTGTGAAGTCACCTCTCCATGGAACAAAGTTTACATTGTCTTTGAAGCCAGGTTGAAGTGCTTTCAACGTTTGATTGATCTCACCTAAATGTTGATGAGACAATGTTTTATAGGCAGAAATGTTGTTTGCTCTCCACGTGAAATGAGTGGTGTCTTGCAACTTTTGCCCGGCACCTGTTGAACCAGTGATTCCTGTGGTGTGAACCTCCTTTAGTAAACCCGTTTTGGCGAAGGGAAGTAATCCCAGCTGAATAGTAGTGGCGAAACATCCGGGATTAGCTATGTTGTTTGCTTTCTTAATGGCTTCGCGCTGAAATTCCGGAAGACCGTAAACGAATTCACGATTGCCCGCTTTATCTCCCAAACGAAAATCATTTCCTAAGTCGATGATCTTTGTGGTAGCCGGGAATGTGTTTTCGGTCAGGAATTTTTTACTCTCACCATGACTTAAACACAAGAACAAAACATCAACCCCCTGATCGAAGCCCTCAGTAAACTTTAAATCCGTATCGCCAACCAGATCAGTGTGTGATTCATAAATATATTTACCAGCTTGACTCCGGCTTTGAACGAACGCCAATTCCACCGAAGGATGATTCAACAACAAACGTGATGTTTCTCCTCCGGTGTAACCAGCTCCACCTATAATTCCTGCCTTGATCTTATTCAAACTCATAATTAGCTTTTTAATGGTAGGCAATTGACAGTATGCAGTCGGAGTCATAGCAACTTGCCTACTGCCACCTGCTTACTGCCTACTTTTTGTTCTCTGCCTCTTCCTTCACCTGATGATAGATGCTCACCTGGTTTCCGAAGATTTTAGTGAAGCCTTTCACGTCATCACC
>JBGATZ010000233.1:0-7676 GCA_044228905.1 Cyclobacteriaceae bacterium | reverse complement strand
AACTGCTCCGGAGAATCACCGGCAATGGCAAAACTCCAGCTTTTAGTGCCAGGGAAATAAGCGTAAAAGTCAGATCCGAAACGGTTTCTCCAATCGTAATCAAACACCTTCAGGAATTGATCTTTTTTAAAGTGAAACTCTGCAGGAGGTGTAATGTCAACGATCCATTCTAATTCGGAAACACCACGGTAATCATCATTTTCGTTACTTTCCTTTTTTGACGGAAAGTTGATTTTCGTTTCATCTAGTATCTTTAATTCCGGATCACGCTTTTGCTTCAGATTAAGTTTGGCAACCCTGGCATCACTCAGGCCTGAAGGAACAAAGACAATAGTATCAGTTGATTTCTTTCTTTTTTTAACGATCCAGGTGATCGCCACAATAAACAAGATTAATGCGACAATGATAATGTACTTCATTTTTCTACAGGCAGCCGATTGTTGTTAAAGTTAAGTTAATGGATTTATTGATTCTGATGATGCTTCTTAAGCGACAAATGCTCAATACTTCTCGCTCACTACACAGAATCAGCCTGACCAGAATGAAAGTTGTGATAACGAGAAACGTGATCTTCCGATCTTTATCGTTTGGACTAGTTGTTAATAACTTCTTAAACCACAGACGGATCGACAAACTGGTTAGATAAACCCTCTGTTACAATGGACAAACCCGTTTTTCTCCTCACAAAATTCTGAAATAAGCAGGTAACTTCATTTCTTCTTTATTAACCAGAAGTAGGGCAAAATGACCGCCTACCAAACTCTTGGCGTGGTATGCCTTTTTAATCAGTTTATGTTCTCAATTTTGTAGTCCAGAATTCCATTTTTTATGCGTGCAGGTGCCTATTTCGTTGGTTCAGTGATAGTATTCGGTTTGCTGCTGGCCAGCTGTGGTGAGAAGAAAGATAAAGTAAACGGAGGAGGCCGGGGCAATGCCCGTCAGAAAGGCCCTTTGGTAGTAGAAGGCTTTCTGGTGGAGACCAGTGAGGTGAGCGAAGCTGTGGAGGTGCCGGGAACATTATTCCCTGCCGAAGAAACACAGATCCGCGCAGAAGTGAGTGGCCGTGTTATTCAATTGAATATTCCCGAAGGAGCCATCGTGAACAAAGGAGTACTACTCGTGAAGCTCTTTGACCAGGACTTGCAGGCACAGCTGCGCAAGCTGGAAGTACAATTAAAAATTGCAGAGAAAACAGTAGAGCGCCAGAAAGAATTGTTGGCGATCAACGGGATCAGTCAGCAGGATTATGATCTCAGTTCGTTAACAGCGGATAACCTGAAGGCAGATATTCAAACGATACAAATAGCAATTTCAAAAACGGAGATCCGCGCCCCCTATGCCGGTCAGGTAGGTTTGAGAAACGTAAGCCTGGGTTCCTATCTCTCTCCGACAGACATTGTAACCACGGTACGTGAAGTAGATCAATTGAAACTGGAATTTTCTGTGCCTGAAAAATATGCGAAGAGCATTGGCAAAGGATACGTAGTGAAGTTCAGAGTGGATGGAGGAAAGATAGATCACTCGGCAACAGTAATTGCTACGGAAGGAAATGTAGATCAGACCACACGCACACTAAAAATTCGTGCAATGGTAAAATCGCAAAACAAAGAGCTGGTGCCAGGAGTGTTTGCACGGGTAAATCTGCAATTAGGTCAGGATAACCTGGCGCTGATGATCCCTTCACAGGCAATCATTCCGCAGGCACGCAATAAACAAGTGATCGTGTTGCGCAAAGACAGTGCTTTGTTTAGTGTAGTGGAAACCGGTGTTCGTGATTCAGCATATGTACAGGTATTAAGCGGCCTGAAAAGAGGAGACACAATCATTACCACTGGTTTGATGGCGATACGTCCGTCAGCAAAAATTAAAATCTCGAAAGTAAACCGCTTACCAAAATCGTAAACTGATGTTGGGAATAAATATAAAGAGTATTGTCAGCCTGAGTTTATCGAAGGCGGTTTATGTTAACATCTTAAATTCAGAGCTATGAATATTTCTGAGTTAAGCATCAAGCGACCTGTTCTCACTTTTGTGATGAACATTATACTGGTGCTCTTCGGAGCCATCGGCTTCACCTACCTGGGTGTACGCGATTATCCGGCTATCGATCCGCCAAACATCAACGTGAGCACAAGCTACTCGGGTGCCAATGCAGACATCATCGAGTCGCAGATCACCGAGCCATTGGAGAAGTCCATCAATGGAATTGCAGGGATCAAAAACATCACCTCTTCGTCCAGTGTGGGCAGCAGTAGCATCAACGTAGAGTTTGAACTGGGTGTGGATATGGAAACGGCAGCAAATGATGTGCGCGATAAAGTATCGCAGGCCGTACGTCAGCTTCCACAGGATTTAACTTCTCCTCCGGTAGTGTATAAAGCAGATGCAAACTCTGATCACATCATCAGTATGACGGTGCAAAGTAATCTGCGCAACCCGCTTCAGTTGACGGAGTACGCGAACAACGTGCTCATGGAAAGATTGCAGACTATTCCGGGCGTGAGCAGCATCATGATTCTGGGCGAGAAGAAATACGCGATGCGTATCTGGCTCGATCCGGCAAAGTTGAGCGCTTACAACTTAACAGCACTGGATGTGCAGGCGGCATTGAACAGGGAGAATATTGAATTGCCGTCAGGTAAAATTGCCGGTGATGCTACGGAACTTACGGTAAGAACCTTCGGAAGATTATTTACGGAAGATGATTTCAATAATGTGATTGTGAAATCAGCAGTAGGTACCGGAAATATAAAGTTGAAAGACATCGGCCAGGCAGTGCTCGGTCCTGAAAACGAAGAGCAGGTTCTGCGTGAAAGCCGTGTGCCAATGATTGCGATGGGGATCATTCCATTACCAGGCGCAAACTACGTGGAGATCTCGGATGAGTTCTTTAAACGTCTGGAAGCGATTAAAAAGGAAATGCCGGCAGACATTACATTAGATGTCTCCACGGATCAAACCAAATTCATCAAACGTTCGATTGCTGAAGTAGAAGAAACACTGGCGATCTCTTTCATCCTCGTGGTGTTGATCATCTACTTATTCTTCCGCGATTTCCTCATCGCCATCCGTCCGCTGATTGATATACCGGTTTCACTGGTGGCTACATTTTTCATCATGTACCTCTGCGGATTCTCTATCAACGTATTGACCATGCTCGGGATTGTACTGGCAACAGGTCTCGTAGTAGATGACGGTATCGTGGTAACGGAAAACATTTATAAAAAGCTCGAAGGCGGGATGAATAAATACCAGGCCGCCATTGAAGGATCGAAAGAAATTTTCTTTGCCGTTATCTCCACTTCCATCACGTTGGCGGTGGTGTTTTTACCGGTTGTTTTCCTTCCGGGATTTGTAGGCCGCCTCTTCCGTGAATTTGGTATCGTGGTTGCAGGTGCCGTGTTGATCTCTGCATTCGTATCATTAACGCTCACACCCATGTTGAGTGTGAAGCTGACTCGCTCACAACATAGCCACTCCTGGTTCTACCGCGTAACCGAGCCGTTCTTCGTGGGGATGGAGTCAGGCTATGCACGCTGGCTCGCTTCATTTATGAAAGTGCGTTGGATGGCATTTGTGATTGTAGCGTTGAGTTTGGTGGCAGCTTACTTTATCGGAACAAATATTCAGCAGGAGCTGGCACCACTGGAAGATCGTAGTCAGTTCAGGGTAACAGCTACTGCCCCGGAAGGAACATCCTATGATTATATGGATGCGTACACCGATCGCCTTACGCAATTTATCATGGACTCGGTGCCGGAATATAAAACAGCCATTGCAAACACGGGTGGTCGTGGAGGTTGGGGTTCTGTGAATTCAGGATCGGTGCGTGTCAACCTGGTTGATCCGCCTTACCGCGATCGCTCTCAGCAACAAATTGTTGACGACATCTCCAAAAGCCTTCCAAAATTTCCCGAAGCAAGAGTGTTTATCACGCAGGAGCAAACCATTGCCGTAAACAGACGTGGTGGTCAGCCGGTGCAGTTTGTGATTCAGAACAATGACTTTGAAAAATTAAAAGCAGTGTTGCCAAAGTTTCTGGAGGCAGCAAGCCAGAACCCTACGCTGCAAAACGTAGACGTAGATCTTAAATTCAATAAGCCCGAATTGCTGGTGCGCATCAACCGGTTGAAGGCAACGCAATTGGGAATCAGTGTGCAGGATATCTCACAAACCTTGCAACTGGCGTACAGTAACCTTCGCTTTGGTTATTTCACCAAAGAAGGAAAACAATACCAGGTAATCGGGCAGGTGGCGCGCACCAACCGCGATGATCCGGATGATTTGAAACGACTTTATGTAAGAACCTCTTCAGGCCAGCTGGTTTCAATTGATAACGTAGTGACGGTGGAAGAATCAGCAACGCCTCCTTCACTGTATCACTTCAACCGTTTCAAGGCAGCGACCATTTCTGCAAGCACGGCTCCGGGTAAAACCATTGGCGATGGAATCAAAGTAATGCAGGACATTGCGGCAGCCAATCTCGATGATACGTTTGTTACTTCACTGGCAGGTAACTCACGCGACTTCGCTGAAAGCTCCGGTAATACTTCATTCGCATTCATCCTTGCATTGGTGCTCATCTACCTTGTATTGGCTGCACAGTTCGAGAGCTTTGTAGATCCATTGACAATCATGTTCACCGTACCACTCGCAGTATGTGGCGCATTTATCTCATTGTGGCTATTCGGTCAAACATTAAACATCTTCTCGCAAATCGGGATGATCATGCTGATCGGTCTGGTAACGAAGAATGGTATTTTGATTGTAGAGTTTGCCAACCAGAAGAGAGAAGAGGGAATGAATAAAGTAGAAGCAGTGTTGGAGGCGGCACGTCTTCGCCTTCGCCCTATCTTAATGACAAGTTTGGCGATGGCATTGGGCTCATTGCCATTGGCGATGTCGTTGGGTGAAGCATCAACCAGTCGCGTACCGTTGGGGATTGTAATCGTAGGCGGAGTCATGTTCTCATTGATTCTTACACTGTTTGTCATTCCATCGATATATACATTCCTGTCACGTCAGCGCAAGCACATCAAAGAATTTGAAACACCGGTTGAACCGCATCAGTCGAAGGAGTTGGCATATGAAGTATAGATTTTTATTGATCCTGTTATTTGGCGTAACAGGTTTGGGTTATTCACAACAAAACGTTTCGGTGGGTGAAGCGGTAGCAGCGGCATTGCAAAAGAACTATGATGTGCAGCTTCAGTTCAATACTACGAAGACCGCCTACTCCGATAAAAAATTTACAGCAGTAGGAGTGTTCCTCCCAAATATCAATGCAACAGGAGCGATTGTAAAGAATACCACGGATAGCCGTTCTATTACCGCAAGTGATGTGGAAACGGTTCGTACCGGTGTGAAGTCTACCAATACGCAGGGATCGGTTCAATTGGTATGGACGCTTTTCGATGGAACAAAAATGTTCGCCACGCGCAAGCGCCTGCTGGAAACAGCTGAGCTCAATGAACTGAACATTAAAACAATGATGAACAATACGGTTGCATTGGTGGTCAACAACTATTACAATATTGTTCGGCAAAAGCAGCAGCTCAAGGCGTTCCAGGAACAAATCGGAGTGGGAGAGGAGCGCGTGAAACTCGCTGAAAAGAAATTGCAGGTGGGAACAGGCGGGAAGCCCGAATACCTGCAGGCAAAAGTAGACTTAAATGCGTTCCGTACTTCTGCGCTTGCGCAGGAAGCATTGATTACACAAACCAAAGATCAACTCAACGGATTGGTAGGTCTTACCTTACCTTCTTTTTATGAAACCGCAGATACCATTGTCATTGATATGAAGATGACGCTGGAAGAGGTAATAGTAAATATTGAAGAAACGAATCCAACACTGATTGCATCACGCAAAGCCATTGAAGTAGCACAGGCCGGACTCTGGGAAAGCCGTGCCACGCGCTCTCCGATCATTAACTTCAACTCAAACTACAACTTCAACAAAACAGAAAACGCAGCAGCAGCAAGCCCCGTGTCGTTACTGTATTCACGAAACAAAGGATTAAACTATGGTCTTTCGGTTTCCATGCCTATTCTCAATGGGTTCAACATCACCAACAACATCAACAAAGCAAAAATAAATGTAGAAAGACAAAAGTTGCTCTATGATCAGCAACTAATGGTGGCTACAGTGAATGCCCGCGTAGCATATGCAGGATATGACAACGCGAGAAAGACATTGGAAATAGAAGAGGAGAATATTCTGCTGGCGAAGGAAAACGTGTTCATCATGCTGGAGAGCTTTAAAAGAGGAATAGCAACAACCATCGAATTGCGCACAGCGCAGCAAAGTCTCGTAGATGCGTATACCCGTTTGATTACAGCGCGCTACAACGCCAAGGTTTCCGAGACAGAATTACTTCGTCTTAAAGGAGCACTGCTCACCAATCAATAATCATTCTGAATTACCTTTTTGGATTTAGCCGCCATTGATCATTCAAAAATTAATGGCTAGGTTTCTTATGTCTAAATCCACAACCTATGAAAAAAATTCTCAAGTACGGGTTGTTGGTAGTGGTGGTGTTGGTTGTGATAGTTGGTTTACTACTGACATACGTGAAAGTAGCTTTGCCCAATGTAGGTGAGGCCGAAAATCTCAAGATCGATTACACACAGGAACGAATTGACAGAGGCCGCTATCTTGCCAATTCAGTGGCGGTGTGTATGGATTGTCACTCCACCCGCGACTGGTCAAAATTTTCAGGTCCGCTCAGGGACGGAACTCTTGGAATGGGAGGCGAACGCTTCGATCAGGATATGGGCCTGCCCGGTGTATTCCTTTCTAAAAACATTACTCCCCATGGCATCAGCCGCTACACAGACGGAGAATTGTTCCGGGTAATTACAACAGGTGTTACCAAAGAAGGAAGAGCCATGTTTCCGTTAATGCCTTATAAGTACTATGGAAAAATGGATAAAGAAGATATTTATTCCATCATTGCATATGTACGTTCACTGCAATCGCTCAGCAATGAAGTGCCTGAATCAGTCGCTGACTTTCCTATGAACTTCATTCTTAATACGCTGCCGGAAAAAGCAGACCTGCATCAAAAGCCGTCCCCTTCAGATCAACTGGCTTACGGTGCCTACCTCGTGAATGCTTCCGGTTGCATCGAATGTCATACGCAGGTAGACAAAGGAGTAATCATTCCTGAACTGGCTTTTGGTGGCGGGCGTGAATTCACTTTCCCGGATGGATCAACCGTTCGTTCTTCAAACATCACCACTGATGAAGCGTCTGGTATAGGTTCGTGGACAGAAGAAGCATTCATCCAGCGATTCAAAATGTTCACAGATAGCACCTACACATTGCCGTCCGTAACCCAGGGAGATTTTCAAACCATTATGCCCTGGACGATGTACGCTCGGATGACAAAAGAAGACCTGTCTGCGATTTATACTTACCTGAAAACAGTGAAGCCGCTCTCCGGCAAAGTGGAGAAATTTACCGCATCGAAATAATATAAACAGCCATGCTGATTTGAGAAAAAAGTTTGAATTTTGAGATTCGAACAAACCTCTTTTACAAATGAAAAAGATCTTCATCATTACCTGCTTCCTGGTAATAGGGCTTGCAGCAAAAAGCTTTGGTCAAACCGTTTACGCTTCCGACAAAGGAACAAAGTATCATACTGCGGATTGTAAACTATCTGGCGATGCCA
>JBGATZ010000232.1:0-7698 GCA_044228905.1 Cyclobacteriaceae bacterium | reverse complement strand
GAAGCCTATGACCAGGCGAAAGCAAAAGAGGCGGAGCGGATCCGTCTGGAAGCCGAATTCCTGAAAAAACAAAATCTGTATAAAGCAGAGATCAAAGAAGGGATCGGCCGGAGATTAGTAGACATGCTCGCGGGACAAAAGAAGAACATCATTGATGGTATGGCTCGCTGGGAGGCCGCGTTGACGATGGCAAACTTTGACGTGTCATTTGAGAGACTACAAACCCAAAAGCCTATCCTGAAAAAAGACAAGTGGGAGGAGTGTTTTAAGATTTCGTTCCAGCCGGGTAGCTTAATGACTAAAGAGGTTTTTGATGCTTACCTGGAGGAACTGAGAAAAGAATACCCATACGAGAATTATAATACCCAGTTTGCAGAGGCCACAGCTCCTATTCTCAATGAGTATCGCGCCAAGAAAGATACCGTGAAGAAGAGGCTGGAAGAAATTGAGAAAGCCAGCGAGGAGGCCCGGGTGGCTCTTGAACAAAAACGTAAGGATGAACTGGAGAAACAGCGCCAACAGCAAATTAAGATAGCCGATAAGGAGCAAGTCGAGGCTATGGAAAAGGTGGAACATGAGAAGGAGATGGACAAGATGAATGCCGAATTCACGGAACAGGTCCAGACTCAGGACATTGAAGACTTGCCGATGAAGAAAGTGGCTTCGTTTGAGGATGATGCTAATTACCTCAAGCCATTTGCGGAAGTGGTTGGCGCGTGTGCGCTGAATCCAAAGTTTCCAGGCATTATGAAGAAAAAAAAACGGTACCGACTACGTGGATCATGTGCAATGGTGGCTTGACTGGTATGCGGGGAACTGTCGGGATGCCATCAAAGGAATTAAGATCGTGAATGTGCCTAAAACTATAATTCGTAAGAAATAACCCCAACCCCCATGCAAGATAAATTTGAAACATGGGCTATCGTAGAGTTGTTTGGACACAACAAGATAGCCGGTAAAGTGAGTGAACAAACGATTGGTGGATCAAGCATGGTCCGCGTAGATGTTCCAGATACGGAAGCATCACCTAAGTTTACACGGTTATTAAATGTATCCGCTATCTATGCAATCAATCCGGTAACGGAAGAGGTTGCTGTTGGATATGCTGGCCGACTGCAAAGCAAGCCGATTGAAGCCTGGGATGCGCGCGAAGTACTGAAGCGCATCGATGACATGAAGAAGCTGACTTCTGGTTCTGGATATACCCAGAAGGAAGAGGACGCGATGCGGCAAGCTGAGAAAGAGTTAGAGCATCCTTTTGATGAAGAAGAAGAAGAAGAAGAAGACGAGGACGAACGGTGAGTTACTTCGATCATCCCGCACTTTCCAATTCCGATCTCAAAAAAATGAGAGAGCGGCTGGGCTTAACACGTCCGGCACCGGAAAATTTGCAATTGATCTTTGAGTTTGGTTCTTTATTTCATAAGTCTATTCTGGAACCACACTTGGTTACAGATGAAGAAAAAAAGAAAGATGATTATCCGTTAGCTCAGGATATGAGTAAAACATTCTGGCGTGATCCCTTTTGTCGTGACTTCGCGATGGCTGTAGACTTCAAGCGGGAACATGAGTTCTACGATACGCTTACAGTTGAAGGGATGACTATTGATGCCCGGTGTAAGGCAGATGGCTATCGGGAGAAGAGAAAGTTTTTCCTGGAATTAAAGTCTACAGCCTGCGAATCTCAGAAATCATTCGAGGCCGCGATGCTTGATCTGGATTACGATCAGGCATGCGCTCACTACATGCTCACTTCGCGGTGTGATGTTGCCCTGATTGTAGGGATCAGTAAAAAGAAACCGGATCGCTTGTTTCGAAGGATTGTCAAAAAGTACGATGACTGGTATCTCAATGGAGAGCAGAAGTTGATCGATACATTAAAACTGTTACTTGAAGTTTCACCTGAAGACGTAAGAATGGTATGAATTTGAAAGAATTATCCCTCGCCTACTCGAACAAGATGCATGCTAAGGTCCCCCAACATTGCAGACCGATGAAGACATTTAGTGATAAGTCGGCTAATGACCTGACGAAAGCGATTCTTGCTTATTCAAAAGTAAAAGACTTCTTTGCGGAGCGTCAAAGTTCTGAAGGTCGCTTTCGTCCCGGAAAGGAATTCACGAATGTTGTGGGACAAGTAAAACAGATGCCTGGCCAATGGTTGCCGGGACACGGAAAAGGGAAAGCTGATATTAAAGCATTGATCAAAGGTCGCCTGATTGAGATTGAGGTGAAGCATGGCAGAGATAAGTTGCGTCCGGATCAGATTAATTATAAAGAACAGATTGAGCGCTCAGGAGGCGTCTATCTGGTAGTAAAGACATGGGATGATTTCTATACACAAATAAAGTTTTATGAGTGAGATTACCTTTAAGAAAGTTCAAAACGAGAAGTCGGTAGAACGGCTTTTTGAAATGAAGAATGAACTGGTTAAGTTAGCCAGCGATCTTCATATTGAGTTGCATTCCGGAAATTCAAACCGGGATAAGTCTGAAATTTTGGGAGACATCAATGAGACCCGTGATCTGGAAGACTATGTAATTGAGCGTATTAAAAACCAGAAGCGCCAGGATTACATTGATCATAAAGAGGCGCGGCACGGACTTCGGGAGTTTAAAGAGATTTGCCGGAAGCGGTTACCAGCCGAAGTATTTGATGAGATTGAGCGTGAAAGTAAAAAAGTCTCTTCCTAGCTGGACAGAGACTTCTTGAAAGCGGACTAAGCAAGATCGAATAGCGACAGTCGATCAGGTTGAGACAAAGATAACTTAAATTTTAATTTCTATTTATGAAGCAAATTACCTACGATCAGGAAGCAATGACTAAAATTAAGGCTGGCGTTGACAAGCTGGCCAATGCGGTGAAGACAACCCTCGGACCCGGTGGATCGAACGTCATCATCGAAGAGAATACCCGCAATGCGCACATCACCAAAGATGGGGTGACTGTAGCGAGGTCCATCAGCCTGGAAGATCCGATTGAGAATCTGGGAGCTCAAATTGTAAAAGAGGCCGCAAGTCGCACCGCCACCATGGCCGGTGACGGAACCACTACTGCGACTGTGCTGGCCCAGGCTATCCTGACGCAAGGGATTAAGAATGTGGTAGCAGGCGCTAATCGGATTGACATCAAACGCGGGATCGACATGGCTACCAAAGCGATCGTGGCGGAGATTAAAAGGATGGCTATTCCGGTAGGTGACAATGTGCGGAACATTGCCCTGATCAGCGCTAACGGGGATGACGAGGTAGCGGACCTGATCACGGAAGCAATTAATAAGGTTACCAAGGATGGCCTTGTGATTGTGGAAGACAGCCGCAATGCTACCAGTGAGGTAAGTGTTATTGAAGGAATGACCTTTGATCGGGGCTGGCTAAATCACTATTTCATCAACAATCCAGAATCAGGTACGTGTGAATTCAATGATCCCTTGATATTGTTGGTGGACTATATCATTGAAGAATTTGCCCCCATGATTCCTATTCTTAGGAAAATTCAAATGGCATACCCTGAAAGGCCAATATTGATTGTTGCTGAAGACGTTCGGGGAAATGCTCTATCTACCCTGGCGCTTAATGTTAATAAAACAGGCATGAGAATTTGCGCGGTGCAGTCACCGGACTTTGGAGATACTCGGAAAGAGGTACTAAAAGATTTAGCCGCCCTGACTACCGCCACTATTATCACGAAGGATGCCGGGATGACGTTGGGCAATATTGATGTTGATGTCTGCGGTACCTGCGAGAAAATCAGGATAAGCCAATGGGAGACTACCATCTTCGGAGGTGCTGGCCGTGGTGGATTGCTTGAAGCCCGGTTGGAGTTAATGAAAACCCAGATGGAGCAAGCCAACGAAAATGCGCTGGCTAAACTGAGAGATCGATTTGCCCGGTTGACTGGATTGATCGGAGTGATCCACATTGGCGGATATTCTGAAATTGAAGTGCGCGAAAAGAAGGACCGGATTGACGATGCACTGCAGGCTACGCGGGCTGCGATCGAGGAAGGCATTGTACCTGGTGGCGGTGTGGCGTATGTTCGGGCTCTAAATCTATTAAAACAATACGGTCGTCCATACGGATTTGCGGCCAATGAAGACGAACTTCAGGGGGTTGAAATATTATTGAAAGCTATTATTGAGCCGTTACGTTGTATTTCTGATAATGTTAGTGTGAATGGGGATGTGGTTCTGAGCAATATAACCAGAAATAGGTACGAGCCTATTGGATACGGCTTCAACGCCAAAACCCACAAGTACGAAGACTTGATGGCCGCTGGTGTAATCGATCCGGCCAAAGTAACCCGGCTGGCTCTCGAGAACGCGGCTTCCGTATCAGGCATGCTGCTGACAACGAAATCAATTATCACTTATTTACCCCAGAAGTAATGAACTACCAACCTTTAGATGACCGGATACTAATCAAACCGGATCCCCAGGAAGAAACCCGAAGCGGTTTCCTTGTAGCGGAAGAAAACCGACTGAAGAAACTCTCCGGTACCGTTGTAGCCGTGGGCACTGGCGTTCCACTGCATAACCTGAAAGTCAATATCAGTACGGACACTAATCCGAACGCGTTGGCTATCCTGAAAGAGATTGTTGACGAAATCCGTAACGGTCGCCCGCTGAAAGTCAAAGTCGGAGATCGGGTTTTGTACGGGCAATTTGCAGGCACCCGGATACCTCTGGACGGGGAAGAATACTTGATGCTCCGGGAGTCGGATGTATTTATGACGGAAAAACCTTAAATTAGTATGGTGAAGCCTATAAAATTCGAAGACTGGTCGCAGCGCTTTGCCAGGCATCGCGCTCAGAAAGCGGTTCAAAAACTGAACAGCGAGCGAAAACTAGGGATCATTTTTCCCATCCTGAACGTAATCACTGGCCTTCTTATCCTCTATGTTATCAGTAGACTATTTTTCTCATGGATGAATTTGAACCCATAAAGCCAGAACCGATCAAGCAGGAGATTAAAACTCCTGTAAAGACGGAATTAAAGAAACTTGCTTCACGTCCACTTTCAAAAGGGATGATTCAATGGGAATTTGACCTTGAAACTCATGTGGGAACCCCGGTGCAATATAAGATGAGTGAGACCGTCCAGACAAAACTAGGCATCCAGCTCCGGCATCATATCGAATACCGGAAAGATCGCTACTACTGTACAGCTATAAACCTGAAAAACGCCATCCGGAAATATACCAGATGGCGGGTAATCAATGAGAAGGTAAGGGCTATGATGGCTATAAAGCAGGCGGCTCAGTGATTATATGGGAGAAATTCTAAACCATCAGCCAACAAAAGAACTTCATCAGTTTCAGAAATTGATTGTTCAAAATCTTTATATCAAGTATCTGAATAGGGGACTCGATTACTTTCAATGGGAAAATGAAAAGAAGGACGCGATTATTGAGATAAAGGATAGGGAAATTGAAGAATTGAAAGAGCAACTAACAAGGGCAATACAAGGCCGTGAACAGGTTGACGCTAATTTCAAAAAGTACATCAAGCAGGTAAAAGCTGCTAAGGTGGAAGAAGATAAGCAACTTAAACAGCAAGACATAATTAAGCAATTGAGGACCGAACTTGACGCAACAAAAAGAAGGTTACAAGTCAGTCATAAATTGAATGAGTTACTTGCCAGGCAAAATAAACACGGGGACAGGTGACGCTGAACAGATAAAAATATGAGTTGGTCAATTTCATTTATCGGGAAACCTGAAAACGTAGCTAAGGCTCTGAATGAACATAGCGACAAATTGGACGGACAATCAAAGTTGGAGTACATTAATGCACTACCAAACATTATTGGTATCGTGGCTGAAAACTTTGGCAATCAAGAGCAGCTACTAAAAGTAACAGCAAGTGGTCACGGATACAGTGTTAATGGTGAACAGAAACAGAGACAATGTTCAGTATCTGTCGAAGTTTTTTATTCAGTTCTAGTATAATATCTCTAAGGCCTCTCAGAAGCCCACTGCTGAATAACCTTCGGCAGTGGCTTGTGAATCGGAATCAAATCCTCCTCACTGAAGTAATCCATCGGCTCAAATACTTCATGCAGGTCCAACTTCTTATCGTAGCCAGCCATCTCGAATACTTTTACCTGCATGTTGATAATTTTCGACTTCATGACCTCGCGTTTGCGAACAAAACCAAGATGGAATATCTCAATTTTATCCAGGTAGTCGATATATACCTGATCGCAGCCTAACGATTCAGCATCTCCAACGGCTTGAGCCCCTTTCTTGCACAAACGAACGATCTCCGTACTGCAGGGTTTCCGGCCTTGTTCCACATTCAGCATGTGATACGGGTCTTTCCAAAGGTTATACCTTCGGCACATATAGCCCGGCAAATTATCCTCCATGGCCTTACGAATCCAGGGGAAGCTGTCCTCGTGTACTATTTCGTCAGCCTGGGCATGATACACGTAATCCGTATCAAGCAATCCAAGAGCGATGTTTGCAAAGTAGCTTAGTTTCTCCCTTCCGTGTTGTTGCTCCCACTCATCTACCCGGGTGAACTTACACTGCCGGTCAAACAAGTGCATCAACGTATCGGCCGTGCCATCCGTTGAGCCTGCATCTACTACGATTACTTTATCACAGAAGTCCTTCAAATTCTGAATAGCTTCCGCAATACAGTAATCGTATTGAAGTGCATTGTGGTAGAAAATTGCTCCGCCCAAAGTCATGAATTATTGGGGGTTAAATTGTTTTCTTCAGTAAAGCTACATACCATCCTCTCCACCAACTCTCGTTATCATACTCCGAAGCGGTCACCAACTCGCGCTCGTACAACTTTTGATAGCCCGCTTCTTCGATTCCATCCTGGGTACCCTTGCGGACTTCTTCTAGCATGTAGTCATCAACGCAATAGATAAACTCTTCCTCCATCGCGTCTTTGAAGTGAGTCAAGGCCTTACGCTGGCTCGCATAGCTATGGTCTCCGTCAAAATAGAACAGGTCAATTTTGTTTTCAATCTGATCCGGACTTACTGCAAAGCTATCCGACTTGATCAACTTGAACGAAGTACCCGGATGCAGGAACTTATTCGCGTTTTCAAGGAATATTGGTTCTGCCGGATCCACCTGGTTCGTCAAATCCGATTCAAAGGAATCGACTGCCGTAGCGGTAAGTAATTGATTCTGGAATACAGTAGAACAGAAACTACCGCCTTTATGGACGCCATGCTCCAGATAATGTGAAGCCAGGCCGCCAAGGTTATTAAGCAGGTGACGAATCTGCAAGCTGCCCAACATAGGCACACGCATGGCTTCATGGTTAAGTTTGGACTGACGGGCAATAGCCCGCTCAACGGCAAGGTCAATTAATTCTGGTGTCATAGTATGGTTTTTAAAGTTTCGTAAGCGTTGTCGTTTCCTTTCCATGCGTACCAGGCACCAACCTCTAAGGTAGGGTGCCAGTCCGGAAATATCAAGGTGTTCCAATCCGGTAGTTCTTCCGGATACCAGCCACATTTATGGCTATCCGGATGAGCGTCTCGTTTAATCTGAGTTTCTCCAAGGGGAGTAAAAATAATAGGCAAGGTGGATATTTTTTGCATGAGGTCCAGCAATTGCCATCCATCATCATGCGATAAGTGTTCGATGCCGTCCAGACAGAAAGCAACATCAAATTTCTTCTCGGGGCTATATTTTAGTACATCGGTAAGAATAAAGTGCTTTTTCTCTTCC
>JBGATZ010000231.1:0-7702 GCA_044228905.1 Cyclobacteriaceae bacterium | reverse complement strand
CAGCCAGGATCATTCCGGCAATTCCCCAGATTTTTCCGCCAATCAATAAAGCAAGAATAGCAGCCAAAGCATTAATACTGATCTTGGATCCGGTAACCTTGGGTGTGATAAAATTCCCCTCGAGGAATTGGACAAATCCGTGAACTGCAATGACGCCCGCAGCGTACCAAATGCTGTCCTTTGTAAGTAATGCGATGATGACAGGAAGGGTAGCCCCGATTGAAATACCGATATACGGAATCATCGTTAATGTGCCTGATAGAAATCCGAAGAATATTGCATGTTCTATCCCCAATGCAAGCAACCCTATACTGTTTAATACTCCGGCAATGAAGACTACAATCATCAACCCGGAGATATAAGAGCGAATCACACCTTCAATATCCTTTTTCCACTTCAATTCTGAGTCGGCTGTAAATGATAAAAAGAAATCTCTGAACTTATCTCGATAGAGGAGAAACAGGAAAATATAAATAGGTACCTGAATGAAAAAGTAAAGAAGATAGGAGGTGCTGAGCAGTAACCCTCCCATGTATGTGGAAAGTTCTTTCAATCCGTCTTTGAGCATTTGTGTTTGTTCTTCGCTGCTGATATTGAACGATTGGTTCAGGCTGTAGCTGGCCTGGTTGACCATGTCATAAAATTTTTCTTCCAGTCCTGGTAAGCTGGCCACAAGGCCGGTGAGTTGGCTGATTACGAACCAGGTAATTAATGCCATTGCAATAAATGCACAGAGCAATACAATCACAATAGAAAATATCCTGCCTGTTTTGTCTTCTATCCGTTTAGCAAAGGGTAATAGAACAACGGCAAAGAGTGCGGAGAAGGCTATCGGAATAAAAATATCCTTCAGCAGGACAAGTAAAGCAATGATAATGACCAGGACGATCAATGATTTGTAAACACGATCAAGCCGATACGTTTGCATAAGAATAGGTTTGTAGTCTAAGATGACGATTTTTCTATCGCATTCAAAATGACAGCACAGGATTCCCGGATTTCTTCCTCGGTAATGGTAAGTGGAGGAGCGATGCGGAAACTGTATGGATGAGACAGAAACCAGTAACAGATCACTCCGTCTGCGATGGCTTGCTGTACGATTTTATTTACCCGTTCTTCCGAGTCAAAATCAATCGCAAAGAGTAACCCTTTTCTTCGTATTTCTTTAATAAGTTTATGCTGAAGCAGTTTTTCAATGAGCTTTCCCTTTGCTTCGACTTCATCAATTAATTTTTCATTCTGAATGACCTCAATGGTGGCGAGTGCAGAAGCACAGCATACAGGATTGCCTCCAAACGTAGTGATGTGTCCAAGCATTGGATTATGAGAAAGAGTACTCATCTTTTCTTTGCTGGAAATGAAAGAGGCGATGGGTAAACCACCACCAACTGCCTTGCCAATGGTGAGAATATCAGGCACGATGTCGAATTGCTCGAATGCAAAGAAAGAACCGGTGCGTCCCATGCCACATTGAATCTCATCGAGAATCAGTAAAGCGCCCGTCTTATCGCATCGCTCACGAAGAGCTTTCATAAATTCTTTCGAAGGAATACGTACACCCGCATCGCCCTGAATGGTTTCCATGATCACACATGCTGTCCGGGTTGTAATCTGGTTTAATTCTTCAATGTTATTAAACTCCAGAAACCGTACGTCCGGCAGTAACGGGCGAAAAGCATTCTTCTTCACTTCATTACCGGAGACACTCAATGATCCATGTGTGCTTCCGTGATATGACTTTTTGAAAGAAACAATCTCTGTCCTTCCCGTATAGCGCTTGGCTAGTTTCAAAGCGCCTTCATTGGCTTCAGTCCCCGAGTTGACCAGATATATGCAATCCAGTGAAGCAGGCAGAAGCTCTGTTAACTTTTTGGCAAGGAGATTAGAACTCGACTGAATGTATTCTCCGTACACCATTACATGTAGATGCTTGTCCACCTGATCCTTGATGGCTTTTACCACATGAGGATGCCGATGACCTATATTACTCACACCAATTCCCGAAATCAGATCAATGTATTTTTTTTCATTTGGGCCGTATAAATAAACCCCCTCCGCTTTTTCAATAGAGAGAAGTACCGGGTAAGGGGAGGTAGGAGCGAGGTGATTAAAGAAAACGGAGGAGTCGAAATTCATATTTCAAAGTTACATGTTTTTTGAAGACAAAGCTTACCGGAGAATGCAATGATGAGACTTGATTCATTTCATAATTGAAAGATTAAATATAAATTAATGTAAAACTTACTTATGAAATTGATACTGTCGATTTTTTCCGCCCTGATCTTTTTTGCTGCCAGAGCTCAGACTGTAGAAACTCCATTTATTGACGGGAAATGGATTCATATTTTCAATCCAAATGACACACGGTCCGCAGAAGACACCACCTGGTATACGAATGATCATTGTTTTGTAAAAGCGAATGATGGCTCATGGCATGCCTACGGAATCATCGGGCATAAGCCAATTGATCCCTGGAAAGGAGAAACCAGGTTGTTTCACATTTCTTCCAAAACAATAACGCAGGAAAAATGGAGCGATCATGATTATGCACTCACCACTCTCCCTGGAATAGAGCGTGTGTTATGGGCTCCACATGTTATTACGGAGAACGGAACTTACTATATGTTTTATAATATTGGCAACATGCAGAATAATGCACCCGAAAATCCATCCTGGGGACAACTGTGTCTGGCTACGAGTAAAGATCTCTTCAACTGGACTCGCCATGAGCGCAATCCGTTATTCAGTGATCCCGGACATGCGCGCGATTCTTATATCACAAAGATTAAGGGCCAATATTATTATTACTACACACGTATCTTTAACGAGGTAGATGAGCGTTCTTCTGTGGCTGTACGAACCGGAACTGATCTCACCCATTGGAGCGGCCCCAGGATAGCCCATGTACAACCATTAAAGAATTACTACGGAGGAGACGCGGAGAGTTCTTTTGTCATTCAACGTAATGATGTTTTTTACCTGTTCATCTGCCGAGCAAATACTGACTATAATCGCACAGACGTATATTGGTCAAAGGATAATCAGAACTTCCCTGAGAAAAATTTCATTACCCAATTACCGGTTCATGCTGCAGAAATAATTCAGGAGGGAAGTAATTGGTATATCTCTAATACCGGGTGGGATAAGAAGGGGCTTTTTATAGCTTCTCTTTTTTGGAAAAAATAACCCGAATCAGATTCGTTCATAGTGAAGTTTACTTTTAAAATCCTATTTTTATCTTCTTATTAATTCAAAGTTCATCCCGTATGAAAAAAAGTATCCTGATCTCCCTCCTAATTTTTAATGCCGTTCTTTTGTTTGCACAGACCAGCATGAAAGAATATAAAGCCGGTCATGTTTTTAATGTGAGTTTACCTGATTATATGAGCAAAACTGCCGGATTAAACAGTGCAGCAGCAATGCAATATAAAAACGTGGTGAAGGATGTTTATGGGATCATTATATTCGACACGAAAGAAGAGTTGCAGTTGGTGGAAATGAATTATGCTTCAGCGAATGAATTTTATGAAGCCTTTATTGGTGAATTTCTTATCGACCAGGAAAAGAGAAATGTGTCGAAGCCGGTAGCACAATCAAAGAATGGAGTTAATTTTATTGAAGCGGATATTTCCTATTTCGATAAGGATGCCGAAACCGAGATTTATTATCTTATTGGAATTGTGGAAACCAAATCCTCTTTTTATAAAGTATTGTCCTGGTGCACGCTTGTCAATAAGGATAAATTTAAAGCTGACTTTCAGAAAATTCTGTATAGCCTGAAAGACTGATTTTAACTAGAGATAGAATCTGATTTTTTCTTTTTCAAAAGCTCCGATTCTTCGATAGAATTTAATTGCTCTTTCATTGAATACAGGTGTCTGCCATTGAATTTTGATATCCCCTTTTTCGTGTGCCAACAGTTTTAGTCTTTTGATTATTTTATCGCCTATTCCCATGCTTCTAAAATCAGGATCGAGGTAAAGACAATCCATGTAAATAAACCAGGATGCACTCCATGTAGAATAATCAAAAGTGAACGAGCAATAACCGGCCAGTTTCTTTTCTATTTCTACTACCCAGCAATTTAATTTTTTGGGTTCTGAGAAGAGGGCGAGCTGCAACCTGTCTGCTTTCCCTTCCGGATTATATTCCGCACGTTCATGAGCGGCATGTTTGCCACATAATTCAACAAGTACCGGCAAGTCGCTGGGTTCGCAGTCCCTGATAATGTAATCTTTCATAATAGAATTTCCTTTTGCAAAAAATCAATGAAGTGAGTGAAGTAATCCGGATTCTTTTTCTTTTTCAGCCAGGCAAGGTAATGCTTCCGTTTAAGGCCACCTTTACCAATCTTTACCGTACGTAAAGAGCCATCCTGTAAATGATTTTTTAGCGACCATTTTGCCATCACTACTATTCCCATTTCGGCCTTTACCATTTCGAGTGCTGCTTCTGTCAGCGGTACAGCAATGATTTTCCTGGGTGATACTCTTGCTGGTTTCAGAAAAAACTGGTGGATTGTAACCGTCTCCAGTGGCAATGAATGAATGATCAGATTCTCCGTAAGAAAATCTTCTGGTCTGATGAATTTCTTTTCGCTCCATGCATGACCTACAGGTATGACCGCAACCATTTCATCCTGGAAGAGTTCGGTGTATTGTATCTTACTGTCTCTTACCGGATCACTGGTAATTGCCAGATCAAGTTCTCCGCTCAATAATTTTTGCAACGGGTAATGAGTGGCACTCATCACCATCTGCAGCTCTACATTTGGATAGCGATAGTGAAATTGTTTCATCACGCCTGGCAGCCAGTGGTAACTGGTATAACATTCTGCGCTGAGTTTGATCTCACCGGATTCTCCAAAAACCAGTTTCTTGATTTGTATTTCAGCTTCATCCAGTTTTTTCAACACCTCTGTAGCAGTGTGGTAAAGTTGCTCACCTGCTTTAGTCAGTGTCATTCTTTTGCTTTCCCGATTAAAGATTTTTACTCCTAATTGATCTTCAGCCTCCCGCAGCTGATGACTCAACGCGGATTGAGTAAGATGAAGCTTATTAATTGCTTTGGTGAGGGTACCTTCTTCGGCAATAGCCTTGATTAATCTGAGATGGCGGATTTCCATAACGTAAAGCTACACTTTGTTTTTATGAGGCAATATGAATGAATTTCATTGATCTCATGAAATCTTTGAGTTAGTATGCGCTTTCGGCCGTTTGTAGTTTTGTGAAACAAAAATCAATAGCCAATGAATACACAATTAAAACACTACGAAGACAAGCTTGCTTTTGAAATGGACCCTTCTGATTTGTTTGAAGCTTTAAACAGGGGAGAGAAGATTGTAGTGATTGATACACGCAAATCTTTTGCCTTCGAAGCAGAACGAATTCCTTCATCAGTCAATATTCCACATCGCACTATGAACGAACAGTCAACACAGCACCTGGATAAGAATGTGCTCTATGTTACCTACTGTGACGGAATAGGCTGCAATGCCAGTACAAAGGGTGCATTGAATATGACCCGGCTTGGGTTCAGAGTGAAAGAACTGATTGGAGGAATTGAATGGTGGAAACTGGATGGTTATGCTACAGAAGGAACAAATGCCAAAGCAGAAGGGACAAAGATCGAGTGCGCGTGCTAGTTTTTTGGAGGATGGTTTAGCTGTGTCTTTGGCTTTAAAGTTTCCTCAGTTCATCGATCTTTTCTGAAACTTCTTCTTCCGCCATACTCGACATTAATATCCAATTGACATCCGTAATCTGTAAGGGAGTGTATGCATTGAGAATATTTCCCTGCCGGTTTTGATCAACTTGCGTGCCTGACAAACCTGAAAGTGCGTTACGCGAAGATTGGTTCCTTACTTCTTCGAGCAGGATACTGGTATTCGTTTTTTTTATCTGATTAATGACTACAGCTTCGTACCCATTGGCAGAAAGTTTCAAAAGGTAATCTTCCCGTTGTTGAATCAGACCTCTTGAAATTGAACGAAGTTTGTAGTCATCGCCAACCATAAATGTTTCTCCTGTTTTTCCCAGTCCATCTTCTTCCCAGTTATTGTTTCCCGTAAGGATCTGATTGATACGATTGATTGGCATTTGAAAAACAAGAATACCAATCTTCTCTCCCTGGTTGAATATCGGGCATGCGATGAATGAAGCAGGCGCTCTGTAAGATGGATCATATGGCTCAAAATCGACCAGTTTAACAAAATCGGCTGTACTGCTCTCTGCAGCCAATTTTACTACTCGTCCGAAATTGGTAGAACGGTAAGGGCCGGTGAACAAACTGGTTGCAAAGTCTACCTCTTTGAAAACGGAGTATAATATGTCTCCCGTATTGTGATCGATGAGGAAGATGTCATAGTAACCGAACTTCTCAAGGAAATTTCTGATTAAGGGATGAAATTCGGAATGAACTGCACTGTACAGACTATTGTCTCTGGCATCGTTCAGCTGATGTTTTTCTCCGGTTGGGAAAGGGTTAGATGAGATGTATTTATATTGTAGAGTGAGCGGCCTGATTTCGTCAGGCAGATAATCTGCAACGACCTTTACCTGGTTAACGCTGTCGTTTAGTTTGACAAGAAAATCGGTTTTGTAATAGTCACTCAGACTATTTTTCATTGTTGCCAATTCATCAGTGGAAGGAGAATTAATATCATAAAATGCTTTGCGGAATGCTTTAACTGCTTCGATGATGGTTTTGTTTTCAGAAAAAGTGATGATCTGGTTGCGGATGATGTTGAAGTAATATTCGATGCTTCGCTTTCGTGTGAAGTTGATTGACTTCAGCTGATCAAACGTAGAAGCATAATTCAGTTCAGTCAACTGCTTGAATAATACATTGTACTTCCGACTGATTTCTTCCTGCGTAGCCTGTAGTTCCTCCTGGTTCTGACGCAGCTCTTCTTCCTGTGCTTTCATCTGCTCTGTCTGATATTGACTTTCAGATAGGAGCCGTGAAGTGTTTTCATTGATCCGGAAAGAGGTAATCGTATGCGCAATGTTCTCTGCCAGTTTTTCAATGAATTGAATGTGATGTTTTTTGAATTCAGTGAAGGAAGCAATTTCAACCAGCCCAACGATTGTTTCATTTACTTTCAGCGGTACGATTAGTAAGCAAGTAGGGGTTGCTTCGCCTAGCCCGGAGGTGATGCGCACAAAGTCATGAGGAATTTCCTTCAGATAGATCGTTTCTTTTTCGAGAAAGGCCTGACCGAGAACTCCATTTCCTATTTCGATCCGTTGTGAAAAAGCTTTCGCCCGGTTATAGGCGTAGCAGGCCTTCATTTCCAGAAATGGGTCGTGCGGCTGATCATCGTTGATAATAAAAATTGCACCCTGATTACAGTCCAGTACTTTGACCAGATTTCGGATGATTTCTTCGCACAGAATTTTCAGACTCTGGTTTGATTGTAAAACATCAGTAAAACGCGCCAGGCTTTCTGATGACCATTTTCTCTTTTGATCTTCCGCCTGAATTGCAGTCAGGTCGTTCTTCATTTTTATGAGTGAATGACTCAATAAATCTGAATCACTTTTTGCCTGCAGGTGTGCAGACAAATTCCCTTCACCGATTTGTCGGGTAAATTCGGCAGTATGTTTCAGAGCGGTGGTTAAATCATTTAATGATCCTGCAATCGTTGTGATTTCATCCTTACCCTCAATAGTAAGAGTTGTTAATTTTCCTCCAGCGAGAT
>JBGATZ010000230.1:0-7672 GCA_044228905.1 Cyclobacteriaceae bacterium | reverse complement strand
GCGGGCACGACCTATACGTGGATCATTCAGAGCAATACAGGTGGAGTAACAGGAGCTAGTTCAGGAAGCGGAGCTACGATTGCACAAACATTGGTTAATCCTAGTAATATACAGCAAACAGTAGTTTACCGGATTACCCCGCGAAGCGGAGCAGGCTGTAATGGAGCGACATTAGATGTATCAATAGCAGTTGATCCGCTTCCAGTGATAACCAATACAGGCCTGACTGTAACACGATGCAGCAATCAGGGGGCTTTGAATTTTACTCCAACATTAAGTGTGTCAGGATCAACTTATACATGGTCAGGTACAATACTAAGTGGAACGGTAAGTGGTGTGACATCAGGACCTGTATCTAATTCTCCTATTGTAGATAATCCGATCAATACAAGTAGTTCCCAGGCAGTCATACGTTATCGCATCACTCCTAGAGGACCAGCATCAACTTTATGTTTTGGAAATTTTGTTGACTATATAGTTACGGTAAATCCGGAGCCTGTAGGTGTTAATGCATCTAACACCGTATGTAGTGACATGATGATTAATTACAACCTTCTTTTGAATGTAGCCACATCTCCTGGAAATAATGTTGGAAGTACCTTCTCATGGGTGGCTGCGGATAATACGAATCCGAAAGTAACAGGAGAAAGCTTAACTCCCCAGACTGGACCAATCATAAATAATGTAATTACTAATCTCACTAACACAGATCAGGTAGTTGTTTATACTGTAACTCCGACCTCAACGAGCGGATGCGCAGGACATACATTCCAGATTACAATCACGGTTAAACCTGAACCTGTTGGGGTTACTTCAATTGCATCATCTATCTGTAGTGGTTCAGCTTTCAATTATAATCTTCAGGATAATGTTAATTCC
This sequence comes from Cyclobacteriaceae bacterium, assembly GCA_044228905.1. Taxonomy (GTDB): domain Bacteria; phylum Bacteroidota; class Bacteroidia; order Cytophagales; family Cyclobacteriaceae; genus ELB16-189. Next base: position 6,793 of record JBGATZ010000230.1, on the reverse strand, counting down.
GGAGCGGGAAATAGTTTACCATCTAACTTCAGCTGGAAGGCGACTGCTCATCCTGATGTAACAGGGGAGAGCACAACAGTAAAAACAGGAAATGTCATTGATGACGTACTTGTTAACACGTCCACATCTAATCAAACCGTAGTTTATTCAATAACTCCGACAGGACAAGCTGGCGGTTGTGTGGGTGATTTATTTACAATCAGTGTAACTGTCAATCCAAGAGCAGTGTTTTCTGCCGGACCAGATCTTTCCGTTTGTGTGAGCGATCTAAGCAAACAACTTTCGGGTACTGTGTCATTTGCACCAGCAGGTGTAGTATGGAGTGGCGGAACAAATAATTTTAATAATCCGAATGTTGCAGCGCCAACTTATACTCTCAGCCCTTCAGAATTGGCGGTGACATCTCCTTTGGTTGTTCCATTCATACTGAAAGCATTGGCTGCGGGTGCTTGTCCGGACGAAACGCGCACAATGAATTTGACCATCAATCCATTGCCAGTGGTTGGATTCCTTGGATTGCCAGCAACCATGTCAGAGAATGAAGCCCAGATAACATTGTCGGGTAGCCCTGCTGGTGTAGGAGGAGCATTTACGATTACTCCTGGAATAGGATTGGGTAGCACTGCAATTAGTGGAAGTTTCAATACTGTGACTTTTGATCCGGGTGCTGCAACAATATACGATGGCTCTCCAGCAACGGTGAATCACATCACCTATACGTTTACCGACAGTAAGGGATGTACAAATTCAACAAGTAAGGAAATAAAGATAAATCCGGTAACATCCGTTGATTTTACTATTGCCCGATCTGATTTGTCTTTTTACTTCCCGATCAATGCAAACAATGAATTTGAATTGTGCGCCCAGCAGGGAGGATTGAAACTAATTGGAATTCCGGCACCAGATAGCCCTCAGGCAATGCCGGGTTCGACCATCACTCGTTTTGAAAGTGTCGGTTCTACTAATATCGTGGTGAACAAAATAGGAAATGAATATTTCCTTCAGACTGATGGGGTGGCATCAGGTACGTATGAAATAAAATATACGTTTGAGAATAATACCGGAGGTGTTACTTACAAAATCAGAACACTCAAGGTGTTTGCCAGCCCGGTTGCATTAATTGACGTTGAGAATTCGTGTATTCAGTCTGCGATTAATTTCAATGATGCTTCTACAATTCCATCTTCACCATTCCCAGCCCCAATTAACAACTGGCAGTGGAATTTTGGAATGCCTGAAAATGGCGCGAGCTCAGCTCAGAATCCAAGTTTCGCATACACGGTAGCAGGAACGAAAACAGTGACACTTACAGTGACTACACAACAAGGTTGTACAAATACAACAACCAAAGAGATTCGTGTAGGAAATATTCCGTTAGTTGATTTCAGCTGGTCTGCGATTTGTAATAACGATCAAACCAAATATGAAGACAAGACGATATCAGCGTTTAGTCCGATAGAAAAATATACCTGGCAATTTGGTGATGGAGATATGGTATCCGGAGCCGCAAATGATGTCATCCCTCCAGGTACAAATGGTGGACGTACTTCCGGAACATTTAAAAAACCGGATCATTCTTTCGTAAGTTTCGGAACATACACCTCTAAATTGACTGTTGATACTCAGGATGGATGTAATAATTCTATTCAGCAAAGAGTATTCATTCTTCCATATAGTACAGTTACTCCTGTTTCAAGTTCAGCTTACACAGAATCATTTGAGACGTCAAACGGAGGATGGATACCGGAAGCAAAAGCTCCAAGTGACACCAGTTGGGTATGGTCTAAACCTTCAGGAAAAACAATTACCACAGCCGCAAGCGGAAATAAGGCATGGTGGACTGGTAAGAATAATGGAGAATATTATCCAGATGAGCAATCTGTGATTAACGGTCCTTGCTTTGACTTGCGTCAATTAAAGAGACCGATGATTTCTCTTGACTACTTCTCAGATTCAGAAGAAGGAGCAGACGGAGCTGCACTGCAGTATTCAACAGATGGAGGAATTAACTGGTTTCTTGTAGGTGATTCGAAGGGGGGAATTAACTGGTATAACAAAGATAAGTTCATTACCAGCGATCCGGGTAATCAGGGACTTGTTCCGTATGGATGGACAGGAAAGGAAATGGGGTGGAAGAACGGAAGATTTAACCTCGATACAATTCCTGTTTCTGATCGCGATCAGGTGCGTCTAAGAATTGCTTTTGCCAGCAATAATGGAAATACCTCTCTGTTTAGCTTTGATGGATTTGCTTTTGATAATGTTTTTGTCGGAGATAAAACCAAAAATGTGTTAGTTGAACAGTTTACTAATTCCAGTGATGCGGTAAGTACTACTAATAAAAAGGCAAACGACTGGCTGGATAACCTGCTGGCTGGAGAATTGATCAAGAAAGATGTTCCGGACTTCAGTATCATTCAGTATCACATCAGTAGCCCGACACCAGATCCTTTAAACAAAGACAATCAGGCAGACCCTGCTGCACGTGCATTGACCTTTGGTGTTACGCAGGCACCTACAACGATCATGGATGGTAGAATAAACGCTGCATTTACTGGTTATTATACTGAGATCACGAAAGTAGAAGTAGATCGCAAGGCATTGGAAGACCCTCTGTTTGAGTTGAAACTGGATACGATTCCAACTAACACATCAAATAAGATTAAGGTTAATCTGACGATTACCGCAAATAAGGCAATCAGTACTCCTTTAATTGCTCAGGTTGTACTGATTGAAAACACAGTAGGCACTCATAAGAATGTTTTACGCAAGTCGCTCTTCGGATCAGATGGTCAAACTTTAAGTAATGCATTTGCAGCCGGGCAGGCCACAGTGGCCACTAATACCAGCGAAGAAATTAATGTTCCGATTGTTAATCCAAACCAGCTTTCACTGATTGGATACATTCAGAACAAAAACACAAAAGAGATCTATCAGAGTATTCGTATAAACGCTCCATGGAAGAAAGGAGCTCTTGTGGTAGGGCTTGAAGATGAAATCATACCGACAACCTTGAATGGAATCAAAATATTCCCTAATCCGGCCAATGGTGTGTTCAACTTCGAAGTGCCTGATGAAGCTACGGCTGGAGGATATTCTTGGAAGCTGGCTGATCAGCGGGGTGTGGTGATGAGATCAGGAGATTTTAGTGGTTTATTTGACGGACGTAAGCAAGTAAATGTGTCTGATTTGCCAAATGCACTTTATTTCGTGATCATTACAGGCCCTGGGAAATCGGTTGTGTATAAGAAGCTGGTGATTATGAACAGAAACTAAGGAATCATCGTTTCCAATTCCTTCAGTGCATCGCTTAGCTGACTGGTTAAAAGATTTGTACGCTCGTCCATTGTAGAGAGATCCGTTTGAGTTTTGCACTGCTGCTCCATTTCAATAGCCAGTGCTTTCAATGTGGGCATTCCCATCATAGTAAGTGAAGGCTTTATTTTATGAATAGCCTTACCCAGATTAACCCAATCTTTTGCTGATGTAAAATTCCGGATTTCAGCGATCGTTTTTGGCATACTATCCAGAAATGTAACAATCATCTCTCTGATAAATTCAGGGTCGTTATTGGAAACATTTTTAAGGTAAGAAAGATCAACCAATGCTTCGTTTACTATGTTGTTTTGCAGATCAGATGGTTTAGCCGCATCAGTTGATTTGCTGCTACTATGCTTTAATAAAACACGGAATAGATCTTCAGGAGTAAAGGGTTTGGGGATGCAGTCATTCATTCCTGCAGTTAAACATTTTTCAATGTCTTTCCGCGTTGCATTAGCAGTAAGTGCGATAATAGGAACCTGGCTTCTGGATGGATCACCCTGACGAATTGCTTTGGTAGCTTCGTAGCCGTCCATCACCGGCATTTGCAAATCCATCAGAACAATATCAATGACATTGTTTTTCAATTTTTCAAGCGCTACATAACCATTTTCAGCCATCTCTAAATTGCAATCCCAGGTCTTGAGGATGCTGCTGGCATATAACCGGTTGATATCATTATCCTCTACCAGTAAGACATTCAGATTTTTTAAGCTGTTCTTGTAAGACTGACTTTGTTGCGCATGCATGGAGGCATCGGCAATGTCTTCCATGTTTCCGATGAGGTAGGGGATTTGTACTGTGAACGCTGATCCTTTATCTTCTTCACTTTTTACGGTGATTGTTCCATCCTGCAATTCGGCCAGTTGCTTTACAATGGTCAAACCAAGCCCTGTACCACCGTATTTTCGGGTTACACTCGCATCTGCCTGACTGAAACTTTCAAAGATGGTAGATAATTTGTCTTTGGGGATACCGATTCCTGTATCGACTACTTCAAACTTTGCAATGCATTTCTTTTTTTCCTTTTTCTCCAATGTGCAGGTAAGGCTGATAAATCCGTTATGGGTGAATTTGATTGCATTGCTGATCAGATTAATGAGGATTTGATTTAATCTCACCGGATCTCCAATCATAATCTGATTTGAAGCTTCAGAAATATTCATCTCCAACCGTATCCCTTTCTCTCTGGCTTGTACGGAAAATGTGTCAATAAGTGATGTAAGAACATCGTGAAGGTTGAATCCAATACGTTCGAATTTCAATTTGCCCGATTCTATAGATGCAAGATCCAGGATGTCGTTGATGATCACTTTAAGATTGTCCGCAGCACTTTTAATTGCATTGAGGTAAGTGATCTGCTCTTCTCCGGATGGATTCTGACTAAGTAGTGTAGCCATACCTGCTATTCCATTGATCGGAGTACGTATTTCGTGGCTGATATTGGCGAGAAACTGATCTTTTGTTTTTTGTGCACGCAGCAGTTCTTCTGCATCTTTTTTTCTCTGAGTAATATCCCGGCAATCGAGAATCAGACCTTCAATGTCCTCTTTTTGTTTAAGATTGATTGAGTTGAACTCAAGGTATTTGAATGTGTTGTTGGCGCATAGAAACTGAAATTCAACAGACTCGCTATAAGGTTTCTTTGTGCTTTGTTGGTATTTTTTCTTAAACTCAGAAAGTGACTGGGGAATGATGTAATCGAAGAAATTTTTGCCAATCAAACTGTTGGGCTTATGGCCCAATGTTTCTTCTACTGAGGTATTGTGGTAGATGATCTCTCCTTTATAATCGACAATGAAAATGATATCCGATCCATCTTCAACAACAGATTGATAGAATAATCCCTTTTTTACATAACTCTTTAAATCTTTCATCGGATTTATATCCCCGCATCCTCCATCTCTTTCAAATATCGGTAAATCGAAGATTTACCGATATCCAGTCGTTTTGCTACATCCAGCACATTGTCATCGTATTTGTTTAAGTAATTTCTGATAATAAGATACATATACTCCTGTAAAGTCATTTCCTTCATCATGAATGCCTGATCACCAATAGAACTGTTGTAGCTGATGTCCTGTGGCTTGATCTCTCCTTCATTGGCCATCACAGCAGCAAGCTCAATCATCGATTTTAATTCCCGAACATTGCCCGGGAATGGGTATTGAAGAAGTTTGTCCTGCGCTTCAGGGGTAATCTTGAATTTCTTTAATTGATTTTCCTTTGCAAACTGATCGAGATAATGTTTGGCAATCAGAATCACATCCTGGCCGCGTTCACGTAGGGGAGGGAGCTGGATAGGCAATCCCAGTAATCGATAATAAAGGTCTTCTCTGAATTTCCCTGCCTTTACTTCTTCCTGCAGGTTGCGATGAGTAGCAACGAGTATCCGAACATCCAGTTTAACAACAGCATTATTTCCTATACGTGTTACTTCCTTCTCCTGAAGCACTCGGAGAAGTTTTGCCTGAAGGTTCAGATCCATTTCACCGATTTCATCAAGGAAAATGGTGCCACCTTCTGCTTCTTCAAACTTCCCGATTCGCTTACTCACTGCACCAGTGAAGGCGCCTTTTTCGTGCCCGAAGAGTTCACTTTCGATAAGGTCACGGGGGATGGCTGCGATATTGACTGCTACAAATGATTTATTTTTCCGCTTCGAGTTATAGTGAATCGCTTTGGCAATGAGTTCTTTTCCTGTGCCGGTTTCTCCAGTGATCGAAACGATGATATTTGTGGTAACTGCTTTTTCGAGAAGCTCAAATACTTTTTTTATCGCTGGGCTGTTTCCAATGATGCTCTTTTCAAATTCATATTTTACTGAAATCTCCTGCTTCAACCGATCGATTTCGCGAATTAATGAGTTCTTGTTTCGTGCATTATTGATTGAGTTAAGAATGCGATTTTTGGCATCTTCATCTTTGGTGATGTAGTCGAAAGCGCCTGCTTTCAGAAGCTCAACGGCCGTTCCTATTTTCTCCTGTGCCGAAATAATGATCACGCTGATATCCGGATTAAACTCACGAATCTGCTGTAATACCTTTTCACCAGGCATATCGGGCAGTGAGTAGTCCAGCGTGATAACAGAAGGTTTTTTATGCAACTGGCTTATAACTTCCTTGCCGGAAGTGAAATACTCAACATCGAAATCGGGATTAAGGCTCAGTACATACTTAATAAATTTGGTGTAAGCCGGATCGTCTTCTACAACAAAAATTTTAACTGGGTCTTTTTCGTACATCGGGAGTTCGTTTCTGAAGTAAATTAAGCCGGATTTTTATATCTACAAAAGTTTTAAAATAGGTACTTTTATGACTTCACTTGCCTCGATGATCTATGTTAGCTGAATTCAGTCGTCTTTCCAATACTGAGGTGGAGTTATTGCTTAAGTCTCCTATTCTCACCAGTATTCTCATTGCCGGTGCCGATGGTAACATCGACCGTAAAGAAATCAATCAGGCCATTAATG
>JBGATZ010000229.1:1657-7741 GCA_044228905.1 Cyclobacteriaceae bacterium | reverse complement strand
CGTGAAGAGACTTGTTGAATTCGTCACCGTAATCCACGATACCCGCTTCGATCATTTCACGAAGAAGGTCATTTCCTTCACGTGTTCTTTCTCCCACACCCGCAAATACAGAAAGACCTGCGTATGCTTTAGCAATGTTGTTGATTAATTCCTGAATCAATACGGTTTTACCAACACCGGCACCACCGAACAAACCGATCTTACCACCTTTTGAGTACGGCTCGATCAAGTCAATTACTTTAATACCTGTAAATAATACTTCTGTTGAAGTAGAAAGATCTTCGAATGCCGGAGCAGGACGGTGAATTGGAAGTGATTTCGCTCCTTTTGGCTGAGCAATACCATCGATAGCCTGACCGATTACATTGAACAAACGGCCTTTGATGTCTTCACCAATTGGCATGTTAATCGGAGCACCTGTGTCAGTCACTTTCATACCACGAACCAGACCTTCGGTTCCGTCCATGGCAATAGTGCGCACACGCTCTTCACCAAGGTGTTGCTGACATTCCAATACTACCAGAGTACCGTCTGCCTTGGTTACTTGTAATGAATCAAGAATGTCTGGAAGTTTTGATCCGGGTTCGTCAAATGCAACGTCAACTACCGGTCCGATTACCTGGGTGATTTTTCCGTAATTCGCCATCTAATGTAATTTATCGGGGTTATAGGAATTTATTTACTTAACTGATTTACAGGAGTTTCGGAGCAGATACACCACCCCTAAAAACCGACCGCAAAAGTAGTTTTTTGCTTGGGGATTGCAAACTCAGGATTGGATAAAATTTGACTATAGAGGGAGAAAGAAAATCATCGATGAATGAGCTGATTTACAGCCAGATAGAAGTTAAGCACTTTTCAACTCGATACGGAAAGTGGTTCCCTGATTTTCGTCTGAAGATTTCACGAAAATCCGGCCATCGTGATACATTTCAATGATCCGCTTGGCCAGTGCCAGACCAAGTCCCCAGCCTCGTTTTTTGGTGGTAAAACCAGGTTTGAAAACACTGGAGATATTGGCCTTGGGAATTCCCTTCCCGGTGTCAGAAATATCCACCAGCACTTTGCCATCTACACCCCTTAGAATTTTAATGGCGATCGTTCCGGTGCTGCCCATCGCATCTACGGCATTCTTACAAAGATTCTCCACCACCCACTCAAACAGCGGAGCGTGAATCCGTGCAATGATGGTTTCTGACAAAGTATAAACTTCAAAATTGATTTTAGAGGAGACACGAGGCTGCAGGTAGCCTACCACATTATTTACCAATTGATAAATATTTTCATCTTTTAAAGTAGGTGTAGAACCTATACTGGAGAATCGCTCGGTTACTACTTTTAATTTCTTGATGTCTTTATCCAGTTCGTCAACAATGCCTTTGTTGCTGAATGCAGGATCATCGCGAAGCACCTCGACCCACGCCATTAATGAAGAAAGAGGTGTGCCTAATTGGTGCGCTGTCTCTTTGGCTAACCCTACCCAAACTCTGTTTTGTTCTGCTGTACGTGAATAGTTGAATGCGAGATAGGAGATAAACGCAAAGATGGCGATCACAGAAAGCTGAATATACGGATAGGCAATAAGCTGTGTGAGCAGAAAGGAATTTTTATAGAACACATACTGTCTTCCGAAAATCTCGCCTGTGCTGGGATCTTTCAACACAATTTCGATTGGCGTGTACGTACGCTTCATTTCTTTGAGCTGCATTTGGAGCGTTTCATTCTTTCGCTTTTCATCCCACTTTTCATCAATGTAGATATTGTTGTGATTTACGATGCGATCTTCGGCATCGGCAAGAATCAACGGAATAGAATTATTCTTATAAATGATCTCTTCCGTAATGAAAAGAATGTTATTCTCCTGGTCGTTGGAGGTGTATTCGAGTGCTTTGGCAAATAGGCGTACCTGATTGCGCTCGCGTTGCTTCAGTTGCTCTACGAGCACATTGGTATAATAAATAGAACTGATGCTGATAACTACCGAAACGGCCAGAATAATCCATTTCAACTTGGTGTTGTCCTGGTAGAATTCCATTGAAGGGAGAATGCCGCGAGCCATGTGGAAGGAAAGTTAAGCCACGATTCAGCAAATAAAAAGTTAGCAGTTGACAAAAAAACAATTGACAACGAAAGAGCAATAACGCCCTGAACATTGTCAATTGCATATTTGACTATTTGTCAACTGATGAATCAGCCTTTCATCATAAACCACTTGGCCATCACCTTGTAGTTTATTTTTGTGCCCGACATTAAAATACCTACGCGGTAAATGCGGCCAGCCACCCAGGTAGTGAAGATAAATCCACCGATTAATAAAATCATAGACAAAGCCAGTTGCCAGAATGGAACTCCAAACCCGATTCGTCCCATCATGGCAATCGGAGAAGTGAATGGAATGATAGATAGCCACACACTAATCGGGCCATGAGGATCTTTTAAGATGAACATAAAGAGGCTCATGTAAGAGATCAGCATAGGGATCGTTATGGTAAACATGAATTGCTGTGCTTCTGCGGGGCTATCTACCGAAGAGCCCACCGCTGCAAACAGTGCTCCGTAAATCAGGTACCCGCCAAGGAAGTAGAAAATAAATGCAAAGGCAATGTATCCCCATGGCAGTGCCATAAATTCTCCCATGTTTTTTGATAGCTCGGAATTTACTGCCTGCTGCTGAGCTGCAGCGTCTGCGGAAATCTGCTGCATGGCTTGTTGCTGTGGAGGATCAATTCCAAAATAGCCCAATACCCCAAACGTAAGTGTGGACATGAGTATGATCCATATTAAAAACTGAAGTAAGCCCACGGATGCCAGTCCAAGAATTTTACCCATCATTAACTGAAAAGGTTTTACTGAGGAAACAATTACCTCTACCACCTTACTGGTTTTCTCCTCAATGATGCCTTGCATGATCTGTGCTCCATAGATGAAGATGAACATATACATCAGAATTCCTCCGGCCATACCGATGCCCGATAAGATGATTGAGTTGCTTGACTTCTCTTGTCCACTATCAGAAAAACTTACCGTATGAATGTTGACGTTTGTCTTCAGGCTGTCGAGTAATTTTTGATCAATTTTCAGTTGCTGCATTTTTAAATCTTTAATGCGCGACTCAAACAGATTTTCGATGCGATTAATATCCTCAATACTTGGTGATATCTTGGTGTAGAGTGTTATTCCTTCCGGTTTTGCAATATTCAATTGAGGAATGTAAAGCAAACCGAAATCATCGCTGGCGCGATAGGCGGTCTTGGCGTCTTCCAGTGTTCCGTTAAATGGTTTAAAGAGATACTTGGTGGAATCCGGAACGAATAAGGCTGACTCATCAATGTAATGGATGATTTCCTTTTCTGCATTCTTATCCTGTTGTTTGGCGATGTATACCAGTAGCCCAATGATTGCCGGGAAGATCAATGGAATCAGAATTGTAGCAATCAAAAATGATTTCTTCTGTACACGGTTTAAAAACTCGCGTTGTATGATTAATAAAATTTTATTCATGGGATGTTCCTTTTACTAGACCAATAAATATTTCACTCATGGTAGGTACTTTCTCAGAGAAACTATGCACCTCTGTCAATTCCGTAAGATCACGAATCAGTTGATTGGTGCTTACCGGTGTTTTCATCTTCACCACCGATTTCAGAAAATCATCTTCCAGTACATTCTGAGACAGTAGTTCATAATTTCCGTTTAATGAAAATTTACCTTTGTGTTCAATGGCAAAAGTGTGAGAGCGGAATTGATCCTTCACCTGTTTTTTCGATCCCTCAAGAATTTTCTTTGACTTATTAATCAGTGCAATATGATCGCATAAATCTTCTACGGTCTCCATTCTATGAGTGGAGAAGATAATCGTAGAGCCGTTTGCTTTCAGCTCAAGAATTTCTTCAGTAATCAACTGAGCATTGACCGGATCAAAACCGGAAAATGGTTCATCGAGAATGATCAATCTTGGCTCGTGCATCACCGTACTGATGAATTGCACCTTTTGTGCCATCCCTTTTGAAAGATCTTCTACCTTTTTGTTGTACCAGTCTGTGATTTGAAACTTCTGCAGCCATTTTTTAATCCTGGCTTGCGCGTCATTTCTGCTTAAGCCCTTCAGTTGAGCTAAATACAAAAGCTGTTCCCCCACTTTTAATTTTTTGTAGAGCCCTCTTTCTTCCGGCAGATAGCCAATCACCCCAATGTGTTTCTGACTGAGCGTTTCGCCAAACACTTTGATCTCACCGCTATCGGAGGTGATGATCTGATTGATAATGCGAATCAATGTGGTTTTGCCTGCACCATTAGGGCCAAGCAATCCATAAATTGTTTTTTCGGGGATAGTTACACTGACCTGATCCAGGGCAAGGTGTTGGGCGTACCGTTTGGTAACGTCTGTTGCGAGCAAAGCTTCCACTTCGTTGGGTTTGGTTGTATTAGTACCAAAAATAGAATAAGAATTACACTAGACGTGCAAAACTTTTTCTTTGCTTAAAATAAAGATTAATTATTTCTCTTTGAAGATGATCTTACCCATTGATACGTCAAGGTCGAAGACCAATGCGTTTTTAGGGTTTTGAGAGTAGGCTGCGTTGGCAAATGTATTTTCAGAAATCTTTTTCAGATTCTTACTCAGGTGAACACTGCACAGCCATGAATCGGTTATCTTAACTAGTACAGGTGTGTTCTGATCAGGCAAGGCGATCACCAGATTTCCTGCACCTACACTCCCTTTTACTTTATTGCCATGTGTAGGCATACTGCTATAGTCAAGAGAAAGATTTCCAAAGCCTACATCAGCTAATACCACTTTGGCGCGGGTAAGGTCAACTTGCTTTACAGATACAGAGCCCACATCCACCTTCACCATGAAGGTGTCCATATCCACTTTGTTTTCTATGCCCGAACTATAAGCAATGTTCACATCAGCACTACCTGTATTGATTTTGAATTTCTTAACAGATAGACCAGATAAGTCCACATTGGCATTTCCTAATCCGTAATCCAGATCAAGTGAATACAGTTTTGAATCGGTGAGATAAACTTTCCAGAATTTATCAGTTGCGGCTGCTTCAGCACCTAATACTTTATAAGATATTTTATGGCCAACACCACTTTGGTTGTCTTGCTGTAATTGCAACTTCACCAGACAGGTCTTTCCAGAAATCTCATTGCTGAAGCTATGAGCATATTCTTCCAGATCCTGATTGCTATAAATATTAAGTATGTCGTTATTTTGACTAGGACGGATGAAACAATTACCTGTTTTGGCTTTTAAAGAAAGCGCCACTTGCTCGCATTGATCAGTGCCTTCAATGGAAAACTGTTTTTTCAGTTGCCCGAAGACATTGCAAACGAGGGTACTACCCAGAAGAACCAGCGTTAAAAGCTTGTGCATTCCTGTCTTTTACGTTGGGTTAGCCCCAAAGTTTTCCTGATGTAATAAAGGTTAAAGAATAGTTAAAAAACTATTAGCCAATCCTGACTTATACGGACTTTTATTCCTAAGGTTTGGATTATTACAAAATAAAATGCGCTGAAAATCAGTTATTTCAGGAGAAATATTCTTTCATCCGCTCAAAGAAACCTTTTTCGCTTGAGTCTGGCTGCGGTTTGAAATTTGGGGATTCACGTAAGCTTTCCAGCTTCGCTTTCTCTTCAGCGCTCAGCTTTTTAGGTGTCCATACGCTGATATAAATCAGCTCATCTCCTGTGCCATAGCCGTTGATATCTTTCAATCCTTTGCCGCGAAGGCGAAGAATTTTTCCGCTTTGTGTTCCCGGATCTATTTTAATACGCACATTTCCTCCAATCGAAGGAACTTCAACCGATGTTCCAATGGCCGCATCGATAAAGCTGATGTGTAAATCGTACACGAGGTTATTTCCATCACGCTTCAGCTGCTTGTCTTCCTGCTCTTCGATAAGGATCAAAAGGTCTCCTGGTACTCCTCCACCCGGAGCTTCATTTCCTTTTCCGGCCATAGACAATTGCATTCCATCACTTACTCCTGCAGGAATACGAACGGAGATCATGTCTTCTTTAGAAACCAGACCTGAGCTATCTACACCCGAAGGTTTTTTATCGATAATCTGA
>JBGATZ010000229.1:0-1628 GCA_044228905.1 Cyclobacteriaceae bacterium | reverse complement strand
CAGACACCATCTGGCCCAGCATTGTGTTCACGACTTTCCTTACCTGACCAGAGCCCTGGCAGTTAGTACAATTTTTAAATGTTACTCCTTCTGCCCGAACCAGTCGGTTTACTTTAATTTTCTTTTCAACTCCATTGGCAATTTCTTCGAGCGTCAGTTTTAATTTGATTCGAAGATTCGATCCCTTACGCTGACGTGAGCGACCACCGCCACCACCGAAGAAACTTTCGAAGCCACCTCCACCACCACCACCGAAAATATCTCCGAACTGGCTGAAGATGTCTTCCATGTTCATATCATGGCCCTGGAATCCACCACCTCCGCCACCCGGACGCGAATGACCGAAACGATCATACTGTGCGCGTTTATTTTCATCGCTCAATACTTCGTACGCTTCAGCAGCTTCTTTAAATTTTTCTTCCGCTTCTTTATTTCCCGGATTTTTATCAGGGTGAAACTGAATAGCCGTTTTGCGATACGCTTTTTTTATCTCTTCAGCTGTAGCACCTTTTGCTACTCCCAGAATTTCGTAAAAATCTCTTTTTGCCATTGGGTCGATATTCGATGTTCGAGGTTTGAAGCTCGAAGGTTATTCTTTGTTACTGTTATTCTATTGAAAGAAATGTTGCAGCTAGCGATTAGCTACCCACTACTACTTTTGCGAAGCGAATTACTTTATCTCCAAGCAAGTAACCTTTCTCTACCACATCAACAATTTTGCCTTTCAGTTTTTCGGTCGGTGCAGGAATCTGAGTGATGGCTTCATGCAGATCCGGATTGAAATCTGATCCGGCACCCGCCTCCATTTGTTTCACCCCCTTTTGTTCAATGATCTTTTTAAATTTATTCTGAATGAGGAAGAAGCCTTCTGATTCCTTATCGTTCTTATCCTTGAATGATTTTTCAGCACGTTCGAAGTCATCAATGATAGGAAGCAGAGACTGAAGCAATTGCTCATTAGCAGATTGAATCATCTCCAGTTTTTCCTTGGCCGTTCTGCGTCTGTGATTGTCAAATTCTGCGTACAGGCGCAGGTATTTATCCTTGGCTTCTGCCAATTCGTCCTGTAGCTTTTTAGTGGGATCTACTTCAGCTGCCTGTTTCTCGGCCTGAATTTGTTCCGGGCTCTCTGGAAAGGGCATTTCTGATGTAGTTTCCTCGTTTTTTATAGCCTCTTGCTCTGAATTCACTTTGTTTTCCATGATCTCTGCTTAATTCGGAAACAACATGACAAGAATTTTGCCAAGGAGGAGATCGCGCCAGATTGGCCTAATGAAGGTTTTTCCAGATCAGGTCTTTCAACTCGGTAATGCCCTGGTTGGTAATTGAAGAAATGAAAATCGTAGGGATTTTTCTGGGTAACTCTTTTTTGATTTCTGTTTTCAACTCGTCATCCAGCATATCCGATTTGGTGATGGCAAGTAATCTTTTCTTGTCCAGCAATTCGGGATTGTATTGTCGCAATTCATCCAGCAGAATTTCAAATTCTTTTTTGATATCATTTGAATCGGCCGGCACCATGAACAGCAGCAACGAATTTCGTTCAATGTGTTTGAGGAACCGGATTCCCAATCCCCTTCCTTCTGCAGCACCTTCAATGATTCCGGGAATATCGGCCATTACGAATG
>JBGATZ010000228.1:0-7761 GCA_044228905.1 Cyclobacteriaceae bacterium | reverse complement strand
CGTTTTATTTCAAGCAAAAGGAATAATCACACTCCGGAAATTCTGCGGAGCAACGACTGAACACCTTCTTTATCCCATCCGGAGAATCGACCACGTTGCACGACCAGTATATTGTCCTCCGGCTTTTGCAAATAAAATCTAAAGATGAAGGGTGATTTCGGATCATCCCATCCACGTATTTGTCCAAAGCGAAGGTCATTGAATACGATCTTATCATCCACTTTATCAACTGTATAATAGCCCTTTGAGAAGCGGATCAGGTCATCTACTCCAATAAATTCATCAACGGGATTGAGCAATGATCTGTCTTTGGGAATATAATTGAATTCAATTTTCGGAGAGTAATCAAAAACAGAACGATAACCAACCTGATATCCCTTATCTGTTTCTATTACAACATTCCACAATAAACTGTTCAAAGCAGTAGGCGCCTCAAAATATCTCTTGTACTCAATTTTTTGCTGCGCCAGGTTCTCCTTCACATTATTATCGATCATGCGCTTGTTATTTAATACAACCAGGTAATAGGTTATACTAAGAATCAATGCCATTGCAACCCAGTATTTTCGTTTGGGATTATCCAATCTCAATACCAGCAAAGCAATCACCGCGATGATCGACCAGATTGTAAACAATGGATCCGCTACAAAAATGATATTGAATGCGAACCGCTCATTGGAGAATGGCTCCAGCAATCCAATACCGTACGTATTGGATGCATCCAGGGAAAAATGAACCAGAATCTCCAGCCCTAAAAAAATCACCCATTTCGTTAAAGGAATCTCTTTCGACCGGTACCACCGGTTTAGCAGAATAGATAAAGTGATTGTAGATAGAATTGCAAAAAGGAATGAATGGGTAATACTTCGGTGAGCCAGTAAATTCTCAGAAGGTGAAAGCCAGAAGGAAGCGATCACATCAATATCAGGAAGGCTTTGCATAGCAGCTCCATACAACATCGCCTTTTTGCCAATTGATTTTCCGGCAAAGGCCTCGCCAATCACTGCTCCTAAAACAATATGAGTAACGGTGTCCATTTCAAAATCGATTAAAAACTTCAGGTCATATTATGAGATGAGACTATAGGTTTCGACAAGCCTGTCTACCGACAGGCAGACTCAACCTGACACCATTCTCAGTTACAATCCCTTAATCGCTTTCCACATTTCAGAAGCTACCAGCTCATTTCCTTTTTCATTCAAATGAACACGATCGGAAGTAAGAATTCCGGATTCTTTGTTTTCCGGATTATTCTGTTTTGCGTAATCAAGAAAAGATTTTCTCAAATCTACCAAAGGATGCTTGTTCTTCTCCGCATTGTAGCGGATTAATGAACTATAGCGATTCAAATCCCCATCAAGCTCGTTGCTCGAATCCGTACGTTCGCCAATCACTGCAGGCGTAGCAAGAATTACTTTAATGTTCTTTGCCTGAAGTTTTTTAATAAGCGCATTGTAGAACCGTTCAAATTTATCGTAATCAGTACCTGTACCATAAGAACGTTTGTGCCACACATCATTTACGCCAATGTATATTACAACTATGTCCGGATTCTTGCTGAGTACGTCATCTTCCAGGCGAAGGTAAAGATCATAGACTTTGTTACCGCCAATTCCTGAGCCAATGAAATCAAACTGGCTCGCCAGATTATCTTTGGCAGCCATCTCTCCTACTCTAACAATATACCCGCCTGGCTTTACACCAGCCTCGGTAATGGAGTCACCAAAAAAAACTACTTTCTTCTTTTGAACTTGTGTGAATGAAAGAAATAAGAAAAGGGATAAGAGTGCAATCAATTTCATGATGTGGATAGTTAGCAAAAGCTAATATACCCAGGATTTTGAAATGCAATAACCGGATTTGACTAACGGTCTTTGGAGACCGTATAAATCAACGACCCTAGTATGATAAAGGCAGTGGTGATCAGAAAAAATCCTGTGTAAAGTCCCGGTCCAAAAATATTTCCGATCAGTCTGCAAATACCTATCACAGAAATCAGAATTAAGACACCGAAAACAGAATTCAGATTTTTCATAGACCTTGTCATTTTCAGGTAGTCATTAAAAAATAAAAGCCAGTCTTTGCGGACTGGCTTCGTGGTTATTTATACCCAACACTACTCATATCGAAGGGATTTGACGGGGTTTGTTCGCGCTGCCTTTATCGTATGAATGCTTACCGTGAGCAAAGCGATACCAACTACCAGCAGGCTTGGCAGGGCAAAAATCCACCAGGATAATGAGATTCGCGTGGCAAATGACTGGAGCCATGAATTCATAATCCACCATGACAAGGGTATGGCTAGTAATATGGAGACACCCATTAAAATGAGGTAATCCGTACTCATCAGGCGGAGGATGCCGGGAATGGATGCACCCAATACTTTTCTTACTCCTATCTCTTTCGTTCGTTGAATGGCTGTCAAAGAAGACAATCCGAACAGGCCCAGGCAGGCGATGAAAATCGCTAGACCGGAAAAGATTCCAAACACATTTCCGAATTGCTGATCCGCCTTGTACTGACGATTGTAATGATCGTCCAGGAAAAAGTGAATAAATGGGTTTCCTGGAAACAACGCTTTCCATTCCTTCGAACCGGGCCAACGAGGTTTTCACATTGGTTGTATTAAATTTAATTGAATAGTAACCTCCTGGTGCCGAGTTATATCTGAAGATCAATGGTTCAAAGGCCTTCTTCAATGATTCTTGTCGGTAGTTTTTTAGAACCCCTACAATCCGAAAAGTATCTCCCCAGAAGAAAATCTGATCATTCACCGCTTCGGTTAGTTTTTTGAAACCCATCAATCGTGCGGACGATTCGTTGATGAGCACATTTTTATGTTCATTCACCACATCTTCGGAAAAATCACGGCCAGCCAGGATCTCCAACCCAAACGATTCTGAGAAATCATGATCCATCATAATGATGCGATACTGATTAGTTTCATCTTCCCGCTGGCTAAGTCTTCGGATTCCACCTGCATTCCAATCAGGTGAGCTACCAGGTACTGAACTGGATGCTGTCATGCTGATTACTTCTGGATATTGTTTTACCTGCTGCTTGAACAATTGAAATTTCTGCTGATACGTAGAGTCGACCACGTTGGGGGACTGAAGAACGAGTGTCTGATTGATATCCACGTTCAGATCCTGGCTTTGCATAAACTGAATCTGACGATATACGGTGAAAGTGCCAACAATCAACGTCACGGAAGCAACAAACTGAGTGACCACCATTCCTTTGCGAAAGAAGATTCCGCTGTTCGTATTCTTGAACCGGCCCTTCATTACTTCAGCCGGCTTGTACGATGACAACACAAAAGCAGGATAGATTCCGGAAAGCAATGCACCAACAACAATCAGTACACCGAGCCAGATCCAGAACATTTTTTCACGGAAGAGCAAATAATCCAGTTCACGTCCGGTTAATTCATTGAACCATGGAGTAAGCAACACCACTGCGGCTATAGCAACGACCACAGCAATGAAATTGAGGAGCAATGATTCAAAGAGAAACTGTTGAACCAGCTGTTGCCGGATTCCACCCATTACTTTCCGAACACCTACCTCTCTTGCGCGCTCAATGGATTTGGCTGTTGATAAATTGATATAGTTGATCCAGGCAATAACCAGAATGAGCACGGCAATGATCAGCAGAAAATAAGTAGACTGACGATTCCCATTTGGTTTAAATTCACCAATGAAATCTGAATCCAGGTGAATATCATTGATCGCCTGCAGATTGAAGATCATATTCACATTATCGGCCTTCATTTGCTCGCCCATTCTTTTCTGCACAAAGGCAGCTAGCTTTTTCTCAAAGTCTTTTGGGTTTGCTTTTTCATCCAGCAAAACGTATGTAAAGAATCCATCCCAGTTCCAGGAAGTAATGGGATCATTCCACATTTTATGAAGGCTGGCAAATGACATGATCGCGTCCGCTCTCATGTGACTGTTCTCCGGCATATCTTCAAACACACCAGTCACTTCGTATTCGCGTGTACCATTGTTGCGAAGCACCTTCCCTACAGGGTTTTCATTACCGAAATATTTTTTAGCAAAAGATTGAGAGATGACAATCTTAAACGGGTCCTTCAACACCGTTGAGTCCACACCGTTAATTAGTTTAAATGAAAAGACTTTAAAAAAATCTTCGGAGGCGAAAGAGGTAAAATCCTCTTTGAAGAAAACATCACCATACGAGAATACCGCACTACGATTGGTCATTCTCACGTAGCGCTCGACTTCCGGAAATTCAGCTTTTACATCAGGGCCAATGCCCGCAGCACCGGAGGCCCAGCGCGTACTAATTTCTCCTTTGTTATATCGATCGAGTTGCAATCGAAAGATCTGCCCCGCCTTAGTATGAAATTTATCATAGCTGAATTCATGCAGCACATATTGAGAAATGAGCAGGAAGGCGGTCATCCCGATGACGAGCCCGGACACATTAATGATGGTAAATGCTTTGTTGCGTGAGATATAACGCCAAACGGAGGTCAGGTAGTTTTTAAACATGCAGGGATATTTAAACGAATACTCGACCTTCGATAAGAGGTTACCGATTTATCTTGAAAAATAATCAGTCATGCCGAAGTGATTTAATCGGGTTGGCCAAAGCTGCCTTGATTGTCTGATAACTTACCGCAAATAGAGTGATCGAAACTGCAATGAGTGTTGTCCACGCAAAAAGCAATGGATTAAACTTCATCCGAAAGGCAAATCCCTCCAGCCATTGATCGGCAAAGTACCCTGCCAGCGGGAAGGCGATCACATTCGCGATCAGCACCAGAATGACAAATTCCTTCGACAACATACCCGTAATGCTGAACACGCCAGCACCCAGTACTTTTCTGATTCCGATTTCTTTGGTACGTGCAGCCACCATAAACGAAACCAGTCCCAGCAAGCCAATCACTGCTATAGCAATGGTGATGACCGCAAACAATCCGAATACATTGGCCAGGCGTTGCTCCGATTGATATTGCTTTTCAAAATTCTGGTCCAGGAAAAAATAATTAAAGTCATATCCAGGATAAGTCTTTTTCCAAAGAGTGGTTAACGACTCAATCAGTTGAGAAGTACCGGCTGCATCATAGCGAACTCCGTATAAATAACTATTCTGTGGAGCGTAGTCCATGGTAATCGGGCCAATCTTTCGTTGCAAACCTAGTTGATGGTAGTTCTTCACCACTCCGATCACTTCACCTTCCGGCTGTCCTGATGGAGAAGTAATACGCTTTCCGATTGCTTCTTCCGGTGAAGTCCATCCGAAAGCAGTTACGGCCGATTCGTTTAAAATCAATCCGTCCTTTAACTCCGCTTCGTGATTTTTATCGAAGCCACGCCCCGCAATAATCTCAAGTCCTAACGTTTTAAGGTAATTGTCATCAACGGCCATATACTCTACACTGGTCGCCTCGTCACCGGTCTTTCCTTCCGGATACGCAACCTGACCCGTCCATCCCGGGCTTCCAGGAACTGCATTCGTCCATGTTACTTCCTCTACAGCAGCCAGCGATTTCAACTCATTTTTAAAAGTTTCAAAAGCATCGGGATTAGCCGAGTTTGCTCTGGATGCGTTGATCACAATGATTTGATCTTTATCGAATCCTAATTCCTGCTGTTGCATGAATTTTAACTGGTCCATAACTACCAATGTCCCCGTAACCAGTGTTACAGAAACAATAAACTGAAATACAACTAACGCCCTCCTTAATTGAATACCTCGTGTACCGGTTTGCATTTTTCCTTTCAATACCTCCACCGGGCGAAGTGCAGACATCACCAAAGCAGGATAATAACCTGAAAGCAGTGCAATCACTAATGTCAATAGTATTACTCCTGCAATTATAGAAAGATTAGAGAGAGCGATCAGATCATACTTTTTGTCAAGCAACTGATTAAAGTACGGAAGAAATAAAACTGTCAGAACCAACGCTATGATCAATGAAAACACCGTCAAGACAAAAGACTCACTGAGAAACTGACTGATTAATCCCTGACGGGTGGAACCCACTACTTTCCTCAACCCAACTTCCTTTGCACGGTAGACAGATCTTGCCGTAGCAAGGTTAACGAAGTTGATACACGCCAACAGAATCACAAATGCCGCGATACCTGATAGTAAATAAATGCGATCAATATTTCCCGCTGGTCCCATACTGTTACCTGCCTTTGACTTCAGGTAGATTTCTTCCAATGGTTCATATTTCACATAGGCAGTAGCACCCCAGTTCTTCATCATCTCTCCCACGCGGTCCATATAAATATTTTTGGACTTTGCAGCGAATGTTTCAAAGTCTGCTCCTTCTTTCAGCAACAGATAATTGTGCATGTTGATATTTCCCCAACCATCGGTATAGCTAAATTCAGTTTCGATCTTTTCATAGGTAGCGAATGAAAGAATCATATCTGCCTGAATATGCGAATTGGATGGAATGTTTTTCATAATACCGGTCACGACCATATTCAAAGTATCCGCCATCACCAGTGTCTTATTCAGGGCATCTTCTCCATGAAAATATTTAGCTGCCATCTCTTCCGAGATCACTACTGAATACGGCTCGGCCAATGCTTTTTCTGTATTTCCCTCCAGAAGAGGGAATGAAAACATCTCAAAAAACTCAGGCGTAGCAAAATGCGTATTCTGACGAATGCGTCTATCATTGTGATTGATCAGTAAAAAATTAGCGCTCCGTGTATAGAGCACCTTTTCCACTTCGGGAAAATCTTTCTCCAGTATTTTGCCAAGTGGCCATCCGTTTGTCTGGTTCAGACCTTCACTTGATGAACCCGGGGTAAAAAAGGAAGTATCAATCCGATACAGTCGCTTTGCATTTACATGAAATTTATCGAAGGACAACTCATCCAATACGTAGATCATGATGAGAATGCCTGCAGTAAGCCCAAGAGCAAGGCCAAACAAATTGATCAGCGCATATCCCTTGAACTTTAATAATGAACGGAAGGCAATTTTCAGGTAGTTGGTCAGCATAGGTAGAAGACTTAGGAAAAAGGATTTAGTTACAGAATCAGCGAACTAATTCTATCCTAAGACTTCACTACCGCTTGAAAAGTTGCGCGAGCTTTACGCTTTATTCATACCTCAGTGAGGTAACTGGATTAGCCAGAGCTGCCCTGATCGTATAAAAACCCACAGCAAGTGCTGCAATCATCAGGACGATGAGTCCCGTGAGTGCAAATACCCACCACTCGATCTGGATCTGATAAGCAAAATTTGTCAGCCATTTGGTCATCAGGTACCAGGTAAGAGGAACGGCAATCACAAAACCCGTAAATATGAGCATAAAAAACCTGGACGAAACAAGGGCTACGATTCCCGACACACTTGACCCTAATACTTTGCGAATTCCAATCTCCTTGGTCCGGCTTTCAATGGTGTAGGCAGACAAACCAAGTAATCCCAGGCAGGCAATCACGATGGCCAGCACAGAGAAAAACTGGAATACTTTCCCCATGTTATCTTCCGATTTATAAAGCGCATTCAACCGGTCATCCAAAAACTGATAAGAGAATAAACTATTCGGAGCCAGCGTATCAATTGTCTTCTTAATATAAGCCAAAGTTTCACTGGTTTTACCCGCACTGATCTTAATGACCAGTTGTCCGGTCCAGCCCGGTTCGTATTCAATGATGAGTGGTTCTATCTTATCATGCAGTGAAGCAAAGTGAAAATCCTTTACTACTCCTACTATTTTTCCTATGCGGTGATTGCGTGTATAGCTATCCAGATTCTCAT
>JBGATZ010000227.1:0-7787 GCA_044228905.1 Cyclobacteriaceae bacterium | reverse complement strand
GCAGCAATTCTCATACACCGTTTCACATAATTTGCGCGGGCCGGTTGCCAGTATTTTGGGATTGATAAATATTTACCGGCTTGCAGATACAGCGGAAGACAGAAAAAAGATTTTCGACTTGCTTGAAGGTTCGGCTGTTTCTCTTGAAAGCGTGATAGGCGATCTTAATAAAATCATCGACATCCGGTTTGATAAGTTTTCGGCACTGGAAGAAGTTTCATTGGAAAACGAAATTGCCTTGATCCGATCATCTCTTCATTCTTTTCTGGAAAAAAATGAAGCCGTTATTGAAATGGATTTAAAATGTTCTTCTGTTAAATCAATCAAATCATTTATCAATAGCATCCTTTACAATTTTATCAGCAATGCGCTGCAATATCGATCACCTGTTCGCAAACCGGTAATTCGTATCTCGTCTGTCAAACAGGAAACTGAAATGATTCTTGAAGTAACTGACAATGGATTAGGTATTGACCTTACAAGATTTCATGGTGATATTTTTAAATTGTATAAACGCTTTCACGCATCAATTCCTGGTGGCAGAGGCTTAGGATTATATCTTGTAAAACAACAGGTAGACAAACTGCAGGGTAGAATTGAAGTGGAGAGCAAGCCGGATGCAGGATCATCTTTTCGGGTTTATTTACCCATTTAAGAAATAAGAATTGTTATTTTTAATTAATACTATAGTTGCAGTATGAGATCTGTTTATTTACTTCTTTTTGTATCTACTATTACTGGTTCATTCGGCCAGCAGCAGGGATTTCCGTTTGGCCAGGCTACGTATAAGGAACTGGAACTTAAGAAATATGAGATAGATACGAGTGCCGTAGCCCTTGTGCTTAATGAATACGGTGAAGCTTATATTCAGGATGGAGAGGATTATAATTTAATTTTTGAATATCATGTAAGGATAAAGATACTGAAGCAGGATGGAATTGATGAAGCAACGATTGAGATCCCATTGCGTAAAGGAGAAACCAGTAAGGAAAAATTAAATGCCTATAAAGCTTCCGCTTTTAATATTGAGAACGGCTCATTACGGGAAACGAAACTGGATTCGAAAAATGTATTCCAGGAAAATACGAATAAGAGCTGGGATATCGTAAAGCTGGCCATCCCAAATGTACGTGTTGGTTCTGTGATCGACTATCAATACACGATCGAGTCTCCTTTCATTTATAATTTCAGATCGTGGTTTTTCCAGGACGAGAATCCGAAACTAAAAAGCAAGTATGTGGCCAAAGTGCCAGCCAATTACAATTACAATGTCACACTGCGTGGATTCCTAAAGCTAAGCAACTATGAAACAAAATTAATCAAGAGCTGCTTTTACAAAGGCCAGGCCGACTGCTCTGAACTGAACTTTGAAATGGTAGACATTCCGGCATTTGTTGAAGAAGAACATATGACTGCCAAATCAAATTTTATATCGGCTGTCAATTTTGAATTGTCAGACATCAGGTATTTTGATGGCCGTGTCACGCGGTACACGGAAGAGTGGAAAGACGCAGATTTAAAAATGCAGCGACATGAGGATTTCGGCATTCAGCTGAGAAAGGCCAAGGATGTGCTTAAAGATGAGGTGGATGCCTTGCTTCGCATGGAGGGTGATTCGCTGGCCAAAGCAAAGCGAGTTTTTGATTTCGTGAAATTCAGATACCAATGGAATGGAAGGAATAGCGCCTTTACCAATGTAGGAATAAAGAAGGCTTACGAGGAGAGGAAGGGAAATGTGGCAGAGATTAATTTATCATTGACTGCTGCTTTACGCCTTGCCGGATTAAATGCTGATCCAGTAATTCTTTCAACTCGTGAAAACGGGCTGCCTATTGAAATTCATCCTGTACTAAGTGATTTCAACTACGTCATTACAAAAGTTAATCTGAGTGGCAAAACTTTTTTGCTTGATGCAACTGATGATTATTTCCCCTTTGGTTCAATTCCAATCGACTGCATTAATGGAAAAGGCAGGGTGATGGATGAGAAGGGTTCATTTTGGCTGGAGCTGAAACCCACTGACAAAGCAAAGGAGATTTCATCGTATACGTTTACTCTTACGGAAACCGGTACACTGAAGGGCCTTATCCAACACCAGTATACAGGCTACAGCGCGATAGAGAAAAGAAAAGAAATCGCATCGTTCAGCAATGAAGAAGAATACATTAGCAAGCTTAAAGCGAAGAGATCAACACTGGGAATAAGTAAGGTAGAGATTGTTAATGCGGAAGATATTACCAAGCCTTTGATTGAGAAAATTGAAATAGAAATTGAATCATATATCGATCTGAAGGCGGGTCATTTTTTATTCAATCCTTTTATAGAGGGAAAGGATAGAAATCCATTTAAGTCAAACGAAAGATTGTACCCTGTGGATTTTGGTGCTCCCGTAGAAGAAACAATAATCTTTAATCTGGAATATCCCGCCAATTTTGAATTGGCGGGTACCCCGGACAAAGTAGCACTTTCATTGCCTAATTCCGGTGGCCGTTACTTGTTTGGAGTGCAGAACGTGGGCAACAAAATCATTATGAATAACAGCTTGAGTATTAATCGCACGGTTTATACTTCAGACGAATATCATTACCTGAAAGAACTCTACAACAGAGTTGTTCAGGTTCAGGAATCCGATTGGGTCTTTAAACGCAAAATATAATTTACGTTTTACTCAGGAAGACCACTTTTGTATTATCAGATTTATTAATGTTTCGATAAAAGTCGATCAGCTCATTGTAAGAATCCGCTGGGAATTCGCCTTCGTTCATTTTCATTCTTCTGATATAAATCAATCCGTCTCCATCTAATTTGAAACCTGTTTCGTATTCTCCAAACCTTGATTTCAACTTAACCGGTTCGGGAAGAAATTCAGGATAAATGCCTTCGGGAAGATGATAGCGCATGGTGTCTATATCGATGTATGCCGAGCCGCGAACTATTTTTGTTTTCCTGTTTTCGATCTTTTCAGGAACATACGTGGACCGATTGAGCAAATTTGGTGTGACGAAAATTCGCTTACCACTTACTGACGCATATTTTCTCAACAACAGTTCTGAGTTTACCGTTGCGCTTGGCACTTTGTCTTTCTTGCTCGTCATGGTAAACGACACCACATCGAAGACCGGGATTTTGGTATTGTTTTGAACCCACTTCTTTTGTTCATCGTATGCATGATTCACTGCGAAATTGAGCCCATTGTTTTCATACTGCAATCCGGAATAAGTGGATTTAACTTTCGCCTTTGCATCTCCGTTTAATTCAATCACAATATCACCCGAGATGGACTGGATATTCTGCTCCGCGGGATAAGAAGTTGTGCGAACTAATTTTCCTCCTGATTCGGTAATCATTAAACCATGTCTGTTTCCAGTGAACGAACCCACGTATCCGAATGGATTGGTTTGGCTCGTGCACTCAAGCCACAGCGTATCCTGAACATTTGGAACGCCTACGATAACGTGATTGAACTGATTAGAAGGAAACTTCACATCAATGTCAGCCTCTCCTTTACCAGCTGAAATGATCGTATAATATCCTTTCACTCCTGCTTCTTTTAATAGCGCAACCATATAATTGGATAATGCTTTGCAATCTCCATATCCGGTCTGATCAACTACCGATGCCTGAAAAGGTTGCCATCCACCTATTCCTAATTGCACACCTACATATCGTGTTTTTTCCTGCAGATACTTATACAAAATTCTAGCTTTTTCCTCAGTGGACTTTGCATCCCTGGTCATCTGTTTCACCATTGCACGTGTAGATTCTGGCAGTGCTTCTCTTCCTTCATTCAACGTAATCTGCCATTTACCGTAGTTACTCCAGCTATCCATGTTGCCTTTGTAACCGTCAAATTCAAAATCGGTTGGTCCGGCAAGAATATGTGGAATGATCTGATCTCCGTCAGGCCCAAGCTTTTCAAATTTGTCTGGCTTTACATTCTCAAAATTCCATACGAGTAAGTTCTTTTCCCCTTCTTTATTGACAACAGGCTCCTTTATGTTGAAGAGTTGATAGCGCGGCTTCTGGCCTGCAGGGAAAGCAAGCGTGTATTTTGATTTTTGAATGAATACTTCATCGTCTGAATAAAGATGAAATGAAGGAATAGAAAAGAGGTACTTATTCTGAATTTCAAACTCGAATTCCACAGTGTAAGGATAAGTGGCTTGAGTAAGATCAGCACTTTTTACCCTGTCATCACTGAAGAGCGAGACTCCGTCAAATGAACTTCTGTCAATAATTTCGCTTTGTTTCAGTTTCTTAACCACGTTTCCGGAAGCATCATACACGGTAGCTTTAAAGGTTTTAAGTAGGCGGAATTTGTCATAGCCTACGGAAAGCCGTGCATAGTTTTTGGCGTTGGGATTTAAAATGGTAATTACTGAACGGTAATACGTGGACGAGCTGTTGGTGGTGTTAATATCAAAACGTAACTCCGACTCACGGACCACGGCATACATGCCTGTTTTACTTTCTTCAGGAATTGCACTTACAGGATATTTAGGATCGTCTCCGGGTAATGAGGAGAGAATAATAGAGAATGTTAAAGCCAGGATATTCATAGCCACTATTTCTTTCTGATTACTATTTGTTCGTTTTGTTTCGCTACGATCTGGTTATAAAACTCTTTCAGGTTTGGATATTCGTCCTGCACGAAAAGACTCTTATTGATCTGAAACACACAGATTACGTTAATGATATTGCCAGTTTGACTGGAGCTATAACTATAACGTGCAGCGTTCCCTGTAAGAGAGATTACTTTGCTTTTAGGCAATTCGTCAACCGTATACTTTTCAGGAATCTGAATTTTAAGCATGTACACCCGTTCCAGATTTTTTCCGAAGTCCACAGGGTATTCCCTTACGTCAAGCATAAACGGATTGGACTGAAATTCATTGATGAGAAACGGATTGAGGTACATAATATCTCCCGCAGCTGTAATGTGATCTGCAATAGAAATGTCATGGATTTGCTTGGGCGAAACAGAAAGGTCTTCTACATTCTGGAATTCAGATTTTTTCAGATCCCATGATTTGCTGCCAAGAAAATCTTTAACGAAAGTTTCCTGCCCCTTTGATAAGTATTCTTTCCGCATCTTATGCGCAGCATATCCATCGCGGGTAAAATTCAGGCTTCCACTCAACTCTCCGCTTTCATCCAGTTTAAGGTCTGCGTTTGTAGTAATCTTCTCTTTCGTTTTGGTTTCTACTTTCACCCACCCAAAATCTTTTTTGGAAACAAGAAATCCTTCCCCATTCAGGCAGCGTTCAGGAATCACGCCAAGAGGAAGGAGTCTTTCGGTAGCGTCAAGGAAAACCGTTTTGTCATCCAGTTTCACAGAGCAGATTACATAGTTGAACTGTCTTGACATCGGATAAGACTGACGAATGAATCCATGATCGCGTGTGCTTACCAGAATCATGTTTACGTCAAAGCCTGCCTTGTCAAGCATTGATCCCAGAGCGAGGTTGATGTCTCCAGAGGTTCCCTTTTTCGCTTCAAAGATTTTTTTGAGATTATCGGCCAGGTAATCTTTTGTGCCATCCCACTCCAGCGTTTGCTTCACGTAGTTGTAAATCTTTTCAACCTTTTGCTTCGGATCGGTTACTCCCGCTGTAAGCTCTTCCACTTTCGTTTTAAGGAAAGAAGATCCTTTGATGACGCCCCAGAATGCATCATTCTCTAATAATCCTTGTCTCAGGGTTTCCCATGAGCCCATGATTTCCCTGGTGCCTCCGGAAGCCAGATTGATGTGAGATAACGCAAAGTTGATTCGTGACACATAATCTTCTTCGCTGGTCATGTAGGGTTCTTCTTTAAACGCAGGAACATCTTTGCAAATCCAATGATGACCCGTAGCCGAATATCCGCTTATGTTTAATGGCTTCACGTCATAAGATGACGTCTGAATATAGCCTTGCATGTATTTTTGATAGATGAAATTCTCAGGCATGATGGCCCAAAACTCACTCCATCTCACGGGAATAGTGTACTGGAATTCCCAGTTAGGAAACTGCGTATAGAATTCCGAATTGACTGTGTAAGAATATTCAATCACTGATCCTACTTTCACATTAGGTAAAGTGAATTTCTGACGATCGTAATAACGCGTTGATTTTTCCTTGAAAACACCTTCACGCTGCATCTTTGTTTCTACCACAGCACCGTTTTCCAGATTGTAAGTGACTGCCTTCAGGTTATTAACCCGTTCTTCGCGCTGTCCGACATGATAAAGCGGAATGGCAACGTTGGCCCACTCCAGACCTTCCTTCTTCAGAATTTTGATCCGGACATGTCTTTCAAAGCTAAGCACTACACTTTCTCCGATTTCTTTTATGTAGGCCTCTCCATAATCTGAAAGCACTACAGCAGATGCAGATGAATCCTTGCTATAAACAGTCATAGTGAGATCTGCTGTAGGGATATCACCAAACTTGACAGGAGATTTTTGCGCGGCAGCAGCCAGAGCAATAAAAAGACATAGAAAAGCCGTAATAGACGTAATCTTCATGGGGTTAGGTTTTAGGGTCTTTAATGAAAAAAAGTGCCGAAAGTAACCTTGAAAAAATGAAAAATCACAACAAAAATTAATCTTGATTTTTCTTCTCTTTTGTAAGGTCGTCAAACATGCTATTGAAGAGAGAAAGTATTAAACTGAAGGCCAATGCCCATAAGAATCCCTTTACATGGAAATCGTCAACAAACCAGTCCACGAGAAGGATCATCAGCGCATTAATGACAAGCAAGAAAAGCCCAAGAGTGATTACCGTAATTGGAATTGTGAATAGGATAAGGATGGGCTTAATAACTACATTGACCACAGAAAGCAGAAAAGCTACCAGCAAAGCTCCCCAGTAGTCTTTTACTTCCACGCCTGGCAGCAAATAGGCAGAGAAAAAAACAGCCACTCCTGATAGTAAAAAACGAATGATAAGCATATAAAAAAGTAAGCTCTAAAATTCAATTTTCTCTCTTTTAACTAAACTTTGCAAACAGTACTTTCGCTTTTCCATGTATGCCATTGTTGATATTGAGACGACCGGAGGCTACGCTGAAAATCACCGCGTAACCGAAATAGCTATTTTTCATCATGATGGTATTCGAATCACCGACAAATTTCACACATTAATCAATCCGGGAAGAAGCGTACCTCAGTTCATTACTGGATTGACAGGTATCACCACCGAAATGGTGAAGAATGCACCCACGTTTGAAGAGATATCCAAAGAACTTTATTCCTGGTTGAAGGATAAGATCTTTATTGCCCACAATGCGCACTTTGACTATACTTTTATAAAAAAAGAATTTGAAGAAGCTGGCATAGCATGGGCACCAAAAAAGTTATGTACGGTGAGGTTAAGCCGTAAGATTGTCCCTGGACTTTCATCTTATAGTTTAGGGAGATTGGCAGAGAGCCTGGGAATAAAAATTTCAGATCGTCATCGGGCAGGAGGAGATGCACATGCTACAGCAAAGATTTTTCATTTGCTTTTACAGCGTGATCAGAATGGAGTAATTGAAAAGGCGCTTAAGAAAAATTCGGGAGAAACTATTCTTCCTCCCAATTTACCCAAGGAAGATTTTGACAAACTGCCGGCTCATGCGGGGGTGTATTATTTTCACGATGCACGGGGTAATGTGATTTACGTTGGTAAAGCAATCAACATCAAGAAAAGAATTGCGGGTCATTTTACTGGCGAAGCACGAGAATGGAATCGCTCCAATATTCGCAATGAGATTCATCACATCAGTTTTGAGCTGACAGGTAATGAACTGATTGCGTTGATACT
>JBGATZ010000226.1:0-9999 GCA_044228905.1 Cyclobacteriaceae bacterium | reverse complement strand
TCATAAAAATTTGTTAATTAAGGTCATGAATAAAAATGTTCTCACCCAGGCTCAGGCACGAAAAATCATTCTTCATGCGGCAGGGTTATCCAAACGCGCTCAATTTGGAAAAGGCATCGAAGCAGTCTATAAATTCATTGATCACATAGGCTTCGTTCAGATTGATACCAATTACGTGGTAGAGCGGGCACATCATCATTCCATCTATGCACGCGTACCTGATTACAAACCGGAATGGCTAGATCAGCTTCTTACCGATGGAAGAATTATAGAAGCCTGGGCTTTCGCGGCTGGTTATATTCCATCACACAATTACCGGTTTTCTCTTCCTGTCAAAGAAAGCTTTTCATCAAGAAGAGATGCATTGACACAGGCTGAAATCAATCTGATGAACAAAGTGCTTGACCGCATCGGGCGTGAAGGTCCACTGATGGCAAAGGATTTTGAGAATGACCGCACCACTAAAAGCACCGGTTGGTGGGACTGGCGTCCTTCTAAAGTTGCTCTTGAGCGATTGCACCTCGATGGAAAACTAATGGCTTTTCGTAAGGGCAATTTTCAGAAAGTGTATGACATCACTGAAAATGTACTTCCGCGAAATATTGACTTGAACAAGCCCACACCAGAAGAGTATGACAGGCATGTGATCAAACGGGCACTGAAGGGATTGGGCATCGCCTACCTGAAAGAAATTGTGTACAGTACACGATATGTAAAGAACTCCGTCAAATCAGAAATTCAAAAAATGGTGGACGAAGGAGAAGTTTGTACCGTGGAGATCAAAGGACTGAAAGGATCGACCCTTTACATGCTTCCTGAATATCAGAAAAAGAAAATCGAGTTGTCCGGTGATGCATTCATCCTCTCTCCTTTCGATTTGATGAATGTATTCAGACATCGGCTAAGAGATTTCTTTGACTTTGATTACCAGGTAGAATGTTTCGTTCCTGCTCCGAAGAGAAAATATGGATACTTCTCTTTACCCATATTGATTGGTGATACGTTTGTAGCGCGGATGGATTCCAAAGCCGATCGTAAACAACGCATATTAACTATTCACAATCTTCATTTTGAATCTATCAAGCTGAGTAAACCAATGGAGAATAAGGTTTCGGATGCGATCCAAAAATTTGCAAAGTTCAATCAGTGCGAAGAGGTAGTGATCAAGAAATCAAATGACAAAATTTTCCTAAAAACGTTTCAGGAAAGATTTTAGTTGTCATTCTGTCTAAAAACATTCGTTTTCAGCTCAGAAACGCAGGCATGACTTTTTACGTATAATCATCAAAAGACTGATAACGTGAAAAAGGAAACTACCCACAACCCGAGTTCTCTTTTAAAAAGAGCGAAAACGGAACTGAATCGGATTAAGAAAGCAACAATAAAGAAACTGAATCACTTCAAGCAAACAGGTCAACCCATCGCAGTTTCCTCTTCTGCATTAGGTGATGGCGAATTCATCTCTTCTGTAGAAGATATCTACACCAGTGGAACAGATGAGATTGTAGTATTGAAATGGAGCGACCGGAACAATTTCTCTTTTCTCACTCACGTATTTCTGGAGGAAATTTTCTCCATCAAGCCAGTAGATAAGCGAGCATACCGTAGTGCACTCGCTTATTAACTACATCAATCATTTTTTAATGGCTTGAAGTCTGTAATGTTTCTAGGAAACTCATTACATCACGGATTTCTTTCTTGGTAAGCAAGAAACGCATCGGTGGCATACTGGAAACACCCATTGTTTTTTCTTTGATCGATTTCTTTTCAATTACCGTATCAGGAAGATTACCTCTCTTGATTGTAATGGAAGAAGTGCTTTCCGCTGCCAGTATTCCATCAATCTTCTCTCCACTGTTCAAAGTAGCTGATACTGTTCCATATCCCGGAGATAAACGGACACTTGGATTAATCAATGCTTCGAGTCGTTGTTGCGCAGTAAGTTTTGAGGCGATTCCATCCAATGGAGGTCCTGCACTTCCACCCATATCTCCCAACGCATGGCAACGGATACATTGCGCGGTCTGATGCTGATAGAAAATCCGTGCTCCTCGGTCAGGTACACCTCCGGATAATGCACTTACATAGGAAGCATACAATGTATCTGCCGATGTTGTTGCAGCAATACTCTTATAGACTTTAATCAAATCAGTCGATTTTGTGCTATTAATTGCTTCTTCAAGTTCCAGGTAAATTTCTGTTGGGAGTTGTTTTGCCTTGTACTTAGCCAGCACTTTTTCAAACGCAGGCGTTGTTTCATTAACCGGCAATCCCGCGAGAGTTAATAAAGCACTTTGTCTTTCTTCTACCGAACGAGTCTGAATCACATTCAGCAAGGAAGAGATCATCAGATCATGTGGCAAATTCATTTGTGGAAGAAAATCCAATGCCAATGCGCGTACTGATTTCTCCTTATCATTCAACGCGATCTTGATGGATTCGGTGATATTTTTTCCATCGGTCACAGCAACGAGCGCTTTCAGTGATTCGCCTCGTACTTCAGCATTCGGATCACTCTTCAGCAAAGTATTTAATGTTGCCAGTGCTTCCTGCGTTTTGTACTTCTGCACCACTTTAAGAGCAGCGATTCGTACAGGAGCTTTCTTATCGTTGAGTAGCGTAATCACTCCTGGTTCAACCAATGGCTTTGCCTCTTTTAAATCGTGAGTGACTTCTCCACGGTAACGTCCATCCACCCGATCAAGCACAGAAGGCTTTTCCCACACTGCCAGCGCCTCCAAAGCTTCAGAACGCATTGAGGATGGGTTGTTTTTGTTTGATGCATAGCTGATCAGATTTTGTAACGACTTTGCATTGCCTACACGAACATTGGCATTAATGGCTCTGCGGATTAAAGGCTCATAAGAAAACGGAGTTGCATTTAGTAAATCACCCAAAGCCGGCAAAGCCCCTTCAATGGAAAGATCATCGTTAATCGCACGGGCAGCTTCCGTCACAATCAATGAATCTTTATCGTTGAGAAAATTTTTAATTCCTTCATTCTTCATTCGTCTCAATGCCAGTACTGCTCCCAGACGAACAGCAGACGAAGGATTAGATGACAAAGCAATAACCGGTTGTGGATTATTTATCCTCGCCAATGCCAGGCTCGCTCCGTGACGGAGATAAACATCCTTATTATCATTATCAGCTAACAATTGAATTAATGGATTAATTGCTGGCTCATAAGCAGTTCTTCCCAATGCTTCTGCTGCAAAGAATGCCGCGGATATTCATCCTTAAGTAATGCGATTAGTTCGGCTCCTGCTTCCTTATAGCGAACATCACCAATCCAGCGGCAGCCTGTGCGCGAATTTCAGGATCACTGTCTTTCAAAAACGAAACAAGATTTTTTGCATGTTTGATATCCTTACGCGCCAGCTGACTGATTCCCCAAACGGAATGAACGCGCGCTAGCTGATTCTTCGATTCGGTCAGAGCATGAATAAAGACTTCTAATCCATCCTCTCCTCTCTTCACTAATTCAAATTGCGCTTTGACGAACACGCATGTCTGCATTGCTAAGTATCTCCTCTAATTGTTGAAGTTTATAATCAGAAAAGTCAGCAGTAAGAAAATCCTGTGTGGCTTTGCGTAATGCAGCATCCGGATTGTCTACATCCAACTTCCATACGCGGCCGTGTTTCTTTGTTCCCCATCCGTCAATCCAGTCAGCGAGGTACATGGCCCCATCCGGGCCAAAGTCAATTCCGGTTGCTAACACACCACCCAACATCTTTCCGGTTTCACCTAATTTAAATCCGGCACCATCTGGATTAAGTTTAAAAGTATGAATACCTGATTGTGCAGGATTACCTACAAACTCCACGATGAAAAAAGTATTCTTCCATTTCTCGCTCAGTGCTGTTCCAGGATTGTAAAGCATACCAGTCGGTCCATTCACATAGTTGGCAATAGTGGGAATGATGTAAGCAGCCTGTTCAGCAAAGCGCGGGATGTGCAATTTCTCATCGGTCCACACGCGATAGGTATTGTTCTTCGGATCCCTGTACTTTCCAAACTGCCAGTTGATACGCCAGCCAAAGTCAGCTCCATTCACTACATAAACAATGCGTTCACGTTCTCCGGGTTGGTCACCGTCATTATCTTCACTGATCATGTTGCCATATTCATCGAATACAAACTCATGCGTATTCCTGTTTCCGTAGGAAAAAACTTCAAAATTACTTCCATCTGGCTCAGAACGAACAATCACGCCATTATTTGGATTCTCCCATTTTGTTCCATCGGAGCCAGTACCATTAAAACCGATATCACCAATCTGCCAGTAAATTCTTCCATCAGGTCCCATCTCTACCCCCGACATGCCATGTCCGCTAAAACCAACATGAATTCCATATCCGTGAGATAAAGAAGTTTTCTCGTCAGCAACACCATCACCATCTTTGTCTTTCACTCTCCACAAGTCAGGGCCAATAGCAACAAATAAATCTTTATCTGCTTTAAGAATTCCCCCTGCTGCGTCAGTCACTTCATCATGAAAATCTTCAATTACAATTTGAGAGGCATCAGCAATACCATCACCTGAAAGATCCCGCAAACGATACACACGTTCTTTCTCTATGGTCATGTCACGCCAATCGTGAGAGCTGTCTTTATTTAAATCAGCAAGCCATGTATTCTTTGAACTATTTTCCGGAGAAAGGATGCGATGCATGAACTCGCGCTTGTCTTCAATGGTCTGCAATTTGATCGATTCAATCTCCCAATCCTGGTGACCACGAATATCAAATTCAGAATGCTGCTGACGAATGGTGCGCGTATAGTACAAGTCACCATTGTCATCCACATCAATAGAAACCGGATCTGCCACAAGAGAATCTACTCCCCATAATTTAATCACCAGTCCTTCGGCCAATTCCGGTTTTACAGAAGCTTCAATAGCTGCAGCCATTTGTTGAGTTATCGCAGGATCTATTTTCTTCTCGCTTACACTACTTGTTTCTTTCTTATCACACGAAAAGAAAATAGCAGTGGAGACAAAAATCAACGAATACATTTTTAATGAAGACATGACGTATGGTTGTTAGTCTATGAAAATTTAAGAATGTCAAGTTATGAAATAGACATTAATTTCAGACAGGAATTTACATTGGTGGCGAAGAAAAATTATTCCTTTCGCCACGAGATAAAATAGAAGGCGACCGGAAATCCGATCGCCTTCGCTGAGGGGTTAATCTTACTCTTAAAAATTACCAGGGTGTATTTTGCTTCATGGCTGGATTAGTATTGATTTCATTTTGAGGAATAGGAAAAATACTCAAATTTACTTTCATAAAATTCTCTGCCCCTTATCACTGTTCAACATTTCCTGCTTTACAATTCCCCATCGTTTCAAATCATAAAAGCGCAGACCTTCGCGAAAGAATTCAATCATGCGTTGATGACGAATTTCTGTCATCATCTGATCACTGGAGTATCCCGCTGGTAATGCAGCAAGATTTGCCCTGCTACGAACCCTGTTCATCAACGGATAAGCTTCACTTGTTTTGTTTTGCATGGTTAGTGCTTCCGCATACATAAGGAGTACATCTGAATACCGAAGTACCTTCTCATTGATTTCAGAGATCCAGATCCCTTCGTTGTTGTTACGCCAGTTCTGATACTTGCGAATTCTTGATTTGTACCCGAATGGATTAGCGAATGAAGTGTACGGAAGATTATAATACATCGCACCCGGATAGTCCCAAACAATTGACGCATACATGCGTGGATCAAAATCGTTTGTTATTGTTTTCTCCTTCTGAAATTCATTGAAGATCTTATCAGTAGAGAACACAATTCAAACCAACCGGCTACTTCCGTAGGTGCAAAATTCCTGTGCAGTAGTCACGCCTTGTGATTCCATTTGCATTCTCTCCATTCCATGGAGCTGTGCCTCCTACATTCTGAATCTGAATTTCAAAGAGCGATTCCACATTATTATCGGTAGCCGGCATAAAATTATCTTCGTAATTTGCCAGCAGATCATAAGTAAAAGGCGCTTGTGACTGTCCGTTTGGCTGAGCTAAAAGCTTAAATGTATTCTCTGCCTCCGCCCAGTTTTTTGTATACACATACGCTTTACCCAGAACACCTAAGGCAGAACCCTTTGTTGCTCTTCCCACGTTGTTGGCATCGTAGCTTACAGGCAAACCGGCTGCCGCATCTTTCAAGTCGGCAATTACCTGAGCCCACACCTGCTCCTCAGTTGATTTTTCAACGGCAGCATCTGCACTGGTCTTTGGCACCGCGGTAATAACCGGAACAGAACCAAAGTTGATTGCAAGATTGAAATGATTGAGTGCACGAATAAATTTAGCCTCAGCAGATAATTGCACCTTGAGTGCTTCAGAAACTTCACTGCCTGGAAGATTGTCTATAACCTGGTTTGCACGAAAGATTGCATTATACGCACCAGTGAACATACTGGCTGGCACTCCTGTTGTAGCATTATTGGTAAATGTTGATAACTGATATAAATCCTTCACGTCATTGCGAATGAACATATCATCACCACGACCGTTGGTAAGTTCTACTCCGCGAACCGCCCAATAACCATTGTTCACATCTTTCCATACTTTATAAGCAGCAGCGAGGCCTGCCTTAAAATCGTTTTCTGTTTTCCAAAAGTTTGTAGTCGTCAAACTATTCGGATTCACTTATAGTTTAAATCATCTGTACATGCGGCTAACACCAGCACCGTACAAAAAACAGTTATATATCTTTTCATAATAGTGTAGTCGTTTTTGGTTAGAAAGAAAGTTGAACACCAAACATGGACGTACGCGGAAGCGGATACGCCACGTGACCGAAATCCACACCGCGATCAAGTACCGAATAAGGAAGCCCTGTATCCACACGACCGATATCAGGATTGAATCCTTTATATCCCGTAATTGTGAACAGGTTATCAAAGCTTACATAGAAGCGACAATTTGTAATGCCTGCCTTTGATAAAGTCGCCTGAGGTAATGAATAGCCAATTTGTAGGTTTTGAAACGCAGATAAGATCCATTCTGCCGGGAAACGGGTTGACGTTTGTGAATTATAGTTCGGATCATTGATCACTGCATACACGCATTGGCATATCCGTATTCGTATTGGTTGGTGTCCATGCATTGAGTGTAGTCTTTGCATAATTTTCTTCCAGACTCATACTTTCAAGGTCTGACGGAAACCATTGTAAATTTTATTTCCTTGCGTTCCTTGAAAGAAGATAGTCAGATCGAAATTTTTCCATAAGCTTTACCTCCCAAATCCGAACGTAAAATCAGGTGTTAGGCTTCCTGCATACTGACCAGTCATTCTGATCAATCACACCATCACCATTCGCATCAAGAAATTTAATATCACCAGGTTTGGCATTAGGTTGAATCGGTTGACCATTATGCGTCTATGCATTAATCTCTTCCTGTGATTGAAAGATGCCTGCATCTTTAATCAGATAGAATGCACCCACGGGCAATCCTGCCTGCGTTACTGTTGCCGAAGCGCCATGGTGCGTTGGCTGACCGCCAAAGATCTGCTGACTTCCGGTACCCAAACTGGTAACTTCATTCTTAATCGAAGTAAATGTTCCCGTGAGCTGATACTTAAAATCACTTACTTGTCCATTGTAATTAAGAGCCAGAAACCAATCCCTTATTCGTAATGCTTCCCACATTTGCATACAGGAGTTGCTGCTACTGGCTCCGGAAGAAAAGCGGTAGGGGAACCTGTAAAAGGATGTCGTCATTCTTCCGAACGAAATAATCCGCTGTAAAGACTTAGTGCGTCGTGAAATCCCCAGTCCGTGCCAACGTCAAGGTCTTTGAGCTTTCCCATTTGATGTTGGGAGTAGCAAAAACCGTTTGTGTCGAGCCGTTCCAGAGTATTGTCCTGACCTACCGTGTAGTTGATGTTAGAGTTGATCGTAGGTACATATAAGTAGTCAGGAATCTCCTGATTGCACCCAATACACCATAACTGGTTCTTACTTTCAGTGTAGTAACTACCGGTGCCAGTGTATTAAAGAAATCTTCATTGGAAGCGTTCCATGCTAAAGCGATAGATGGAAAATTTCCATATTTGTTCCCATCACCAAATCGGGAAGAACCATCTCTGCGGAATGTACCCGTAATCACATAGCGGCTGTCATAAGAATATACCACGCATTGAGATAAGAAAATAACCATATTCTTTTGCATTGCTTCCTACAGAAGCATTTGCAGTGCCGGCATCCAATACTTCTATTCCGTTAGGCATACCTGTTTTATACCCTGTCAATCCTCTGAACTGAGTATTCTGATAGGTAAAGCCACCCAATGCCTGGATGCTATGCTTTCCAAAAGTTTTTGAATAATTTAATGTGTGCTCTTGCAGGGTAATTTTGTCTGAGCGCGGTACTCGGTGAGCTTCAGCTGATTCACAAAATAATGCCGCCTACCTCGTACGGCTGAATGTAGTTGAAATTGTTTACCGAAGTATTGGTGTATCCTAAATTGTATTTGTATTTCAATCCATCAAGGATTGAAACTCACATAAATAAATTGAT
This sequence comes from Cyclobacteriaceae bacterium, assembly GCA_044228905.1. Classification (GTDB taxonomy): domain Bacteria; phylum Bacteroidota; class Bacteroidia; order Cytophagales; family Cyclobacteriaceae; genus ELB16-189. The sequence continues at coordinate 1,463 of JBGATZ010000226.1, read as the reverse complement.
GATTGCCGTATTCGTATTGTTTCTTAATTTCTGAAGATACAATGAGGCCGTCAGGTTAGCTACGTCCACTACCGAGACCATAAGCTCTACCAAATCCACCCACTGCATCAGCATCATACACATCAAACATGGGAATCATCTTTGTTGCCGCTTCCACGGGATTTCCTCCTTGTCCACCAATGCCAGGCCCCTGAGGTTTCGAATTCTCACGGCTAAGGATGATGCTTTCACCTACTCTCAATCTACCCTTTGTAAATTCAGACTTCAAACGAAGATTCATTCTTTCGTAGTTAGTATTCTTCACAATACCATCCTGATTCAGATAACCACCGGAAACATTGAAATTATAATTCGCTCCTCCACCACACCGCGATAGTCTGTGTATAATTCTGCACGGGTGCAGTATGATAAATTTGCTTCTGCCAGTCGGTGTCTTTACCCGCTGGCGGATTGTTTTCAATATCAAGTCTTGCAAGCCCTGCATTGTCGTGTGCGGCATTACTCACGGAAGCCCATTCCCTGTTGCATTCAATACATCGATGGTCTTCGTTACTTTTGAATACCTGCATACGAATTAAAATCAATTTTAATATCACCGGAAGTTCCCGACTTAGTGGTAATCAGCACTACACCATTCGAAGCACGCGATCCGTAAATCGCAGCAGCAGAGGCATCTTTCAAAATATCCATGGACTGTACATCTGATGGTTAAAGCAAACCGATATTATCACCGCACTCCATCAACAATATATAATGGATTGTTGCTGTTTAGTGAACCTGTACCTCTGATGAGAATCTTCACACCAGAACCCGGTTCACCACCAGCAGATTCTACCTGCACACCCGCTGCACGACCCTGTAATGATTTCTGAATGGTGTTTGCACCTTGTGTTTTCAGATCATCCGCCTTCAGAGAAGAGATCGATCCGGTTACATCCTGCTTACGTTGCGTTCCGTATCCAACTACAACTACTTCACTGAGTGATTGCGCATCCGACTCTAAAGAGATATTCAGGGTGGTTTGCGAACCCACTCGCACTTCCTGCGTAATGAAACCAATAAAAGAGACCACTAAAATAGCTTCTTCATTTTCCACATTAATGGAAAACATACCCTGCACATCAGTGGTTGTTCCGCTACTTGTTCCTTTTACCAACACATTCGCTCCAGGTAAGGGCTGACCTTCATTGTCATTTACCTGACCTGTTACCTGAATACTTTGTGGAGCATTCGGATTCTCTTCTATACTTAATCCTATCTGTGATGGCGCTAAAGATTTTAAAATAATCTGATTTCCCAACACTTCGTAACCAATATTTGGACCGAAGCCAGGTAATACCTCCCTCTTTCACACTAAGTGCAAGTGAAACAGATCATGAGCCCTGATGAGCTGCGACTGGTACGTGAATTTTTAGGTAGCCTGACGTTCGATGACGAAGAATAGCTTTCACGCTCTCCTTCTC
>JBGATZ010000225.1:6690-8095 GCA_044228905.1 Cyclobacteriaceae bacterium | reverse complement strand
CATCACCTTATCGTTATCAGCGGGTCGAAGAATTGATCAGCCAAAAGAAGAATCTCTCTCCTAACGATATAGCTTCAGTTCTTCGCAATCAACAAGGAGCAAATGATAAAGACATAGGGTTGGGAAACGAAAAAGCAATTAATCAACTGGTGGCTCATCACAGCATTATATTTCAACCCGAAAAGCAATTGGTTTGGGTTTCTACTTCTCCGTGGCAATTAGGGAAATATGTTTGCTATGATTTAAGCAAAGTATTTAATGAAAAAATGAATACTGATCATGAAATCTATGACAGCTTAAAAACGATTCAGCCCGACCCATTCCTTGAAACAAGAAGTTATGAATACTATACAAAATTTGCTCATTATCGCTTCCCCTTCGAGCCACGAACCGATATGAATCCCGATAGCATTGTGAAATGGAATCCAAATTCGTATCATGCATATATGCTGGCTGGTGATTTCTATTTTGATAACGAGGATTTTATCAGTGCTTCAAAGGCATATTCCGAAGGATTAACAAAAGAAATTGCCACCGAACAGGAGCATCAGCACATGATTCACAATCTGGAGATCAGTAAATCAAAAATGAAATGATCATCGGTACAGGCATTGATATCGTAGAGAATGCGCGAATAGCTGAAAAGATCAACAAGAATCACGGCTTTAGGGAAAAAGTATTTTCGAAAAATGAGATTGCCTATTGTGAATCTGGTACCAAATCAACAGAGAATTTTGCGGCACGCTTCGCAGCTAAAGAAGCATTTCTGAAAGCCACCGGATACGGATTAACCTTGGGATTTGAATTAAGAGAAATTGAAATTACCAACAACGAGAAAGGTAAACCAGAAATAGTATTACAAGGCATTTTCAAAGCAGAAGCGGTAAAACAGAACTGGAACCGCATCCACGTTTCACTTTCACATACCACGCAAACATCTTGTGCTGTAGTTATCATTGAGCAATGAGTTTTATCCCTGATATAGAGAAACAATCTCCGGAGGTAATCGAGACCTTTCAATTCAACAAACTGAAAGAATTGATTGATTATCTTCAAAAGTCCTCTCCTTTCTACCAAAAGTATTTCGCTGAATATCATTTCAATAGTTCCATCACCTCACTACGTGATCTGCAAAACATTCCGCCCATTACCAAAGATGATTTGCAGAATAACAACTGGGATTTCTTGTGTGTAGATAAAAAAGACATTGTTGAATATACCAGCACATCAGGCACGTTGGGCAAACCGGTTACCATTGCACTTACAGAAAAAGACTTAAAACGCCTTGCTTACAACGAATACATTTCCTTTGCTTGTGCAGATGGATCTTCTGATGATCTGTATCAATTAATGCTCACGCTTGATCGTCAGTTCATGGCGGGCATTGCTTACTATGAAGGCATTC
>JBGATZ010000225.1:0-6662 GCA_044228905.1 Cyclobacteriaceae bacterium | reverse complement strand
ATCGTGAAATTGATCGAGTATGCCGATCAAAACGGAATTAGCTACAAACAATCATCAGTTAAGAAAGCCATTTGTATTGGAGAAAGCCTGCGCACCCCTGATTTCGGTTTAAATACGATTAGCAAAAAAATTAAAGACTACTGGAATATTGATCTCTATAGCACGTATGCTTCCACCGAAATGCAAACTGCTTTTACTGAATGCAGTCATGGCAAAGGTGGTCATCTTCATCCGGAGTTACTGATTGTCGAATTTCTCGATGACAATAATCATTCAGTAGCTGAAGGGCAGTTGGGCGAAGTAACGATAACTACGCTAGGTGTGGAAGGCATGCCGTTGTTCCGCTATAAGACAGGAGACATGGCCATGCACTACACTGAGTCGTGCAAATGTGGCCGCACCACGTTGCGAATCGGTCCTATCGAAGGAAGGAAGCGGCAGATGATCAAGCTTCGCGGCACCACGCTTTATCCCTCCGGAGTTTTTGAAATCCTCCACGAAATCAAAGAAGTAAAAGATTACATTGTTGAAGTCTCAACAGGAGAATTGGGAACCGATGAACTGAAGCTTTATCTCTGCACAAAAACAGAAGCCGATTCACAAGTGATGACCTCTATCAAATCCATTGTTCAATCTCATTTGAGGGTACTTCCCGAAATCGTCTTATGCTCTGCTCAGCAAATCGAACAGATGCAACTGGCAGGGCAGCTTCGAAAGCCAAAAAAGTTCATCGACAACCGGATTGCCTGAATCAAATAAATTATAACTTGCCCGCTCATTATTCTCAGTAAATGCAACACGATGTAATCGTCATAGGTGGTGGTATTGTTGGTCTCGCTACTGCCCTTCAGATTAAAAGAGCGAACCCTAAACTTAATTTAGTTCTGATCGAAAAAGAGGATCAGCTTGCTAAACACCAGACAGGCAATAACAGTGGAGTGATCCATTCCGGCTTGTACTACAAACCAGGAAGCCTGAAGGCAACCAATTGCATTCGTGGTTATCATTTGTTGCTTGACTTTTGTCGTGACAACGGAATCCCGTTTGACCTTTGTGGAAAGATCGTGGTAGCGACAGATGAAAAAGAAATTCCGCTGCTCAACAATCTGATTACGCGCGGAGAACAAAACGGATTGAAAAATCTAAAAAGACTAAAAAAAGAGGAGCTTAAAGATTACGAACCCCATGTTACCGGACTGGAAGGTCTCTTTGTTCCTCAAACAGGAATTGTGGACTATATCAAAGTTGCATTGAAGTATGGGGAATTGATCAAAGCATTGGGTGGTCAGATCCAATTGGGAGAAAAGGTTATTGAAATTCAAAAGGACGCAACCAATTCAGTTGTGGTCACTCAAAAGCAAAGCTACTCAGCAAAGCTCGTGATCAATTGCGGAGGACTATACTCCGACAAAATTGCACGTATGACCGTTCCTGGTGTGAATGTGAAGATCATTCCATTTCGGGGAGAGTACTTTAAATTAAAACCCGAAAGAGAATCGTTAGTTAAAAACCTGATTTATCCGGTGCCTGATCCCAATTTCCCATTTCTTGGTGTCCACTTCACTCGTATGGCAAAAGGTGGTGTGGAAGCAGGACCAAACGCAGTACTCGCCTTTGCACGCGAAGGTTATAAAAAATCAACCATCAACTTCTCTGAATTGGCTGAATCACTGGCGTGGCCAGGCTTCCAAAAGGTAGCAGCGAAATACTGGAAAACCGGAATGGGCGAAATGTATCGCTCTTTTTCGAAGGCTGCGTTTACCCAGGCACTTCAAAAACTGATTCCGGAAATCAAAGAATCAGATCTGGTAGAAGGTGGAGCCGGAGTACGCGCTCAGGCATGTGATCGCAATGGCGGACTGGTCGATGACTTCCTGATCCTGGAGGACAAACAAGTGATCAATGTGTGCAATGCTCCCTCACCGGCAGCCACTTCTTCATTAGCTATCGGAGAAACTGTTTCTCAGTTAGCCCTGAAGCGATTCTAGAAGTCACGTTGACTTAATCGCAGTGACTTCGATTTCAATAAGGTAATCTGGATCAATCAACGCACTGACCTCAATCATTGATGTAACCGGTTTGATGTCTTTGAAGAATTCACCATGTGCTTTACCGATTTCTTCCCAATGTGTGATGTCCGTCACGAACATTCGCGTTCTTACCACATCCTTCAGACTAAAACCCGCCTGCTTTAAGACTTTTTCAATCTTCTGGATGATGAACTTCGCCTGGCCGTAAAAGTCACCCTTCGCTACCGTACCATTATCGTCAGTAGCCACCGTTCCTGATACTTCGATTGTATCTCCTACCTGAACAGCTCTGGAATAGCCTACAATATCTTCCCACTTGGCACCTGATGAGTAATTAATTCGTTCTGACATAAGATTGGATTTGTTGAATAGAATGACTGGTGTAAATTACGTACACGACAAATGAAAGTTGACGAAAATTTTACAAAAGAAGAATCGCAGCGATATAGCAGGCATCTTGTTCTGCCTGGATTCAACCAGCAGGCACAGCTCAAATTAAAACAAGCTAAAGTTCTTGTTGTTGGTGCTGGTGGACTCGGATGTCCTGTGCTTCAATATCTCACTGCTGCAGGTGTGGGTACTGTCACGATTGTTGATTTTGATATAATTAGTATTTCCAACCTTCAACGACAAATTCTCTACACCGTAGATGACATCGGAAAGAACAAAGCAGAGGTGGCAGCATCACGCCTCAGGCAACTAAACCCCAATACTCAATTCAGCGTTTTCAACAATAAAATTAATTCAGTCAACGCACTGGATTTGTTGAAAGATCATGACCTGGTGATTGATTGCACTGACAATTTTCCTACACGGTATCTGGTTAATGATGCGTGTGTACTATTGAATGTGCCTCTCATCTATGGATCGATCTTCCGATACGAAGGACAGGTAAGTGTTTTCAATTTTAATGGAGGTCCTAATTACAGGGATCTATATCCTGTTCCTCCGGAACCTGGCTCTGTTCCCGATTGTGAGGAAGGTGGAGTACTGGGAGTTCTGCCTGGCATTGTCGGAAGCCTTCAATGCAATGAAGCGATTAAAATACTTACCGGATTGGGGCAATCGTTGGCAGGAAAGCTATTGCTCTATGACTCACTAAGTTCCGAGGTGAAAATTGTGTCTGTCCCAAATCATAACCAGCAGGGTTCCATAAAAGAACTGATAGATTATGACGATTTTTGTGGGTTAAGTCAAAAGAAAGGTAAAAATTGGGGTACTAAAAACGAGTTTGATATGAAAGAAATCACCGTACAGGAATTGAAAGAGCTGAAGGATTCAAATGCTGATTTTCAACTGATTGACGTGCGTGAGCCACACGAATATGATATCTGCGAAATCGGGGGAGAATTAATTCCGATGGCGGATATTCCCAACCATGTTGATGAAATCTCCAGAGATAAAAAAGTAGTCGTTCATTGCCGTAGTGGCAAAAGAAGCGGTGACATGGTGTTGTGGCTGGAAAAGAATCATGGCTTTGAAAATCTTTACAACCTCAAAGGAGGAATTCTGGCATGGGCCAGGGAGATTGATCCCTCTATGCCGACTTACTAATCTATTCTTCTTAGCGACTTGCTTCAATGGCCTGATCAATATCTTTAAGGATATCGTTCAGGTTTTCTAATCCTGTAGAAATACGAATCAGTCCAGGCGTAATACCAACTGCTGCACGTTCGGCTTCACTCAGCTTTGAATGTGTTGTAGACGCTGGATGAGTAGCAATCGTTCGGGTATCTCCCAAATTGGAAGAGAACGAAATCATTTTTAATGCATTCAGAAATTTCTTTCCACTTTCAAGACCTCCTTTAATTTCGAATGTAACTATTCCCCCACCATGCTTCATTTGTTTTTTAGCCAAAGCATATTGTGGATGCGATGATAAGAATGGATACTTCACAAACGACACCTGAGTGTTTTTCTCCAAATGTTCAGCAATCTTCAATGCGTTCTCACAGTGGCGATCCATACGCACTGCAAGCGTCTCCAGGCTTTTTGATAACACCCACGCATTAAATGGAGAAAGCGATGGCCCCGTATGACGTGCAAAGAAGCGAACTTCCTTGATCAACTCCTTCGTCCCTAATACCGCACCGGCAAGCACTCTACCCTGCCCTTCCATGTACTTGGTAGCGGAATGAGTGACAATATGCGCTCCATATTTTGCAGGATTCTGCAGATAAGGTGTAGCAAAGCAGTTATCTACATTCAGAATTACATTCTTCTTCTTTGCCAGCTTACCCAACCATTCCAAATCGATCAGGTCTAACGCGGGATTAGAAGGGGTCTCCACGAAAATCATCTTCGTATTCGGAAGGATCTTTTTTTCCCACTCATCGGGTGATTCGCTGGTGTCAGCATACGTATAGCTGATACCAAAGCGTGGAAATATGGTGTTGAGAATCTGATGCGTTGATCCAAAAACCGAACGACAAGCCAGCACATGATCTCCTGACTTCAGTAACGCGGCCATGCTGATATACATTGCTGCCATACCGGTAGCAGTGGCAATTCCATCTTCTGTTCCTTCCAGCAGGCAAAGCTTATTGATCAGCTCTGTATTATTAGGATTGGAGAAGCGGGTATAAATATTCCCTTCGATCTCATCAGAAAAAAGTGCGCGTGCCTGTTCTGCATCTTCAAATACAAAACTGGAAGTGAGATACAAAGGCACTGAATGCTCGCGATTTTGGGTGCGCTCAAACTGTGCCCTTATGGCGTTGGTTTCAAAGTTCTCTGATTCAATCATCTATTTAATTATTTCAAAGCTGTGTGTGATCCTTGCGGTCTTCTCCAAAGTCTTGGCTACCGAACAATATTTATCCACCGACAAACTTACAGCTTTCTTTACTTTCTCTTCATCCAGGTTGCCGTAAAGCTTAAAGTGGGCGTGGATTTCTGTAAAGAGTGAAGGTACCGCATCTTTTTCCCTATCACCCGTGATGACAATTTTTATATCCTTCAGCTCCTGCTTTTGCTTTTTCAGAATAGAGATGATATCAATGGTACTGCACCCCCCGAATGCTGCCAGAAGCATCTGCATAGGGCGCAAGCCCTTATTCTGACCTCCCAACTCAGGAGAAGCATCTATATTTAATTTCGCGCCCTCCTCATTGGCTGCTTCCAGCCAATACGCATCATTCAATCGATTGAGTTCTATTTTTCATTTTGTTTTTTCCAGATTAAACTTCCTACTATCAAATCATAATACCACTAAAGGTGGCGGGCACCAGTTGGGTATTTTCTATTTTCATAAATAAAGTTAAAAATCACCCAGGCAATGAAGCCGGTGGTCATGGATAACACCTGCTCCTAAAGCGTTGGTTCTCTTCAATACGTGCCGTCACGGCGCAAAGAGTGACACCAGACTCAGTATAATATTCTCCCCACAAGTTCATAAATGTTGCTTCTCAGGCAGGCCATTACAGTGGCGTTGGTACTGAAAAGTAACACAGACGAACGCGTTAACAACAGCATTTGTTTGTCGTTTAGTTTCATCTTCAAAAGAGGTCGGATAAGATTCTCAGACAATATAGACGCGGGTGCCAGCACTGATGAACTTGTGGTACTCATAATGGCTGAAAGTAATGAGCCAAAGAAAAGCACCTGGATAAAAATGTTAGTATGCTGAATCACCATCCTTGGCAAAGTCAGTTGCGTGTCAGTACTGGCAATATCGGGATACAAATGTTTAGCACAAAGACTAATGAATAACGGAAGCATTGCTATAGTGATGTACATTGCTGCAGCAATAAAACAAGATCGCACTGCGGTCTTTGCCGAATCAGACGAAACAGCACGTTGAAAAACATCCTGAGAGGGAAGTGAACCTAATCCCAACACTGACCATGCCGCTATATACGTCACAATCTCTTTTCCATTCCACGAAGGCAGGAATTTGAAATTCCCGGCCGGAACTTCATTCAAGACAGATGCTACACCTCCTGCTTTTGTGCTCAATACAAAAGCCAGAGCAATCAGTCCCGCAATGATGATTATGCTTTGAATAAAATCGGTCATCGCAATTGCCCACATCCCTCCTATATAGGTGTAGAACGTAACCACAAAGGCACTGATCACCACTCCCTGCCATACTTCGAGTCCGGTGATTACGTTGAGGATTAATCCCATGGCCACCAATTGCGCAGCAATGTAACCGGCATAAGGTGGTGCTAGAAAAACGCTGGCAACTAATTCTGTTCGTTTGCCAAACCGAATTTCAAAAAAATCTCCGAGTGTGAGGAGATTCATATTGTACAACTTACGCGCGAAGAAAAGGCCAAAAAGAATAAGACACAGGGCAGCTCCGAACGGATCTTCAATCACTGCGTATAATCCGCCTTTCAGAAATTCAGATGAAGCTCCAAAGACCGTTTCTGAACCAAACCACGTGGCAAACATAGCCGAAGAACTCAGCATCAACGGAAGACTTCTTCCGGCAAGCATGAAATCACCAGCTGTTTTTACTCTTCTGGAGGCCCAATAACCGATAAGAATGGTCAGGACCAGATAAAAGATGATTGAGCCTAGTAGCAATTCAGGTTTAACTTAGTCAACAAAAGGTTAAAACTAGGAAACCTGAGACTTAATTCAAGCGATTACCCCCGCTTTTTGAGTTGAAAAGACCGCGTCACA
>JBGATZ010000224.1:0-7875 GCA_044228905.1 Cyclobacteriaceae bacterium | reverse complement strand
TGGAAAACCGGGTAAGAATGGACCGCTACTACATCGAAAACTGGAGTTTTTGGTTGGACATGAAAATCATATTTTTGACAATAGTTAGCCTGATAAGAGGAAGCGATAAGGCATTTTAAAACACACATTTTGAAAGCCTCACATTTATTAATTTACGCTGCGGTTTCATTTACGATAGCATTTCTGTTTTTTCCTGTTTTAATAAAACTATTGCAAAAATGGAAAATCTTTGATTCTCCAGGCCGTCATAAAATCCATCAGAATTTCACTCCTTCAATGGGAGGGGTTCCAATTATTTTTGGAGTGGCTTTTAGTTTACTTATTGCTTTTCCGGTATCAGAACTGAGTCCGTATAAATTTCTTTTCATTTCCATTGCGCTCATGTTTATAACAGGTCTTCGCGATGATATCCTGATTTTAAGCCCCAGGCAAAAAATGTTAAGTCAGTTTTTACCTGTAATTATCCTGGTGATATTTGGTAATACCGTACTCAAGTCTTTTTATGGGATTTTGCCAACCGTTTATTTTCCGGAATACCTGGCATGGGCAATCACTGTTTTTACAATTGTGATATTGACCAATGCATACAACCTGATTGACGGACTGGATGGACTGGCCGGCACTATTGGATTAACTTCCCTTTCTCTTTTTGGATTCTGGTTTTACAGTATAGGAAACACTACGCTGGCGTTAATATCTTTTTCTTTTGCGGGTTCAATCATTGCTTTTTTGATTTTTAATTGGCAACCCTCCAAAATCTTTATGGGAGACACGGGGGCACTGACCATTGGTTTTTTGCTCTCTTATCTTGGTGTTCAGTTTATTAATCAGAACTTTTCCCTTGCACCAGACCATCCCGCACGATTTCAGGCTTCCATAGGCACTGCTGTTTGCGTGTTGATCATTCCCATATTTGACACGCTGCGCGTTATCATTTTAAGACTTAGAAAATTCCAATCGCCTTTTCAGGCAGACAAAAATCATCTGCATCACCAATTCCTTAAACTTGGTTTAACCCATTCCAAATCGGTATTGATTATCGGTGGAATCAACCTTCTTTTTGTAGTTCTCGCCTGGATTTTAAGAAACCAGAAGGATCAAGTAATTTTGCCCGTTGTGATCGCGATTTGTTTGATCATTAATCAGAGTCTGAACGTATTTCAAAAGAGGCATATCAACAATGGAGGAAAAAGTAGCATCGCTTAAAAATCAAATTGAAAATTTTAATATAGCGTCCCCTGCTGATGTCGAAGCATTTCGGTTGAAATACATTAGTAAAAAAGGAGAGCTGGCCCAGCTTTTTGACGATCTGAAAAATGTTCCTGTAGATCAAAAGAAGGCAGCCGGGCAAATGCTCAATGAATTAAAAAAAATAGCTGAATCAAGATTTAAGGAAATCTCCGAAGGGGTAGGTTTAAAAGCTGAGGTAGCGGCCGAATTTGATCTGAGCCTTCCCACAATATCAAACAAAACAGGCAACCTTCATCCATTAACGCTTACCCGCCTGCGAATAATTGAAGTATTTGAGCGATTGGGATTCAGTGTTGAAGATGGTCCTGAAATTGAAGATGACTGGCATAATTTTTCAGCATTGAATTTTCCAGACAATCATCCAGCCAGAGAAATGCAGGATACATTCTTTGTAGAGAAGAATCCTGACATGCTGCTGAGAACGCACACATCAAATGTTCAGATTCGTTTGATGGAAAAACAACGTCCACCTATTCGTGCCATAATGTCAGGACGTGTTTATCGTAACGAAGCTATTTCAGCACGCGCACATTGCTTCTTTCATCAGGTAGAAGGTCTGTATGTTAACAAGAATGTGAGTTTCGCAGATCTAAAGCAAACACTATATCATTTTGCTACTGAGTTGTATGGCAAGGATATTAAAATCCGATACCGGCCTTCTTTTTTCCCATTCACAGAACCAAGTGCTGAGATTGATATTTCATGCCTCATCTGTAAGGGAAAGGGGTGTAACATTTGTAAATATTCCGGATGGGTGGAAATTGCCGGATCCGGCATGGTACACCCAAATGTGTTGAAAAATTGTGGCATCGATCCTGAAGAATATACCGGTTTTGCTTTTGGGATGGGAATTGAAAGGGTAACCCAATTATTGTTTCAGGTTAATGACTTAAGACTTTATTCTGAAAACGACATTCGTTTTTTGAGGCAATTCAAGACAGTTATCTGATGTGCCTGTCATGGCAAGGTGGGAATTGGCGTTTTTGGATCCCCCAAACTGCGCACTTTTTGGTGTTCTTCCAGGGTTAGACAGTTATTAGAATTTTTCCTGGCCGTTACGCACTGCTCGTTTTTCTATAACTTGCGGGTTAATTTATCAATTGCCTGAGATCTAACAGGTTATATACTGAAGTTTGTCTTTGGCTTTACTGTTTACAGATGAAGATTTATCTACCCCTTGGCCTGTTTTTACTTATTGCATTTCCGTTTACAACATCCATCGGAGGCTCAAGCCCTTCAGTGCCGATAGGTAGTGATAACGTGCTGATACACTATTGGAATTTTAATGATGTCCCTCATCTCCTAGATCCTGTTGTTTCATTAAATCCTGCATCGATAAGTACAACTCCTTCACCCCTTGTACTTCCAAATGAGCTCACAAATAGTACGGGGCAGAACTTTAATGGGCTTAATGCACGTAATTCAGATGTAGCAGGCGCACACCTGCGTCTTAATAACCCGATCGGAGCTTCACTTATATTTTCCGTTTCTACAACAGGTTATGAAAATGTCGTTCTTAAATATGAAACACGCAGATCGGGAAGTGGTGCAGGAATTCAAAAAATAAGTTATACGATCAATGGCATTGACTATTTGGCTAAACAGGATGTTGTTGTTCTGGATGCAGATCCTTCTGTAGTTACCCTAGATTTTTCTGCCTTACCTCAGGTTAATAATAATCCGGATTTTGCAGTTCGTTTTGATTTTGAGCAGGGTGCCGGAGGCACTGTAGGAAATAACCGGTTTGACAATGTAACAGTAGAGGGCAATGCAGTTCCCGGCCCTGATAATATACTTCTGATTAGTCCTGAACAGAATGCAACAGATGTTCAGGTCACTCCGGTTTTTGAATGGAGCGCACCCTTATCTGGAATTGCTGAAAACTATCATTTGCAGATAGATGATGATGCAGATTTCAGTTCTCCTATTCTTGATCAAAATTATATCATTGACACGGAATTCTCATTGACCACATCTCTCGATGAAGGCGTGACTTACTACTGGCGTGTGAAAGTAAATGCTCCTGCTGGTAGCTGGGATTGGTCAGAAGCCAGGAGTTTTACCACCAGAGCTCCTGAATTGACACTTATACATTATTGGAATTTTGATAATCCTGCTGGGTTTACTTTACCAGAATTATCGCTTAATGGTGGATTCCTGGTGAGCAATTTAGTCGGATCTGGCCAATGGCTGGCGGATAACAGTAACCAGGGTTTTTTTGGAGAAAATGCGCGTAATGGCAGTTCTATTGGGTCTCACCTTCGTTTTAATAATCCTATCGGATCATCATTGATTTATACATTACCAACTACCGGCTTTGAAAAGATTATTTTAAAATACGAAACCCGCAGATCAGGAAGCGGAGCTGGCACACAAAAGATAAGCTATACAATAAATGGAACAGATTTTTTCCCGTTCCGGACTATTTCTGTTCCTGATGGAAATCCGGTCCTGATTACAATCGACTTCTCATCCATCAATGAGGTGAACAATAATTCTGCGTTTGCACTTCGTTTCGATTTCGAGCAAGGTGGAGGTGGAGTGGTAGGCAATAATCGTTTTGATAATCTAACTCTTGAAGGAAATGTTTTTACCTCGGGCGGATCAATTTTATTAAACTCGCCCGCTCAAGCTGCCACTGGAATTTCTTTTACTCCTTTGCTGAGCTGGATTGATGTTTCAGGCACTCCTGACTATGATGTGCAGGTTGCTACGACCAATGATTTCCTTGCTCCTGTAATTAATGTACAGGGAGTAACATCGCCAAGCTTTCAAATCCCGGATGATTTAATGCCAGCTACTACTTATTTCTGGAGAGTTAAACATTCAGCTTTAAATGACTATTCATCGATTTCAAGTTTTACAACTATTTCTGCTTTGCCAGATCAAGTTGCATTGCTGTTTCCTGTGAGCACAGAAACAGGTGTAAGTTTGAAACCAACCTTTCAATGGCAGGCTGCTGGCGCTGCCACAGATTATCAGCTACAGGTTTCAACTGTGTCTGACTTTTCTTCTTTGATTACAGATATTACAGGAATTGCCGCACTGAATCAAAAAAATTCAGCACAGCTTTTAGAGAACGCCACCTACTACTGGCGTGTTCGTGGTAAAAATGCAGGAGGATTTGGAGAATGGTCTGAGATACGAAGTTTTACATGCACCACCCACTATACTGGCTTTGACATCCGGCTAAATGAAATCATAGCCTCTAACAGCGCCATCAATGTTGATGAAGATGGAGATTATTCTGACTGGATTGAAATTTTGAATATGGGGAATGTAGCTGTAGACCTCACCGGTTTTGGATTATCAGATAATGAGAATAGCCCCTACAAATGGATATTCCCATCCCGTATTATTCAGCCTGGTGAGTTTATGCTGGTTTGGGCTTCAGGTAAAAACAGAGGGGGTGCTTCGATTCACACCAACTTTAGTATCAGTGCAGACGGGGAAGAAATTGTTTTAACCTCCCCGGAAGACATTCGGATAGATAAGTTTTTACCAACACCGATGAGTTCAAATATCGCTTACGCACGCTTACCAGATGGAACAGGGAGCTGGGCATCAACTACATCGCCAACTCCGGGAAGTACTAATTCTGCAGGAAGTATACAGTTGACTGAACAAGTTAATTTTTCTCACACGGCTGGTTTTTATGCTGCGCCATTTGAACTTACTCTGACATCCACAGATCCAACAATTTCTATCATTTACACGCTGGACGGCTCTGATCCTGATCCGGCCAATCTCAACGGTAAAACTTATACTTATAAAAATAAATATCCATTAGCTCCGGGCGAGGCTTTCGGTGAATTGCTTACGAATACATACATGTCATATACCTATACGACTCCAATATCTGTATATGACCGATCAGCTGAGCCTGATAAACTTACTGGCATTTCTTCTGCTATCTATGCTAACGAGTTTTACATGCCCCTTACGCCCGTGCAAAAGGCAACAGTAGTAAAAGCCCGGGTGGTAGATCAGGATATGAACAAAGGTCCAATTGAGACCAGAACTTTCTTTATACGGGAGCAAAACAGTTATAATCTTCCTATCGTATCCATCAGCGTTCGTGAAGATTTATTTTTTGGTTATGAGAATGGAATTTATGTCCCTGGCAATGATTTTGATCAATGGCGATTGTCAAACATGGAAGCCGAATCCAGTACGTTAGGTCCGGCTAATTATGCGCGCGATGTCGAGTATCCGGTAAACTTTGAATTCTTTGAGAACACTACTTTCTCACGTGTACTAAATCAACAAGTAGGAGCAAAAATTGCAGGAGGTACCAGTGTGGCAAGTGCAGAAAAATCTTTGCGTTTGTTTGCGAGAAGTGAGTATGGAAATGCCACGATGTCGTATCCGGTTTTTCCTGACAAACAGGATTTGCAATACAAGCGAATCACTTTAAGGAATTCCGGTAATGATAATCGAATGACCATGTTTAGAGATGGTGCTATTCAGGAATCAGTCAAGCATCTTAATTTCGGTACACAGGCTTATCGGCCTTCTATTGTATTTATAAATGGCGAATACTGGGGCATTCACAATACGATGGAACACCTTGATAAAAATTACCTGGCTGCGAGGTACGGTGTTGATCCTGAAAATGTGGATTTATTGGAAAACGAATCTGTTAAAGAAGGAGATAATCTTCATTATTATAGTATGATAGATTATATAAAGACAAATGGTGTATCGGCCACTGAAAATTTTAATTATATCAAAACTCAAATGGACATTGATAACTTTATTGATTATCAAATTGCTGAGATTTTTGTAGCCAATGTTGACTGGCCAGGGAACAACGTAATAAACTGGCGAAACAAGGCTTCGTACAGGGAAGATGTTCCATCTGGTCAGGATGGGCGTTGGAGATGGTTGATGAAAGATACTGATTTTGGACTGGGACTTGGAACATCCTATCATCATAACACCTTGGCATTTGCAGCGAAGCCTGGTGGAACGGAGTGGCCTAATCCTGACTGGTCGACTTTCTTGTTTCGCAGCTTGTTAACCAACGATACATTTAAGCATCAATTCATCAATAGATTTTCGGATTTGCTTAATACTACCTTCTTGCCGGAAAGGATGAGTTCGGTTATTGAAAGATTAAAAACTGAATTGATTGTTGAAATGCCCAACCATATTGCCCGTTGGAAAGGGCCAGCCAGTATGGCAGAATGGAACAGCTATGTTGGGGTAATGAACGAGTTTGTTCTTTATCGTCCTTTTCACCAACGAAATCATATTCAGGAATTTTTTAATCTTCCTGAAAAAGATTCGCTTACACTCAATGTTTCAGATGCCGATTATGGATATGTTCGCCTTAACACCATAGACATAACCGAATCAACAGTGGGAATTCCTGCTAACCCGTATCCATGGACCGGAATTTATTTTGAAGACATACCTGTTAATATAAAAGCTGTCGCCAAACCTGGATATCAATTTGTAGGATGGTTAGAAGCGGACTCTTTAGCTTCGAATGAGATTCAGATTGAGCTAAAAGAAAAAACGTTGCTGACAGCAATTTTTGCCAAAGCATCTGATCGTGTTTTAAGGTCTGGCCCATTAAACAAGGCAAAAAGCGTAGCTGTTAATCCAACATTTGTATGGCTAGCTTCAAATGCACAATCAGTTGATCTTCAAATATCGGTCTCTCCTGATTTTACAAACTTAATCCTCGATCAGACGAACATCATATCCAATCGATTTGCTCCAGATATACAGTTAGATTATCTGACAAACTATTTCTGGCGAATACGGAAATCGGGTGAAGAGGAATGGACAGAAGCCTGGAGTTTTGTTACTACTCCACGGCCAGTGGAACTTGTGTCTCCTGCTGACGGAGCACAGAAAGTAGCATTGAAGCCGGATTTAAAATGGAAAAAAGTGGATTATGCTGATAATTACATATTGCAATTATCTGAAGACCCTGATTTTGACAGCCTGATTCTGAATGAGACTACTGAAGATTCTATGTTCGTAATGTCAAACAGTCTGCATTACAAAACCAAGTACTACTGGAGAATCAAGGCAAATAGTCCAGCCATAGAAAGTACATGGTCTGAATCATGGAGTTTTGTTACCACTCCGCAGCAGGTTGTGCTTTCTTCGCCTGCCGATGGAGTAAGAAACGTGGCATTGAACCCAAAATTCACATGGAAGAAAATAAAAGACACTGACTTCTACGCATTGCAAATTTCCAGGGATGCTGACTTTAATACCCTAATCGTGGACAAAAATGATATTGCTGATTCAACCTTTACAGTATCAAGCAATTTGATGAGTTACTCCACCAAGTACTACTGGCGTGTCAAAGCAACCAATTCATTAGGAGGAAATGAATGGTCTGATGTGCGAACCTTTAATACGAAACTTCTATCTCCTGCTTTGACCCTCACAACTGCATCGTCCAACTCATCAAACGTGGTTGATGTTGTCAAGTGGGATGCGATAACCCCAGGTAGTAAATACGCTTTGCAAATTTCAAAAACGATTGATTTTCAGGATACTGTAATTAGTATTACCGACATTAAAGACCTGGAATTTATACTTTCAGAACTACTAGGTTCAACCTATTATATTCGGATAAAGGCATTTGACGATAGCGAT
>JBGATZ010000223.1:0-8008 GCA_044228905.1 Cyclobacteriaceae bacterium | reverse complement strand
CCTTAGGCTAAAATACCGAGGTTTAAATCTTCTTTCTGAAATCTTTTCATCAGCTCATCGTATCCATTATCAAAAATGAAAATGTTATGAAAGCTATTACGATTATCGCAGCATTAATATTGAGTGTTGAAGTGGTTTCAGCGCAAAACGTAAAACCCTATTGGGTGGTAGAGACAAATGTGACTAAAAAGGATTACACTATTCTCCGTGTATATGATTCGCAAAATTTTCTCATTCATGAAGAAACCATTGCAGGGAATGCAATGAATGTGCTAAGCAAGAAAGATCGTAAACTGATCAACAAAAAAGTAAAGGAAGTACTGAGTCAGGAAGCACTGGCATCAGGAAAGAAGCTAAAATAAAAAGATATCGATCAGGGGAAGTAACGTTTTCCTTGTAGGATTGGTTTATGTTACAACCCCTGATTTGATTACACTTTATCGCTGAGATGGAATAGGTGGTGGTCCATCCGGTATATATGTCTTATATATATGACCTCCCTTGCGTTGATCAAACTCTTTACGAATATCTTTTCTTAATTGCTCGTTCTCAAATAAATCCACCATTGTCATCGCAAGTGATTTTGATGCAAGCAGTAATCCTTTGTGTCCAATAGACATTCCTCCACAGGCAACAACCTGCCACGCATGCCATGCTGTATTCGATGGCGCAGTAGTCGCAACCAAAGTGATCTCAGGTACAATCCAGCTGATATCTCCCACATCAGTGGAGCCGCCCAGGATGCTCTGCTGTTGGTTTCAGTTCGTGGATTTTTCCATCCAGGCCGGTTTGTTCCTGACCGCTTACTTCCGAATTTTTTTCGCGAAGGCAATTTCTTCTGGTGTATAGGTTATAGGTCCAAGTAATTCGAGATTCTTTTGTAGCACACCAGCACCTGTTCTGTTCACCAGCAATTCATACGAACCAGTTTGTATGGTCACCGTTGCTTCTACCCCTGCAATCATGGCCGCACCCTTTGCTATTTCTTTCACTCTTCCGAAAACTTCCTCTACAACACTACGCTTACTGTCGCGAACCCACATCCAAATCTTAGCATACTCAGGAACAACATTGGGCACATCACCACCGTTCATAATCGTATAATGCATTCTCACGCTGGGGCGCACGTGCTCTCGTAACATATTCACGCCATCCGTGAACGCTTCCAAACCATCCACTGCACTCCGTCCGTTCCAGGGATCTCCTGCCGCGTGAGCTGCTTTCCCTCTGAATTCAACAATACAATCAACCATTGCCTGAGAGCTTTGAGTGTTTGCGGCAATCTCCGTGTCGGGATGCCAATCCAGGCAAACATCCAAGTCATTAAACAGTCCATCGCGTGCCATGTATACCTTTCCCCCCACCGCTTCTTCTGCCGGAGTTCCATAAAAACGAATCGTGCCTTTTATTTTTCCTTGTTGAATTAATTCCTTAATAGCCACAGCCGCGCCCAGACTACCTGCTCCGAATAAATTATGTCCGCATCCATGACCTGCAGCTCCTGCTTCATACGCTTCTTTGGTAGGCTGAGCTTTCTGAGAGATTCCGGGAAGTGCGTCATACTCTCCCATTATTCCAATGACTGGTTTACCCAATCCATACTCAGCAATAAATGCTGTGGGCATTCCGGAAACTTCACGTTTTACTTTAAAACCCTGCGCTTCAGCATAGTCAGCCAGTACTTTTGAGGATTTATATTCTTTCAATGCGGGTTCCGCATACGACCATACCTTGTCGCTCAGATCCGTTAACTCTTTCTCATGCTTATCAACGGATTGAATAACTGTTGTCTTATTGGGATTGATCTTTTGTTTTTGTGCCGACACAACAATAGACAGCAACAATAAAATAAAGGGTAAGGTATATTTCATAGGTTTAGGTTTAGTTCACAGTAAATTCCACAGGGTGGAGCTTACAAATTCCATAAAAGATAGAAATTTTTTCGGTTTGCGTGTTGCTCCGTACATTCGTTGAAGAATGAGAAAATCTCAACTTATAATATTTCTTTTCTGTGCTCTGTCAATAATCACTTGTTATGCACAGGACTCAGTAAAGAGTCACAAACGCTTTCGCGTCACTGCTCTACCAGTTATCTATTATTCTCCGGAAACAAGATTGGGATTTGGAGCGTTGGTTGCCGCCAATTTCGAAACAGTTAAAAAGCCGGATTCTATTACCCTAAGTTCATACGCTCAAACCTATTTCTTATACACTATTAACAAGCAGTACGATTGGGGAACATCTACCCGCATCTATTCACCAAAAAACAAATTCATCTTTTCCGGAAAATTCAATTACACCTATTTTCCTGAATACTATTTTGGTATCGCTACTGAAAAACCATTGGAGAAAAAGGACACAATTAGTTATAATCGACTAGCTGCAGATCTTCGTTTTTATTGGAAAGTGAGAGAAAAGAATTATTACTGGGGAATTGCCACTCGTTTCAACAATATCGGACATGTAGATTCAGGCGTAGGTTCGCTCTCTCAAGATAAACCATTGGGTTACGATGGATACTGGATTCAGGGGTTTGCTCCAACGTTTCTAATCGAAACGCGCGATAGTTTCGTGTATCCGCGCAAAGGATTTTACCTCGAAGCTTTGCTTTACTTCTACCCTTCATGGGGTGGAAAGAGTTATGGTTTTGAGTCTTATAAGTTGGACATCCGAAAATATTATCCGGTAAAGTGGTTAAGTGATATTGACGCAATCGCCTTTCAATTTCTGGCCAATGCAAATACGGGTGATGTTCCCTTCAAAGATCTGGCAGACATTGGAGGATCAAATACAATGCGTGGGTACTATACGGGATATTATCGCTATAAAAACCTGTATGCTTTTCAGGCCGAGTATCGCGCCAACGTCTGGAAGAGAATTGGCTTTGTCGTTTGGGCTGGTGCTGCTTTGACTCCTGAAAAATGGTACACCTTCTTTGATCATTCACTAAAGCCCAATGCAGGGATTGGCTTACGATTAATGTTTAATACGACAGACAAACTTAATGTACGTGTTGATCAGGGCTTTGGCAAACAAGGTCAGAATGGGTTCTATCTGGATATTGCTGAAGCATATTAATCTTAGTGACTCTTCGTGTCTTAGAGCCTTCGTGGTTCAATTTCTTATTAAACCACAAAGACACAAAGTTCACAAAGCAACACAAAGAATTTTTACTTTTTTGAAATGGTGATCGACTTGGAATACATGTAATCAACCGTTAGGTCAAGCATCGTGCGAATGCCAGTCAAAAATCCTCTTTCATCAATAAAGAAATCAGGGGTATGATGTGAAGCCACTTTCGTAGGATCGGTATCCGGAGGCATCGCTCCTACAAAGACAAATAAACCTGGTACTTTCTTCTGATAAAAGGCATAATCTTCTGCACCTGTTACTGCATCGATATCCTCCACATTTTCCGCACCAGCTGCCCTATTCAAACTCGATACCATCAAAGTAGTTAAAGCCGGGTCATTATAAGTTACAGGGGTTCCTCTGCGAATCACTACTTCAGCGGTTGCTCCCTGACTTTCTGCAATCTTGGTAGCCGTCAGTTTTATTTTTTCATGAATCTTGTTTTGCATCACGGTATCCAGTGTGCGAATCGTTCCTGCGAAAAATGCTTCTTCCGGAATGATGTTCTCACGAATACCTGATTGAATTCTTCCCACAGTAATTACTGCTGCTTCTTTCGTTAGCTCCGTCTGGCGACTAATGATAGTTTGTAATCCTAAGATGATTTCTGCAGAAGTAACAATCGGATCAACTCCCATCCATGGTGCAGAGCCATGCGATTGCTTCCCCTTCACAGTTACCGAGTACGTATCTGCAGCTGCCATCATACCACCGGATTTGTATCCGATCTTTCCGATTGGGCGCATTGATTGAATATGTAAACCGAAAATCGCATCGACTTTAGGATTGTCCAACACTCCTTCTTTCACCATCAGATTAGCTCCGCCTTCTTCACCAACAGGAGCGCCTTCTTCAGCAGGTTGAAAAATAAATTTAATCGTTCCTTTCAGGTCAGCTTTGTCCTTAACCAGAATTTCAGCGACACCCATTAGAATGGCAATATGTGAGTCGTGACCACAGGCATGCATCACTCCTGTCTCTTGTCCATTGAAAATTACTTTTTCTT
This sequence comes from Cyclobacteriaceae bacterium, assembly GCA_044228905.1. Lineage (GTDB taxonomy): Bacteria > Bacteroidota > Bacteroidia > Cytophagales > Cyclobacteriaceae > ELB16-189. Next base: position 3,870 of record JBGATZ010000223.1, on the reverse strand, counting down.
TCGAAGCAAAAGGAAGACTATTACGCTCGGTCACAGGCAACGCATCGATGTCTGCACGTAAGGCAATCACTGGTCCCGGCTTTCCGGTTTTTAAAAGAGCGACAACACCTGTCTTGGCAACAGGATATTGTACTTCCAATCCCAGCTTTTTTAAATGCTCTGCGATGTAAGCGCCTGTTTTTGTTTCACGATTGGATAGTTCAGGGAATTGATGAAAGTGTCTGCGCCATTCTATTACTTTTTGTTCGATCTCTTTCGCTTGCAGATCAAGCTTCGATTGTAATTTAGGAGTTACCTGGGCAAATGCTGCCTGGCTTATTATTAAAAGAAGAAATATTTTTTTCATAGTTCGTATTAATTTTAGCCACGAAGGCACTAAGACACAATATTATTTTTATAAAATGATTCTTTTGATTCCTTCTTTAGCTAGCGGAACATTAAAGTTGATTAAGTAGCCGAGTCGCAATTTCATTAATTTCAAGCGGCTCAATACCTGAGCTTTCCAAAGCGAATTGACTTGATCAACGGACTTAACCTCCACAATCACTTTATTGTCGACCAAAATATCCAGTCGCAATCCCTCTTCAAATATAATTCCATCATAGGAATGTTAACCTGTTGATTAACCGTAAGACCAGACTTTCTTAATTCATGCACAAGACAGACTTCATAAATTCTTTCAAGCAAACCAGGACCAAGAGTTGAATGAACTTTAAAGGCAGCATCAACAATTAATTTGCCTATAGCCTCCTCAGCATCTGTCAACTTTTGAAATTCCATAAAATAAAAATCGTGTCTTTGTGCCTTGGTGGCTAACTATTTTTTCATATTCATATAGTCCAACGTAAGCGTCAACAATGACTTCACTCCAGTCAACATACACCGTTCATCGATCATAAAATCAGCAGTATGATGAGTCGGCTGTTTTTCCAGCTTCATGTCTTTTGAGTTGGCTCCTACGAAAAAGAAGAAGCCAGGAATCTTTTGTTGAAAGAATGAAAAGTCTTCTGCCATTGTAACTGGTGATATCACTTTCACATTCTCTTCTCCTACAGCTCTGCTTAAGCTCGGTGCCATCATTGCCGTGAACTTCGGATCGTTATACGTTACCGGGTACATAATCTGAATATTCACATCGGCTTTTGCCCCTGCACTTTCAGCAATGTCAACAGCTGTCTTCTTGATTTTTTCATGAACGATCCTTTGCATTTCGGGATCAAAGGTGCGGATCGTTCCTTCCATGGTAGCTTCTTCCGGAATGATGTTTCTTCTGATTCCTCCGTGCATGCTCCCCACCGTAATTACCGCAGCTGCTTTGGTCAACTCGGTCTGGCGACTCACAATAGTTTGTAATCCTAACAAAATCTGACTTGAAACCACAATCGGATCAACGCTGTCCCAGGGAGTTGCTCCATGTGCCCCTTTTCCTTTCACCTTAATATCCACTCCATCCACTGCAGCCATTAACCCTTCTGCACGATAAGAAACTTGTCCAAGAGGAATCAATGATTGAATGTGCAATCCGAAAATCACATCCACTTTGGGATTTTCAAGCACACCTTCTTTAATCATCAATGCCGCTCCGCCTTCTTCACCTGCAGGTGCTCCCTCTTCAGCCGGTTGGAATATAAATTTTACCGAACCTTTCAGGTCTGCTTTATTCTTCGAAAGTATTTCGGCAACAGCTAATAATATAGACATATGGCCATCGTGACCACAGGCATGCATTACTCCGGTCTCTTGCCCACCAAACGTTGATTTTTCTTTCGATGCAAAAGGCAGGCTACTTCGTTCCGTAATAGGAAGGCCATCGATATCCGAGCGAAGCGCTACAACTGGCCCTGGCTTTCCTCCTTTTAATAAGGCAACTACTCCCGTTTTTGCTACCGGGTATTGCACTTCCATTCCCAATGCTTTCAATTGCTCGGCAATTTTTGCTCCCGTCTTAAACTCACGATTGGATAACTCCGGATGCTCGTGAAAGTATCTTCGCCACTCGATCATCTTCGGCTCTATTTGCTGAGCTTGTTCTTTGATTTTGGCTAGAAGTTTTGGGTCCGTCTGTGCAGTGAGAGAGGTATAAATCAGTAAAGCAAAAAAGGTGTAGTAGATTTTCTTCATCTTTGTTAAGTCATTCGAAAGAAAGTTAGAAAAAAGAATTTCCTAACAAAACGAGAAAGTGGACTGGATAAAGATATTTGATACCGCAACCGATATGCAAAGCAGGTTGGTAAACAATCGCCCTCAATTATTAGTGGTGAGAGGTAAACGCATTTGTCTGGTAAAGAAAGATGATCAATTGCTGGCGGTACAGGATGCGTGTACTCATAGCGGCCAGTCATTGAGCAAAGGATCGGTGAATTATCTGGGTGAGATTGTTTGTCCGTGGCATGGCTATGTCTTTGATATGAAAACGGGTCGTGAATGTTCACAACGCTCGGCAGATTTAACAGTTTACCCGATGCGTACTGATGAAACAGGTGTTTTTATCGCATTGTGAAATACGGTCTTAAGTATTACGTTTGAATTTGAAATGAGCCCCGTTTTGAATAAAGCCTGCATCAATAGAATACTTGTATTCATCTTTTTAAGCATTTCTGTTTGCGGCTATTCTCAGGATGCATTAGTCGATAAACTTCAGCTGACTGAAACCGTGCCTGGCGATCTGTTAGCCACACGTTCCATTGCACTATATGACGCTTCGTTAAAGCGTAGTGAAATTGAAGAGATTCAAAAGACATTTGCGCAAATTGGAATTGACACAGAAGCATTTATCGAAAAAGACGTGATTCTTGCAGGCGGTGATTTCACTAAAGCGTATGCCAATTATTTTGTAACCCGAGAAATAAAATACCTGGTCATTCTCGACAAAACAGCAAAGGGATACCGGATGATTGTTACTCCTTTTAATAATACTCCTTCCCTAACTGATGCCAATCAGATCGCATGGCTGGTAACGAATACAAGCCTGCGCGAAATGTTAATGACTGCCTATCGCAATTCATGGATTAGTCAGAAGAAACAAAACTTTTTAATCAATGAGTATCCGGAGACTAGCATTAAAGTAAATGCCATTACTGGAAGACGCTCCGAGTTCTTCGCTATCGATTTGAAAGTTGATGCTCTGGCTGTTCCGGCATTTGGCGAGGCAAAAGCAGATACAATTTTATTCAGAATGTTTAAAGAGTATTATCCTTTCAAATGGAAACTTACTCCTCCCGGAACGAGTGAAGAGGAGCTGCGCAAAAAGGGTTATCAATATGTACTCACTGAAATTCAAACACGTGGCATTGCCGCCAAACAATTATTGGGCTACGATATGACCAAAGCCGAGAGCGCTTACGTCTCTACCACTTACCCAGATGGAGCAGCACAAGTGCGGGCAATACCATCAGAAACCCTGATTTATAAATTTTATGCGAAACATATTCCCTCCGGAAATATTTTCCTTGGCACTAAATGGGATGCTGACACTACCTGGGAGCAGGCTTTAAAAAATTATCTGAAAGGGTTCCGGGTAGAGCTCAAGATTGATTAGATCTTTCCCTTCTTTTTCAAAATCAATGCGATGATGATAATGATGGCCAACCATGTAAACCCATTGTGGTGGTGAGCGTGTGGCCAGAAGTCGATGCCCCAATCGTGATCGTGGTGGTGGCCCCACCCAAAAATTAATTTGAAGGGAAGGGCGATCAAGCCAATCAACACACCAAAGATGGCAGCGAACACGCCAAAAACGGCTCCGAATACTCCGGCTATAATTCCGAATGCAGCGGCACCGAAAGCAATCCAGAAAGGAAATGTGATGATCAGGATCAGGATTACCAATACGGTGTTAGAAGAGGAGTTGGTACGTGTTGCCATACAGCT
>JBGATZ010000222.1:0-8544 GCA_044228905.1 Cyclobacteriaceae bacterium | reverse complement strand
ATAGGTCATGATCAAATGAGCGGCTCGCTCTTATCCGTAAAACCGGATATCGTGACGGGTAGGCCGATGGAGTCCGGTTGTGAAACCGAGGCCAGATAAATGATGAGACGCTGATCTAACAGTCAGTGACAGAACCCGGCTTACAGGCTTGCATTTTTATAAACCTCTCTTGTTTTCACAAACGCGGGAGGTTTATTTATTTTTAATCTTTCAACTAACAGAACATGCCAAAGATTCTCCTCATTGAAGACGAAGCCAGTATTCGTGCTGTACTCAAAGACATTCTCAAAGATCAAAAAGAACTGAAGCTGGAAGTAAGTGAAGCCAAAGATGGAATAGAGGGTCTTGCCTTACTCGAGGCCGAATCTTTTGACGTAGCCTTCTGTGATTTAAAGATGCCCAAGATGGATGGCATGGAAGTTCTCCAGAAAGCAAAAGAAAAGGGAATTGCAACCACGTTTATTATGATCTCAGCACACGGCACCACCGAAATGGCTGTAGATGCAACAAAGTTGGGCGCTTATGACTTTCTTCAAAAACCGCCTGATCTTAATCGCCTTCTCATTACTCTGCGAAATGCGCTTGACAAGACTTTACTCAGCAAGGAGACAAAAACATTAAAGAAGAAAATTTCCAGGAAATACGAAATGATCGGATCTTCCCCTGCACTGCAGGAAGTGAAGGAAATGATGGAAAAAGTGGCTCCCACCGATGCACGCGTTTTGATCCTCGGTCCCAATGGTTCCGGTAAGGAACTGGTTGCCCGTGGCATTCACGAACAAAGTAACCGCGTTCATTTTCCGTTCATAGAAGTAAACTGCGCAGCCATTCCTTCAGAGTTAATCGAAAGTGAATTGTTTGGTCATGAAAAAGGATCTTTCACTTCTGCAATAAAATCCAGACTGGGAAAATTTGAACAGGCAGATGGCGGTACCATTTTTCTTGATGAGATTGGCGATATGAGTTTATCGGCACAAGCCAAAGTTTTGAGAGCATTGCAGGAAAACAAAATAACCCGCGTGGGCGGTGAGAAAGATATTGCCGTGAATGTGCGGGTAATTGCCGCAACCAATAAAGACTTAAAGAAAGAGATCGCTGAGAATCGGTTTCGCGAGGACCTTTACCACCGCCTGGGTGTGATCATCATTAAAGTACCGGCATTAGATAATCGTAAAGAAGATATTAATGATCTGGTTGAAAAATTCTTAGGTGTGATTGCGGAAGAATATGGGTCGAAGAAAAAATCAATCAGTGCAGAAGCACTCAAGGAATTAAAGAATCATTCCTGGACAGGAAATATAAGAGAACTGAGAAACGTAGTGGAACGGCTCGTAATTATGAGCGCAGATACAATCGAAGAGAAAGACGTGAAAAAGTATCTGTAAATCAGATTCTGTTTTCGCCAGTAGCTTTCTTCACGAAACGCTACAAGTGCAACAAATGCTAAAACTCTTTTCATAACAGTGAAATTGATATCAACAAATCTATTAATCTTTTCAGACCAAAACAAGCCTTGAAGACAATTAACAAAGGCTTAACGAATATAACGTTCATCCAACCAGTAAATTGCATCCACGAATATCACTATTATCCATTCGTCCAAGTACCTCAAAATTACCGTTTTGGAATACTCTGCCTAAATCCTGAGTTTCAATAAAAGCACAGGAATAAATATTTGCCAGGTCGATTACATTAATCAGGCCCGTTTTACCGGTTTCTTGATGGGAAAAAGGGTCATTTAAGTCCCGGATTTGTACTTTCATGCACTTTGGCAGGCTAAAAACACCTTCACCAAGTGAATAACCCTGTGAAAGCAATTCTGTCATTCCGTATTCGGAATAAATCCGTTCCACATTAAATTGTTTTTTCAACGTGCTGTGAAGTTCTTCACGGGTCAATTCTTTCCGTCTTCCCTTCATACCGCCAGTTTCCATGATTATACACTCACCAAGATCAATTTGTGCTTTCTCAGCCAGGTCAAGCAAAGCAAAAGAAACTCCAAGGAGTAAAATCTTTCGGCCATCTCCTTTAATTTTCTCTATTTTCCGCAACAGCTCATCTGTGTTATGGAGATAAAAACCGGAATGAGGAGACAAACTCTTAGTGATAAAATAGTCGACCATATAAATCAGAGATGACCCTTCCCTTTCCAGATATGACGGAAGTAGCGCAAGAATATGGTAATCGGAAAGAGGCCCGAAAAAATCGTTGAAGATTAATTCCGAATGTTGCTGATAGAAAGACAACGACTGAACAAGATGCCTGCTCGTTGCCATCCCTGTGGTGCCACTGCTTGTAAATATTTCTTCATGTTTCCACGTCCCGGTAACTATTTCCTGTGTCTTAAAAAAAGAGATGGGCAGGAAAGGAATCTGAATAGTAGATTGAACAGATAACGGATCAACATTTAAATGATGAAGATAACTACTGTAAACTGGGTTATTTTTTGCCTGAAATCGAAAGAGCTGAATGGCAATATCTTCAAACGATTGGTCGTTTATTCTCCACAAAACCTCTTCAAAACTTTTAAATGTGTGCAAGCGTTGAGTAATTTACCGGAGGTTAAAATTAGATAATGAAGATGATTCGGAGGCTGAGCATTGGACTGTTTTTATCTGCTTTTGTCATTTCCTGTTTTAGTCCTCCGGAGTACCCCCTGGAGCCTAAGATTGAATTTGAAAGTATCCGATTTGTGGATGTACCTGATGGCGCCACGCTTCCACCTTACAGGTGGTGGAACAATACCTGACACGTTGGTTATCAAAGTTAAATTCAAAGACGGTGATGGAGATATCGGATTATCTGATGCCGATGACAGGCAATCCAAACTTATGCGGAACGCATTTACTTCGATAAGAGTGGTAATAAGATTCCGAAAAATGGGTCAGTTGCTTTGAATGATCCTAAATTGGCCTCCTACCTTCGTTATAGCTCAGGAAAACAGCTCCATTTGACACACTTCCCAATTTTAATTCTATCACGGAATGTACCAATTGGGATATCCTCACAAAAACAGGGGGAACTCCTCCAACCTCTACCGCTGTGGATACGCTGTACTTCCAGCTAAATCCTGATCAATACAATATTTTCGTGCGATTCTACTATGATACGGGTATTACTGATCCAGCTACATTCAGAGAATATGACCCAGAAAAGAGTTATGTATCCCAACTTATAATGGCCGTCTCCCTATCTTATCAAAAGATCTTTCAGTAGATACTCCACTGGAAGAGACGATACGCTACAACATAACGGAGTGCGGATTCAAGCTGGTATTTGGCAGCAAACCGATGAGGTTGCGTGTACAGATCCAGGATCGAAAACTCAATAAAAGTAATGTAATCGAAACGGAGACGTTTACTTTGAGTTCAATCAAATAATCAGATCAATACAATTCCGGGTACCGATCAGGATCAGACTCTCTCATCATCTGATAAACCTTATCAAATACTTCTTCCGGATTTGGCTTGGAGAAATAATCACCATCCGATGCATATGCAGGGCGATGTTCTTTTCCGGTGATCGTTAACGGTTTCGAATCCAGGAATGCATAAGCACCCTGCTCCTCCATTACTTTCTGCATCATAAAAGCAGTAGCTCCACCAGGCACATCTTCGTCAGCAAATACAACTCTATTGGTTTTCTTGACAGATTCTACAATGCTGTGTGCATTGTCAAAGGGCAACAATGTCTGTACATCGATTACTTCACAGGAAATTCCAACTGTCTGAAGTTCTTCCGCTGCTTCCATCACAATACGGCACATTGATCCATAGGTAACAATGGTTACATCGCTTCCCGTACGCAATATCTCCGGCACACCCAACGGAACTGTGAATTCGCCAACATTATCAGGCATGCGTTCTTTCAAACGATAGCCATTGAGACATTCGATGATCAATGCAGGATCATCGGATTGCAGCATCGTATTGTAAAATCCTGCCGCTTGCGTCATGTCACGAGGCACAAGCACATAAATACCCCGAAGACTATGGAGGATCATTCCGATAGGAGACCCCGCATGCCATACGCCTTCAAGACGATGTCCGCGTGTACGTATTATCAATGGTGCTTTTTGTCCGCCTTTGGTTCTGTATTGCAAACAAGCAAGGTCATCAGACAAAGTTTGTAACGCATAAATGAAATAATCCAGGTATTGAATCTCCGCAATGGGACGCAGTCCACGAAGTGCAGCACCTATTCCCTGCCCAATGATAGTACATTCACGAATACCCGTGTCTGTCACACGATGTTCACCATATTTCTGCTGTAAACCTGCAAAGCCCTGATTTACATCACCAATTCTACCAACATCTTCACCAAATGCCAGGATGAGCGGATCACGCTGAAGGGCAGCATCAAAGCATGCCTGAAGTATTTCACGTCCATCAAGCAAAGATGAACGATCAGAATAGATTGCCGGAATAGCGGGTACTTTCAATGCAGACCATTCTGATTGACTATATAAATGTGAACTATAACGTTCTGTATTTTCCTTCTCGTTGCGTTCAATCCAGTTTGTTAATTCGGTCCGGATTGAATCGTCTAAACCTATCAGATGACGGGCCGCTTTTTTTGCTGCTTTAACTGCATCATAGCGAAGAGGGTTTATTGTTTTACCCAATTCTTCTCTGATCTCATTAATCGCAGGTCGGATAATTGCTGCCTGTTCCAGAATTTTATCCAGGCTCTTTTGCTCTCGCTGAATATCGACATTAAACGATTTCCATGCGGAATCTTTTGAAGCTTTTGCTGTTGCCTTAGCTTCCTTCTCTAATGTATTAAGCTCTTCAACAGTTGCAATCTCCTGATCGAGAATCCACTCGCGCATTTTGCGATTGCAATCATGCTCTGCCTCCCACTTCAATCTTTCTTTTGTCTTATAGCGTTCGTGTGAACCGGAAGTAGAGTGACCTTGTGGTTGTGTCATCTCCGTTACATGAACCAATACCGGCACATGTTCTTCACGACAAATCTTTGCTGCTTTTTCGTACGTGCTGATCAATGCTTCATAGTCCCAGCCCTTAACGACCAGTATTTCAAATCCTTTATCTGTCTTCGTACGTTGAAATCCTTCCAGGATTTTAGAGATACTTCCCTTCGTTGTCTGATATTCTTTAGGAACGGAGATTCCGTATTCATCATCCCACACCGACATGAGCATTGGAATCTGCAATACACCTGCAGCATTGATCGCTTCAAAGAACATTCCTTCTGATGTGGATGCATTGCCAATCGTACCGAAAGCCACTTCATTACCATTCACAGACAGGTTGGTGAACGTTGCAAGCTCTTTATTTTCTCTGAACAGTTTGGATGCATAACCTAATCCTACCAATCGTGGCATCTGCGCTGCGGTTGGTGAAATATCTGCGCTACTGTTTTTTAATTTTGACAGTTCCTTCAGTGCTCCGCTTTCATCCAGCATGCGCGTGGCATAATGCCCGTTCATCAATCTACCCGCAGAAGCAGGATCAGCATTGACATCCGGATGTGCATAGAGCTGAGCAAAATATTGTTGCAAGGTCAATTCGCCAATAGCAAACATGAACGTTTGATCACGGTAATAACCCGAGCGGAAGTCACCCGGTTGAAATGCCTTGGCCATGGCAATCTGAGCAAGCTCTTTGCCATCACCAAAAATTCCAAACTTGGCTTTCCCCATGAATACCTCCTTGCGGCCAAGTAAGCTTGCCTCACGGCTTTCGCACGCCAGACGGTAATCAGCGAGGGCAACCGATGCCTTCTTTGCTGAGATTCCTGATTTTATTGTTTTCGTCTGGCTCACCTTCCTAACATCTGTTTTGTTCAAAAATAGAGAAAACCTTCTGGCGTTCAAAGCCTAAAAAGGCAACCGAATAAAATACAAGTTACATTGTTCTTTGACGAAAGAAAGCAACCCAATCTCCTTCATTTACTTCACTAAAATTCTTTACATCTTCAAAAAGATAGATGCCAATTTTCTTTTCATTGATCAATACTTCATCATAAAAGTACCCATCTTCAATCTCCATCTCATGAATTTCCTTTTCCACCACAGAATCAGTGACGCGAAATACTTCTATCACTACAGAATCACTCTGGTTTGATCTTGTGATACACGGGTATTCTCCTCTGGAATACAGTTTAAATCCACTTAAACGGGCTGAAAAGAGATAATCCAATGCTGTCTGATAGCGCTCATGATTTTCCATCCCTTTCCGAAGGGAACCGTAAAACGCGTAGAGTGAATTGTCATTCATATCTAAAAAAAGTCTTTGTGTTACTTCAATCGTAACCGAATGCTATCTTTGCCCCGGCTTTTTCGAAAGGCCCAATGGCATTTTAAAAACATTAAAGATTAAAATTTTATTTCAATGATCATCGGTGTACCCAAAGAAATTAAAAACAATGAGAACCGTGTAGCACTTACTCCAGCTGGTACGCAGGAGATGGTGAAGCGCGGACATACCGTATATGTGCAAACGAAAGCGGGAGAAGGAAGTGGTTTCAATGATGAAGAATACATTGGAGCAGGTGGTAAGATTCTTCCTACTGCAGAAGAAGTATTCAGCATTGCTGAAATGATCATGAAAGTGAAGGAACCGATTGAACAGGAATATTCATTGATCAAAAAAGATCAATTGGTGTTTACTTATTTCCACTTTGCATCATATGAGCCGTTGGCACATGCCATGATCAGGACTGGCGCTATCTGTTTAGCATATGAAACAGTTGAACGTGAAGACAGAAGTTTACCACTGTTGGTACCAATGTCTGAAGTAGCCGGAAGAATGGCGATTCAGGAAGGTGCAAAGTATTTGGAGAAACCATTGAAAGGTCGTGGTATTCTTTTGGGTGGTGTACCCGGAGTAATGCCCGCCAAAGTTTTAATTCTTGGAGGTGGCGTGGTTGGGGCCAATGCAGCAAAAATCGCTGCAGGGATGGGCGCTGATGTTACCATTACTGATTTAAATCTGAATCGCCTTCGTTACCTGGATGATGTAATGCCTAAGAACGTTCACACAATGGTATCAAACGATTACGTGTTACGTGACTTAGTAAAGACACATGATCTGATCGTAGGTGCTGTTTTAATTCCTGGCGCAAAAGCTCCAAAGCTGATTACAAAAGATATGCTGAAGACCATGCGCCCTGGTACGGTGCTCGTTGATGTTGCTGTTGATCAGGGCGGATGTATTGAAACCTGTAAACCAACTACACACGAGAATCCAACGTACATCATTGACGATGTCGTTCATTATTGCGTAGCCAACATGCCTGGCGCAGTTCCTTACACGTCAACTCTTGCATTGACAAACGCAACTCTTCCTTATGCGCTGAAGCTTGCTTCACAAGGCTGGAAGAAAGCCTGTCAGGAAAATGCAGACCTGAAGAAAGGTTTGAATGTAATCCAGGGCAAAGTAGTTTAAAAAGCAGTTGCTGAAACGTTCAATCTTCCATTCACTGATGTGAAGGAATTTTTGGGATAATCTTGCAAGATGTCCTACATCTTTGAAGATGTAGGACATCTTTATTCAAACGAAGGAAATTCATTCAGAAACTTAGCCTCCTCTCCCGGCTTGGCTGCTTCGCAACAATAATGAACCATTCCATTGGTGACCGCAATGAACTTCGCCCCCACTGTCATGTTATAGACAGCAATCTGGTTGAATGCCTTTTGCGTTAGCTTAATAGAAGGCGACTTACATTCTACCAGCAACCACGGTTTGCCGTCTCGGTCGCGTACTAAAATGTCGGAACGCTTCTGCAGCTTGTTGTAGGTAAGACTTCCTTCAATCCGGAATAACGATTTCGGATATTTCAACTCGTTGATCATGTGGTGAATAAAGTGCTGCCGCACCCATTCCTCCGGAGTTAATACAATGTGCTTCTTTCGTATGATGTCAAAAATCCATACTTTTCCTTCCTCTTTTTTTAGGGTTGGAGTGAACGAAGGAAGATTTAGCTTAAACACTCCTCAAAATAAATCATTTGATAATGAAAACTAAACACGACATCGTAGAGAATTGGTTACCACGATACACCGGCCTACCATTGAAAGACTTCGGGAAATATATCCTCCTTACCAACTTCGATAATTACGTCAAGAAATTTGCCGAGATCCATGGCGTAGAAGTCAATGGGACGGACCGCGCCATGCGTAATGCTACCGCAGAGGGCATCACCATTATCAATTTTGGGATGGGAAGCCCCAACGCGGCTACCATCATGGATTGCTTGTCAGCCATTCAGCCGGAAGCGTGTTTGTTTCTCGGAAAGTGTGGTGGGCTAAAAAAGAAAAATGTGCTCGGAGACCTTATCCTTCCGATTGCAGGTATTCGTGGTGAAGGTACTTCCAATGACTACTATCCCCCTGAAGTGCCTGCGCTTCCTGCGTTCGCCTTACAGAAAGCAATCTCGACTACCATTCGTGACTATGGGCAGGATTACTGGACGGGAACAGTGTACACCACCAATCGCAGAGTGTGGGAATGGGACGAAGAGTTTAAAGAATACCTGAGAAAGATACGCGCGATGGCCATCGATATGGAAACCGCTACG
>JBGATZ010000221.1:0-8206 GCA_044228905.1 Cyclobacteriaceae bacterium | reverse complement strand
ATTTAATCGTGGGCGAACAAAAAAGGGACTGGTAGAGCTGAACATCCATTTGATTCCCTTGCTGATCATTCCGGGAGTAGCAAGCGGAATGAAATGACTAGGAACAATCATTCCTGCATTGCCAAAAGAACAGCCATCTTTCAGATCACCCTGATCGATAACAGTTACCTGATAGCCTGCTTTATTGAGATAGTAAGCCGAGGACAAGCCTATGATTCCTCCGCCAATGATTCCAATCCTGCTCATTCTTTTTATTAGATTCTGGATCCTGGATTCCGGAACTAAGTAAAAAGTATCCAGAATCCAGGATCGGTAATTAAATCACCTGAAACCCATATGCGTACGGATCGTCATCCGGATCGATCGTAATCGTGTTATATCCATATACTTTTGCCCAGCCTTCCACACTTGGTATAATCGCAGGTTTGCCATTCAGTTCTGTGGCTTCTTCAATCCTTCCAATAAACTTAGACCCGATGATACTTTCATGAATAAACTCTTCACCAGGTTTCAGCTTTCCTTTAGCATACCATTGAGCCAAACGTGCAGAAGTTCCTGTGCCACAAGGGGAACGGTCTATGGCCTTGTCTCCATAAAATACTGCGTTGCGTGCCGTTGACTTCGGATCGATTGTTTTACCAGTCCAGAGAATATGACTGCAACTGTTGATCGTTGGATTCTCCGGATGAACGAAAGTATGTTTCTTATTGATGTCCTTTCGTAATTCTCTGCTCCAGCTAATCAGCTGATCAGCCGTATAATGCTCGATTCCCTTGAAATTCTTTTGTACATCTACAATCGCATAAAAATTTCCTCCATAAGAAACATCCAAAGTCAACTCACCCAAATCAGGACATTCAGCTTTGATACCTTCTGCAGCCAGATAGGCTTTCACATTCCTGATCTTAACTGATTTTACTTTCTTTCCTTCTTGTCTGTATTCAATACGCACCAATCCTGCCGGCACTTCCAGATTTAGAACTCCGGGAGTTTTAGGAATGACCAAACCTTGTTCAATGGCAATAGTCACTGTACCAATGGTACCATGACCACACATTGGAAGACAACCGCTGGTTTCAATAAATAAAACACCAATATCGTTGGCCGGATCAGATGGCGGGTATAGAATACTTCCGCTCATCATGTCGTGACCTCTTGGCTCAAACATTAATCCCTTTCTGATCCAATCATACTCGCGAAGAAAATGCTGGCGCTTTTCACTCATATTCTTCCCCTCCAGAATAGGACCACCCTCCGGCTACCAGGCGAACAGGGGTTACTGCACATGTATGTGCATCAATACAGAAGAACGTTTTAGTCATGATTCAAAAGGTGCGTTGTCGAATGACGGGGGCATAATAAACTAGCAGATACTATGTTCTCAAATCCAAAAGAACTCATGGCTACCAATCGTCCTTTGATCAGTTTAAGATTTTTGATATCATCATCTTTGAGAGCTAAATTCATCAGCGACATGTGATTTAGCTCTGATTTACGGAAGCTGAGATAATCCTCTCCGCACACTGCATCAATATATTTACCTTTCAAAGGACCACTCGGAACGCGATTGTAAGCGGGCTTACTTTCCGTAATCTCATAATACAATCCATAGACAGTGACTCGATACCTACCTCCTTTTATCTCCACAATAAATTTACCCGTCCAGTTTCCTTCCCAATACATGCGGAGGGTATTCATGTATTTTCTGCCATATCGTTTACAATTCACCCGGTAAGCTTTGATTTCTCCGGTATATCCGGTTTCGGTTTGAGTTACATTTTGGGTGAATGACTTGGATACAAGCAGTTGCTCCAGGGATCCTCTTAGACTATCCGTCTTTTCCGGGTATGAATAGATCGATCTCCAGTACAACTCTCCTTCCTTCAGCTCAAAGTCCTGGTATTTATTGATCACCTGCTGCGCAGAAGCTGCTCCAATCGATAAAAAGATCAGGAGAAAGACGAATATCTTTTTCTCAGAAGACAAATCCATACAGGAACAAAACTCACTAAAAACAAAGCACCAACCAAAGCACATAAGTCACCCCTTTCTGGCAATCATAGGGTAAAAAAAGACCCTATGCATTAGAAAAAGTTTAAACTCAGATTAAAATGAGGTTAACTTTTTACCCTATTGCAATCGAATACAGTACTTTTTATTAAAAAATGGTTTGTTTTTTAACCATAGAATTGGAAAATTCACCAATCAAATAATTTAACCTATTTCTAAAAAACCTAAACTCAGTTCTATGAAAAAATCAATTGTACTACTTGTACTACTCATTGCAGTCAGCATTCTGGGGGTCGTCATGCCTTCAGTTCCAAGCCACATTGAGACTGAAGGAATCAACTCAGGAGATGTAGCGTGGATGCTTGCAGCAACGGCATTGGTATTATTGATGACTCCCGGCCTGGCTTATTTCTATGGCGGAATGATCGACACCAAAAACATCATCGCTACCATGCTTCAGAGCTTCATTGCCATGGGTGTAATCAGTGTGGTTTGGATTGTGGTTGGTTTCAGCCTCGCCTTCGGCTCTGATATTGGTGGATTCATTGGTGATCCTACTACTTTCTTCATGTTTCAAAATGTATTAGATGGTAAACCGTGGTCATTGGCACCTACTATTCCGTTGGTGTTGTTTGCTTTCTTTCAATTGAAATTTGCGATCATCACACCAGCATTGATCACCGGAACTTTTGCAGAACGAGTAAATTTCAAGTCGTATGTGATTTTCCTTACCCTGTTTTCATTATTAATTTACGCTCCATTAGCACATATGACCTGGCATCCGGATGGCTTCCTGTTCAAGTTAGGTGTACTTGACTTTGCCGGTGGTACTGTTGTTCATATGTCTGCCGGATTTGCAGCCCTTGCCGCGTCAATTTATTTGAGAGATAAAGCTGCTGCTAAGGTAGCCATCTCTCCTGCTAACATTCCATTTGTTCTTCTGGGTACCGGCCTACTTTGGTTTGGTTGGTTCGGATTTAATGCGGGAAGTGCGCTTGGCGCTGGTCCTCTTGCTGCTTCTGCATTCGCAACTACTAACACTGCTTCTGCTGCTGCAGGTCTTGCCTGGATTTTATTCGATGCTGCGCGTGGAAAGAAACCATCTGCTTTAGGATTTTGTATTGGTGCGGTAGTTGGTCTTGTAGCGATTACACCTGCTGCCGGCTTCGTAACCATTCCTTCCAGCTTATTCATCGGAACATTTGCGGCTATCATCAGCAACGTAGTGGTTCATTGGAAATCAAAGACTTCATTGGAAGATACACTTGACGTATTCCCTTGCCATGGAGTGGGTGGTACTGTAGGTATGATCATGACTGCTTTATTAGCTAACACTGCAGTAAATGCTGCAAATACTACCGGCAATGGTTTGTTCTTCGGAGAGTTTGGGTTATTTAAAGTACATATGATTGCATTGGTAATCGTGGTTGCTTTCACATTGGTTGGTTCATTCATCTTATTAAAACTGACTGACTTGATTATGCCACTTACAATAACTCCTGAAGAGAAGAAAGTAGGATCAGACTTAAGTCAGCATGGAGAAAATCTCTACCCTGCTACTGCTTCAGTTTAACTAAGAATTCAATAGAGAAATTTGCTGTTATCGGCCCGGTTTATCCGGGCCCCTGACCGCGTCTTGACTAAAAAAATTATAAGAAACTTAACCAACCCCTATGAAAACAAAATATTTACTGTTTTATCTGGCATTTGCTCTTTGTGTCTATGTAACTCCTGGATTTGCTCAGGAAGCAGCCACTGAAGAGAAGAAGGAAGAAGAACCACCAAAACTTACTATCTCCGGATACATCGACAGCTACTACCTGCATGCATTCAATAACCCTCAATCAGGAAACCTTATGGGAGCGGATCAGGGAAACCCTACAGGATTGAATGCTGGTTATCCTGCCGGAAGAGCTTTCGACAGAGTTACGGATCAATTTGCCCTTGGATTGGTTCAAACCAAATTTGCTTACTCAGATTCCAAATCAGACCTGGTGATTGATCTTGCTTTCGGTCCAAATGCTGATCTTGGAAATTTTGGGAACACAACCGGGACAACCAACCTCTGGAGACCAAGTACCAACTACATGAGTCAATTATATGGTACTTCAGCTGCAATCAAGCAGGCTTATTTCACTTACAAGGCTACAGAGAAATTAAGTTTTACCGTTGGTCAGTTCGGTACTCACATTGGTTATGAAGTAATTGATGCTCCTATCAACTACAACTACTCCTTATCTAACTTATTCAACAACGGTCCCTTCTATCACATTGGCGCAAAAGTCAATTATGTATTCAGCGACAAAGTGACCTTGATGGCTGGTTTGGTTAACAACTGGGATAACCTGTTTGATAACAACAAACAAAAATCAGTCGTTGCTCAGCTTTACATTAAACCTGCTGAAGGCTGGAATCTATATCTGAACTACATTGGCGGGCATGGTGACGACACTTACCTGACTACTATTGGTGCCGGTACTTTCCTTGAGAACTACAACCGCAGCTTGTTTGACATTACCACGGGTTATCAGATCACTGATAAGTTTTATGTTGGATTAAACGCAGCTTACGGATTTTATCAGTTCAATGTGAGCGGAACTGATGAGTCAGCTATCACCGCAGCTTACGGTTCGACCAAGCCAACCTGGGGTGGCGCTGCGATCTATTCTAACTATGCGATCAGCAGCGTAGTGGGCATAGGTGTTCGTTATGAATATTTCAATGATGACAAGTATGTGCGTTACATTGGAACGAAGAACACCTCGTTAACAATTACGGCTCCAATCACTGTAGCCGATGGACGGGTCATCTTTAAACCGGAGTTGCGAATCGATACAGCCGACAAAGATTACTATGAAGGAAAAGATGGAAGTGCTCAGAAAGGACAACAGACGCTTGGCATGGCCTTCATTTATAAATATTAAAAATCAATTTATGATTAAGAAAACTCTTCTTTCAACGTTGATTCTGATTGCCGGTATTTCAACTACCATTGAAATACATGCTCAGCCATTTCCAAAGGATGAATCAAGTAAAATCACTTTTATGGAAGTAATTGAGGTGGACTCAATGAAGAAAGAAGAGCTTTTTCAAAATGCTTCCTCCTGGCTTTCCGGATGCAAAAAGAAGGTTAAAAATAAGATGAGCCATTTCGAAAAAGATTCGATCAATTCAAAAGTAAGTGCTGATTTCCGGTACCTGGTCTACACACAAAGTGGAGTTCTTACTAAAATTTCCGGAGCAATAACCTATTCGCTCGCTATTGAGATGAAAGACAATCGCTATCGTTATGTACTTACTGATTTTGTTTTTCATCCGTATAAACAAAACAGAAATTACGAATATGCTGAGACCGGGGTCAAGAAACCATTGGAAGAAACGAAAGCGAGTGGCTGGCAGAAAAACTGGAATCATCACCGCATGACTGCTTACGGCAGAGCAATGGATGAAATTAAAATATTAAAAACCAGAGTACTTGAAAAAGAAACCGAAGCGCCTGCTTCCGCTCCTGTCGCGACATTAAAAAAATCAGATTGGTAAATTTTAACATTAACAAATATTATGAGTAAAACTAAACTTGAATACATCTGGCTTGATGGATATCATCCTACTCAAAGCCTGAGAAGCAAAACAAAAATTGTAAAAGATTTCGATGGTACGCTTGATTCATGTCCCGTTTGGTCGTTTGATGGAAGCTCTACTGAACAAGCAACTGGTCGCTCTTCTGATTGTTTACTTGAACCCGTAGCCATCTTCCCCGATCCGGCACGTAAAGATGCGTTCCTGGTAATGTGCGAAGTACTCAACCCAGATGGAACACCTCACGCCACGAATGGACGTGCAACAATAGAAGATGATGATCGCGACTTCTGGTTTGGTTTCGAACAGGAATACTTTCTATGGAATCCTGTAACAAATAAACCTCTTGGATTTCCTGCGGACAAAGATCCATCTCCACAAGGTCAGTATTATTGTTCTGTGGGTGCAGCTAATGCATTCGGTCGTGAGATCATCGAGAAACATCTCGACTATGCGCTCGCTGCGGGTATTAATGTAGAAGGAATTAACTCAGAAGTAGCTCCGGGACAATGGGAGTTTCAGATCTTTGCCAAAGGTGCCAAAGCCGCAGGTGATCAGGTATGGATTGCGCGCTATCTTCTTGAACGCACTGCCGAAAAATACAGTGTAGCCATCAACTGGCATTGCAAACCATTGGGCGTAGATGCAGACTGGAATGGTTCAGGTATGCATGCTAACTTCTCCAACTCATTACTGAGAGAAGCAGGTTCCAAAGAAGTTTATGATACCGTATGTAATGCCTTCGCTCCCGTTGTAAAAGAGCACATCGATGTATATGGTGCAGACAATCATTTACGTCTCACAGGTAAGCATGAAACACAATCCATAGATAAATTCTCCTATGGTGTTTCTGATCGCGGTGCCTCAATCCGCATTCCGATTGCTACCGTTGAAAACGGATGGCATGGCTGGCTGGAAGATCGCAGGCCAAACTCTGCTGCTGATCCATACAAAGTAGCGGCACGCATTATCAAGACAGTAAAAACAGTAGCTGAGTTTGCTACCGTAAGCAAGAAATAATTGCCATACAATTTGTTAAAAGTGAATAAGGGCTGCCTCCAAAGGGCAGCCTTTTTCATTTGGATTTATTTCTTCCATTCGCTGTTCACCAATCGCCAGATGTTTAACGGATTGGATTGCTTCAGCTCAGCAGGGAGCAGTGAATCTGGAAAATTCTGAAAGGCAACAGGACGAACAAAACGTTTGATAGCATCTGTGCCTACTGAAGTAAACCGGGAATCGGTAGTAGATGGAAAAGGGCCACCATGTTGCATGGAAGCATTTACTTCCACACCGGTATTGAAGCCGTTAATTGACCATGCGCATGAGTAACTACGGTATGCAGCTCATCCAGATCTGCACAACGAATGATCAGTGAGAAAGGTCCGAATACTTCTTCTGCCAATGCAGGATTCTTCAGGAATTCAGAAGCATGAACTGAAGCAATAACAGGCTTTCCTTGTGCAGAAGAACCATCAGCAGATGATTGTCCTTCTATCTTCACTCCCTTCTGTGTTAATGCCTGCGTCAGTTTTTTTGAGTAATTATCAGCAATACCCTGATGAAGCATTGTAGCCGGTATAGTTTTTTGTATCTCAGCACTCAATGTTTTAATGAATCGTTCTAATCCTTCGTTCTCAATCGCGATAATTAATCCCGGGTTGGTACAAAATTGTCCCACGCCAAGTGTAATTGATCCTGCTAATGTGGCTGCTGTTTTATCTGCATTCTTATTTAATGTTTCAGGCAGCAAAATAACCGGATTAATACTACTCATTTCTGCAAAGACAGGAATAGGTTCAGGTCGTTGATTAGCGATATCAAATAATGCTTTGCCTCCGGCCAGTGAACCTGTAAAGCCCACTGCTTTTGTTAATGGATGTTGAACCAATGCCTTACCTACTTCAAAACCAGATCCATGAAGATGTTGAAATACATTGGAAGGCATTCCTGTTTTTGTAGCTGCTCTATGAATTGCTTTGGCAACTAACTCAGAAGTTTGAGCATGAGCAGGATGAGCTTTCACAATCACCGGACACCCCGCGGCCAATGCTGACACGGTATCTCCTCCTGCTGTCGAATAAGCCAATGGAAAATTGGCAGCACCAAATACCACCACAGGTCCAAGAGCTACTGATAATTTTCTTAAATCCGGTTTAGGTGCAGGAGTACGATTGGGGTCAGCTGTATCGATGCGTGCTTCAACCCATGATCCTTCTTCAACCAATGCAGCAAACATGCGGCAATGTCCTGTAGTACGGCCTCTTTCATTGATGATGCGTGCTTCCGGTAGATTGGTTTCCTTCATTGCAGTGGTTACCAATTCCGTTCCCAACGCTTCGATCTCATCTGCAATCGCACGAAGAAATGCTCCCTTCTTTTTCCCATCCAGATTTTTATACGAAAAAAAAGCAACCTGTGCTTCTTTTAATGCCTGATCAACCTCTGATACTGTTGCATCTTTATAACTCATAGTTCCTATTTCTTATTTAATCCACTTATCAATTTGCTCATTTGTGAGATTACTTCCACATAAAATAACAGCAATGGTCTTATCCTTAAAGGAAGTTTTGTTCTCGATCATTGCCGCCACTCCTACTGCACCGGAAGGCTCTAC
>JBGATZ010000220.1:0-7998 GCA_044228905.1 Cyclobacteriaceae bacterium | reverse complement strand
GCATTGGCAGAAGTGGGATTAGCAAACGAATTAAAGAAAACCGCCATTCCCATGCACGGCCGGATGATGCATGATCGTGAAGGTAAACTCAGTTTTCTTCCTTACGGCAAAGAAGGTCAATTCATCAATTCTGTCTCGCGTGGCGGATTGAATAAGGTGCTGATGACTGCGGCTGAAAATCTGGGCGTTGAATTTCTATTTGATCAGCGAATTGAGAACGTAAATCTTAATGACACTTTATTAACAGTCCACAGACCTCAGTCAACTGTCAACAGTGGCCTGTCAGACAGTCGACAGTTCGATCTCATCATCGGTGCAGATGGTGCATTCTCAGCAGTAAGACACTCCATGCAATTCACTGACAGGTTCGATCTATCTCAGGATTATATCGATCATGGTTATAAAGAGCTTCATATTCCAGCAGGAAGCAATGACATTTTTCAATTAGAGAAAAATGCACTGCACATCTGGCCACGCGAAAGCTTCATGATGATTGCATTACCGAATCCAGATGGAAGCTTTACCTGTACATTGTTCTTTCCTTTTGAAGGATCACCTTCCTTCAATTCATTAAAGACAAATGAAGATGTTCAGCGGTTTCTTAATACCACATTTCCCGATGCGGTGGCTCTAATGCCCGATGCATTGCATGACTTCAATACCAACCCCACTTCATCTTTAGTAACAATGAAATGCTTTCCATGGGTTAGAAATAATACGCTGCTAATCGGTGACGCTGCCCATGCAGTTGTTCCCTTCTATGGACAAGGGATGAATGCCGGTTTTGAAGATTGTTTTGTATTGAATCAATTGCTAAATCAATATAAAGACGATTGGACTAAAGTGCTTCCTGAATTTCAATCTTCAAGAAAACCGAATACAGACGCTATCGCTCAATTGGCCCTTGACAATTTTGTCGAGATGCGTGATCTGGTCGCTGATCCTGAATTTCTTCTGCGAAAGAAAATTGAATCCAGAATAAATTCATTGTATCCTGACAAATGGATTCCGCTTTATTCGATGGTTACTTTCAATGAAAACATTCCATATGCAGTTGCCTACGCCACCGGGCAAAAGCAAAAGAGAATCATGGATGAGGTCATGAAGACTCCAGGAATTGAATTGAATTGGGAAAAACTTGACTTTGAAAAAATTGTCAGTCAGCTCTGATCAGGCAAAGTGTAATTTGTATTCTTCGAAACGATTGAGCACTTCTTTCACATAAAGCACTGGACCTTCACAACGGCAATAGCCTGCTACAGCGACTTCATCGCGATAATATTTCGGATCCGATTTTTGAAGAAGGAAATACTCAACATCTTCCCACTTTTCCGGACTCTTGTTATACTTTTTGGCAAGATTGCGTGCATCCAGAACATGGGAAAGTCCAACGTTATAAGAAGCGAGAACAAATTTTAATCTTTCATTCTTATCCTTAATTGTTTTCTCCCACTGGGTATCTAAAAACTTAATGAATCGCACACCTGCTTTGATATTTTGTTTAGGATTATAAAGATCAACCGCACCAAAATGTTTTCCAGTTACCGGCATCACCTGCATTAATCCGATAGCCCCCGCCCATGATACCAGATCCGGCTTGAAATTGGATTCCTGATAAGTCAGCGAGGCCAATAACCGCCAATCCCAACCAATCAATTTCGCACCTTCTTTTAGCTCATCATCATACGGAGAAAGTTTAGTTCCCTTCAATGATGAATAATCACTGTTCATATGCTGAAGTGCCGTGCGGGGACTATTGAAGTACCGGTTGTAGATTACCTGAAACGTGCCTTCTTTTTTTACATCCACCATCCAATTATTGAGCGCAGCCAGAAGCAATGGTGAATTTCTTCTTGTAGCCCACGCAATCTGTTGCGGCATACTGATCAACGTCTTTACATCAAGCTCCGGATAGTACGCTGCGTTTACCATCGCTATGGTCTGATCTGTAACGGTATAGTCAATTTCACCACTTACTACCTTATGAATTAATGACTCGGTTTCAGCCGCTACACTATCTTCATGAATAAGAATCTCTCCACCCATTTCGCTGGAAAGATTTTCCAGGCGTTTTTTAAAGGAAGAACCTTTCATTACGTAAACATCTTTACCAATCAATTCAATGGGATTACGAATCATTTTCTTTTCAGCGAGATAAGGATTCGCAGCCCAGTCGGCTGGTCTCCGTTGAACCAGTACCTGATTGGTTGTAAAGTGCGGATCGGTAAACGAAACAATCTCTTTTCGTTCCTGATTAATGGTAAGAGGAAAAGCAATCACATCACCTTCTCCCGTATTGAGTGAATGAAAAGCTTCCTCCACTCCGGTGATCAATTTTATCTTTAGCTCTACTTTAAGTGATTCAGCAAATCGCTGGAGTAGTTCATACTCGTAGCCCATGGTAGTGCCCCTATAGATAAAATAACTCATCGAGTTATTATCTACAATCGCACTGATGTATCCACGTTGTCTGATTTGTTCCAGATCAAATTGAACTACCGGTTGTGTGGAAATTCCAGGTTCTCTTCGGGGCGGGCCACAGGAGATAAAATAAAAAACAACCGAGCAGAGAAGAAATTTAAGCCAACGGTGAGGATTCATTTGCTTAAAAATAACGAAATCTGTTTAATTGATAAAATTAGACGCTTCGGTTTCCATGCCGGTTTGATTTTTGAGGTGACACAGGAACATTTTTCACTATTAATTTGTCTTAATTGCCTGTTCTATTATTCCAGAATAAGTAAATGAAAAAATTAACTACTCTTTTTGTTTTCGCTCTTCAATTTTCCTTCGCACAAGAGGCACAGATCAAAGGCACATTTCCGTCTTCTTTATCGGGAAAAACATTGGTACTAACACTGATGAACTACGAAACCAGGAAAGACAAAGCCGTTCAGGAAATCAAAATGGACAAGGCGGGCGCATTTTTTTTCAAAGTTCAATTGACTGAACCCACTATTTATAATCTGAGTGCCGGTGATTCCAGTTTGCTCCACTTATTAATTAAACCAGCTGATAAAATTGACCTGACTATTCGCAAAGAATCGATCATCAGTAAGGGATCTGTGGATACTCAGTACCTGATTGATTATGAAACCAACAGAAAGAAAGTATTTCATAAATGGCTTCAGCCTACCTATGATTCATCAGCAGTGGCCGTGAAGAGCGGAGATAAAGCAAGAATCGAGTACTGGAATGTGGAGCACGAAAAAGCTTCTGAGAATTATAAAGCAGAATTAGGAGAGTGGGTAAAGCAACCCTTCTTTCTGAATTCACTAGCTTCTGTTCACCACACCATGCGTTGGCATGCCGATCATGACATTGCATTGATGGATGCGATGGCAGCGGCTCTTCAAAAAAAATATCCAAAGGCGGAATTAACACGTCAGCTAGTGAGCAAGGTAAACAGCACAAAGCGCATCGCCATCGGAGCGACCGCACCTGAGTTTCAATCAAAAAGCGTTGACGGAAAAATGATCGATGTAAAAGGTTATCGTGGTCAATATACATTAGTTGATTTCTGGGCATCCTGGTGTGGGCCTTGCCGTCAGGAAAGTCCTACACTGGTAAGACTTTATAATATCTATAAAGATAAGGGCTTTAACATTCTTAGCGTATCCATCGACACAGATGAAACAAAATGGAAGAACGCCATTAAAAAAGACGGATACCTTTGGGAAAATGTTTCTGAATTAAGTGGTTACTCTGGCGCAACCGCTGCACTATACAATGTCTCCGCCATACCCAATAGTTTTCTTTTAGACAAAGACGGAAAAATCATTGCAAAAAATCTGAGAGGAAAGAATCTCGAAAACAAACTAATTGAACTGATGGGCAAATAACATCATTTCAATTTAATCACACTGATCGTTATCTTACTTCATTAATCCCCGTCAATGAAGGTATTTCTGAAAAAAGTGCTTCGTGTGATCATCTATTTCCATGTATTCATTGTCATCGCTCTGTTGCTGACGTATTGTTCGTTCAGAAAATTTGCAAAGGACTCTTATGAAGAAGCGAAGAGGAACAAGCCCTACGATGTAATCATTGTGCCGGGCGTTCCCTACGAAAAAGAGAATACCACTTCGGTAATGAAGATGCGAATACTTTGGGCAAAGCATCTTTATGATAGTGGTTATACCCACAACATTATTTTCTCCGGTTCATCCGTGTATACTCATTTTGTAGAAGGAACAGCAATGAAAGTAATAGCAGATTCATTGGGGATTCCTCCACAACATACTTTTGCAGAAACAAAAGCGGAGCACAGCACAGAAAATGTTTACTACTCCTGGAAGATGGCGAAGGAGCTGGGCTTTCAAAAGATAGCCCTTGCAACTGACCCATTTCAGGCTCGAATGTTAGATGGCTTCGCTGAAAAATATTGCCCAGGAGTAACCTGCATCGCCCTGGTTCCTGGTATTTTAAATATGGAACAATCCTTACCCACAGTAGACACTACCTCTTTCTTCAACAAAGAATTCATTTCCATAAAAAAACGAGAGAGTTTCTGGCAGCGCTTTCAAGGTACACGCGGGAAACGTGTGAAAGAAGAAATAGAGGCTGAAAAGAAAAAAGAATAATCTCTTTAGTGGAGGGCATTATATTTCTTCATAATCTTCAATACTTCCTCCACCGGAAGTGCCTTCATTTCGCGGTTATCTTTTCCTTTCATATCCTCTGCCTTAAACAGCGAATTTACGATTGCTTCTTCTGTTGCCTCAATAGTGGCCATGAATAGGGATGACATCTCATCATTTCGTAGTAATGTAAAAGTATCCGTCTTGTCTTGTGAATTATGAGGAATCCGAACATTTGCATTGGCAGAAAAGGCAATCACGTAATCTCCGCTGCCATTCGAAGCAATGCCACCTGTTTTGGCTAACCCCATAATGGCACGCTTTGCCATACGTTCCAGATTTCGGGCATCAACCGGAGCATCTGTAGCCACCACAATCATGCAAGAGCCATCTACACCGGTGAGTTGATCCCTGAGGTAGTATTTATTCATCTCTTCATCAATTGGCACACCATCAATCTGAAGTACTCCGCCAAAATTAGTCTGCACCAATACACCAACTGTATATCCGCCCAATGCTTTGGGCAATACGCGGGAAGACGTTCCAATGCCTCCTTTGAAGTTAAAGCACAGCGTGCCTGTTCCCGCGCCAACATTTCCTTCCTCCACAGCACCGCCTTTCGCGTTATTGATCGCATTGATCACGTCTTGCTTAGTGACATGCCTCCCGCGAATATCATTGAGATATCCGTCATTGGTTTCACCTACAACTGCATTTACAGACTGCGCCAGTTCATTACCCTTTTGTGATAATGAATACTCCAATACACCAGCAATACCTTCGGCCACATTAAGTGTATTGGTTAATATTACGGGGCTTTCAATATTTCCAAGTTCAATGATCTGAGTAGTACCTGCCAGTTTACCAAAGCCATTTCCAACGTAAACGGCTGCCGGTACTTTATTCTGGAAAAGATTCTCTCCATGTGGAAGGATAGCGGTAACACCAGTACGAACAGACATCCCTTGTATTTTAGTAACGTGACCGACCAGAACTCCAGGCACATCGGTAATTGCATTGAGTTTACCGGGTGGAATAACACCGATCTTTATACCCAATTCACGGGCATCTTTTCTCTGCCCCAGAACCAATCCGATCGAAGTACTAAATAAAATGAACAGCAAATATTTCTTCATGAAACGTCTGTTTAACGAGACTTAAATTATTACTTAATTCCGATTAGCAAGCATTTTATCTACTTCTATTGGAAAATCAGTAATCAGAATATTCAGCTCCTGTTTCTTTAAACGCTCTCTGTAGTAATCTCTTTCAAACAAAATTCCCTGATGGGTGGTATGTTCGCTAACATCGGCCATAATCTGAAATCCTTTTCTCCTGGCCTGAATTATCAGGCTACTTTCTGTTTCACGCTCAACATAAGCGATGAGTGTGTTTAATGGAACGTTCAATTGTTCAAGCCGCAACCAATCTTCTTCTTTTTTTATAAGGGTGGAAATAGTAAACTGATCTGAGATCTGGTAAAGCTGTTGGGTGTGCTCCGGTCTGAACGTCAGGAATACACTTCGTTTTGCCCATTTCTTTTTTAGAATGAGTGAAGCCGTTTCTTCAAAGAGATTACCTTTTATATCAAGCATGAGCCCTACCTTTTTATCAATCAAGTGATCGAGTAATTCCTCAAGAGAGAGGATAACCTGATCGGTCATCTCTCCTGCGGAATTCTTCAACCTCAGCGCTCTGATTTCAACATCACTAAGTTCAGCTATCTTCCCTTTACCATTTGTTGTGCGGTCTACCGTTTCATCATGCATGATAAAAAGAGTACCCTCTTTACTACTCCGAATGTCTACCTCAAGTATCAATCGGGAATGCTTAACCTGTCCGATCACATAGTCAATTACCTTCAAAGAGTTCTCAGGAAAGTTTTCATAAAATCCTCCACGATGTCCGCAAATTACGAGTCCCTTAGAATCAAAAATATCTTGCTGCGCGTGGACGTTTAAACTGAACAACCAAAGTGGCAGTAATAAAAAAAGCATCCCGGATTTTCCGGGATGCTTTTTCAAAGCAATCAATGTATTCAAAATCAATTGAATGTGTAGCGAAGGGTTAATTGTCCTTGCCAAGCATTGTTTACCGTAATGCTTCTTACGAAACGGTCTCTTGCTAAAACAACAGAAGTTGTTCCATCAGGATTGGCGATCGTTTGAGTAGCAAAACGGTAAGAAGGAACACCCGCTGCGCTTACACTAGCCATGGTAAGTGGCTGAGTTGTAACTGACGCGTAACCTACGCCCCATTTATCGCTCAACAGGTTTCCAACGTTAAGAATATCGAAACGAACTGTAATGGCATTGCGCTTGCCTTTAGCGCCAGCTTTCACATAGAAATCCTGAGCTATTGTAAAGTCGAATCGTGTTAACCAAGGCAGAGCCTGAGCGTTACGCTCTGCATACTGGCCTCTGCGGCTCGACAGATACTCATCTCCCTCGATCCATGCATCAAGTGCTGCTGCCTGTTCTGCTGGTGTGAATGTTTTTGCATTAGCACCTGAACCTACAGTCAATGCAGTAAAGTTCAATTCAGAAGCCGATTTTGGTACATAGATCAAGTCGTTCACCTGACCATCACCATTCAAATCGTTTCCATAGATATAAGACAGTTTAGAACCGCTCATTGCCTGAGTACCTAACGTAACAGTAGTAGCTCCGCCAAATTTACCTCCGTACTCTTTTCTGTAATTCACGTAACCGATAATCCGGTGACGCAAATCGTTATCCGCATAAGAGGTAGCCAGATAGTTCTGTCCATAAATAGTAGGCATATTCGCCTGCACCGTACTTCCCACAGACTGCATGTCTCTTGCTACTCCATAAGTATACGCAAGCATTCCACCTAATCCATTCACTGCAGGTCTTTCCAATTTAGCAGTAAATGTGTACGAGTAACCTTTGCTTGTGTTCTTCAATACAAACACGTTGCTTACTTGAGAGTTGATGAATCGGGTAGAAACGCTGGTACCAGGATAGTTACCTGAATAAACGAAACGCTCACGGGTATCAGGGCCTGTAAATGCAGCGTTTTGTGGTTTTAAGTTAGCATCGATGTAACGAAGTGCCTGTATGTTTTTATTGTGAATACCTTCAATCGTTGCAATGAAACCAAATGGCAATTTACGATCTACAGCAAGGTTGGTTTTCAACACCATAGGGTATTTCAAATCTGCATCAGAAGCATTTACAGCAAAACCAACAGGGGCAGTTGCGTTAATGAAGCCTGAAGGCAAATCAGCAGGATTCAGACGGAATGGAATATTGCTTGGAGTAGTTGCACTACCCAGCGTTACCAGCGCTGTGTTCACACCGTTGTTACCCAATTGATTCGAGATCAACACCTGAGGAATACGGGATACAAAAACACCAACACCACCACGGATCTGGGTTGTCTTATCGCCCATTAC
>JBGATZ010000219.1:0-8023 GCA_044228905.1 Cyclobacteriaceae bacterium | reverse complement strand
ATTGTGCAAGGACATGTGGATCAGACAGGCATTGTTAAATCGATCAGGGATGAAAATGGAAGCTGGCTTTTTGATTTTGAATATGATCCCAGCGAAGGAAATGTCACTGTAGAGAAAGGTTCCATCGCAGTGAACGGGGTAAGTCTTACTTGTTTCAATTCGAAAGAAGGAACATTCTCCGTTGCGATTATTCCTTACACATTTGAATACACGAACTTTCATCAACTCAAAGTAGGGAATACCGTAAACCTTGAATTTGATATAATAGGAAAGTACGTGAAGAGACTATTGGGAGTTAAGTAGTCTTATTCTCCGCTTCTTCATTGTCCAGCTTCAGTGATTTGATCCTTTTGTCAAGGTATAGGTAGAAACGGTAACCTGCCCATCCGCTAAGCAAGCCAATCATTCCTCCCACAAGAATGTCTCCCGGATAATGCACACCAAGATAGATGCGCGTGTAGGTCATTAACGCTGCCCAGATAAAGATCACAAACATCCACTTATAAGTTTTTCTAAAAAGCAACCAGACAAAGAGGGCAACAGCAAAGGTATTTGCCGCATGACTGGAAGCGAATCCGTAAAGACCTCCTTTATAGTCATCGACCAGGTGCACTAATCCCTGTAAGGTAGGCTCTTGTGAAGGTCTTAATCTAGCGAAGAAAGGCTTCATTATTGAAGAGGTGATTTGATCAGCCAACAAGATTGCCAAAGCTACGCCTGCCATGATAACCCAACCTCGCGTGCTATAATTTTTAAAAATGAGATAGATCAGAAAAAGATACAGTGGTATCCAGAATTCTGTTTTGGTCAATTGCAGCATGATGGGATCAAGCCAGTCAATATGAAAGTTATTAAGGTAGACCAATAATTTTTTATCCAGTTCGATCAGGTATTCCATTTGTTTTTTAGTGATGCGTTTTCATTTTCTTTATCAAGCCACAACGATGCTTCTGTTACCGTTGCAAAGAATTTCTGATTTATACCCGCTTGCTTCATTGTATGTGAGATTCCTTGTACATATTCAGCAACAAGAGGTTCATTGGAGTCAGGTCGTACAGCCGCAATTCGTGTTAAGCCATATTTCACTGCCTGAGGTATGATTTCGTTAAACATCCATTTTTGGTCTTCGCGATTTACAGCGCCCTGGCTGGTCATGTCGGTGAGGTAATTGGGAGAATGGTAGACACGAACACATTCGAGGCATCGCTCAAATACCTTTCTATATTGTTCACTGGTAACAGGCCCGTTCCAGACAATTCCAGTGCAGTTGAGCCGGGCGTCATAAAAGATCTGCGCATGTGGTTCCTGATAAAACACCTGACGTTCAATGTTTTCCGGTTTGGCAATTCGAACGGTGAATTCGGTAAACTGATTGACTTCGCTTTTTAGTGCTACATCACCTTTTAACGCCTCGGCTTGCAGTTTCACAAGATAAAGTCCTAGCCCCTTTCCCTCGATGTGCTGATGAAATCGTTTGTAGAGTTTGAAGAGATTGTCTTTGTGAAAAGGGATGTCAATGCCGATCCCATTATCCCTTACAATGATGGTGAAGTAAGATTCATCTTCTGAAGTGGCGACTTCAATGACAAGGCCTCTTTCACGTGAGCGGTATTTAATACTATTGCTGACCAGGTTATAAAGAATACTCATTACCATCGGTTTCACGGAATAGAGAAACGGTGCAGCGAAGTTCTCTTTAAAATTTACCTGATGGGTAATAATCTCTTTTTCAAAAGTGGTTTTTAAGAATTCGAATTCTTCTTTGAAGTCAATTTGCTGGCGAATGCGGAAGATATCGTTACGAATGTCTATAATCTTGCCGAGATCCCTGATCGTAGTGTCCAGCTTTTCAATTGCTTTTGTAGTGTGATCTACGATTTCCTTGTTGGCACTATCCAGCGAATGGCGATTGATCAGCTGTGTTAATCCCATCAAACTGGCGACCGGCCCTCTGAGATTATGTGACACCGTATAAGAAAACTGGAGCAACTCATTGTTATGTTTAATCAACTCCTCGTTGGTATCCGTAAGATTTTTATTTTTATCAATTAGTTCAGATTCGAGGTTACGGTTTTGCTGCTGAAGCAACTCATTTTGATTTTGAATGATGTGATTAGCTTCCTGCAGCCGCTTCTGACTTTCATTTATGCGATCGGCCTGAAGGGTTAGTTCTTCAATTAATTCTTCATTTTTCAATTCGAATCCTTCGTATATGTTTTTTAAAACAAACGTACAGCCAACAATGATCATGAAAATCAACACCGCCAGGCTGCCGGAGAACTTATATGTTGTTGACGAATGAGGAACATCGAAGTACCCAACGTGGAAATAGTTGTGAATCGGATCAAAGAGAATGAAGCACGCCAGTACCAGGCCAAGACAAGGAAATAATAATTTCTTTTCACTAAGACTAAATAGCATAGCGGGGATCACGGAGATTCCCAATAAAATATACCGGTAATCATAGTAAAGCGATTCTCCGATAGAGACCTTATACAAGGATTTGGTATAAACCGAAATAGTCATCGGAACTAGAGGTAGTAAAAAACAGAGCAACATGCGACTGGCCCTGATATGACCCGCTGCATTGAGAAGAATGGGGATAGCAGCAACGCCTACACATACAAACGCAACAATGGTAGTAACGCCTGGTTTAAAATAAATAACCTGTAATATCCCCAGCAGAAAATCAAACACCGCTACGACAAAACAAAGGCGGTTGCAGAGGATAACATGCCTGTTTTGAGCAGTAGTGTAATCAGGGCTTGTCCCTAGAGGAGAGATATAATTCCACAATTTACTTATTGGCCCCAACCCTGAAACAGTTAAATTTTGGTCGAATTTACATATTTTAATACTGACAATGGCTCATCTCATTACGCCTCAAATTCTTCTATTGATAAGTCCAAAATCGTTTGGTTATAACACGGAAACAGCACGATCTAATGCGTTTCAAGTCAAGCCGGAAAACGATGAAGTTGATATTCAAAATCGTGCATTAAATGAATTTGATTCGGTTGTTACACTTTTAAAAGAAAATGAAATCGAAGTTCTTGTTTATGCCGACACCGATGTGCCCGCTAAACCGGACGCCCTGTTTCCCAATAACTGGATCAGCACGCTGAATGACGGTTCAATCATTCTTTATCCAATGCTGGCAGAGAACAGGCGATTGGAGCGAAGAGCTGATCTCGTTGACGATCTGAAGAAAAGATTCAAAGTCAACGAGGTAATCGATATTTCTGAAAACGAAAAGAGTGGTAAAATTCTGGAAGGAACAGGGAGTATTGTGTTTGATCACGCATCTAAAACAGCTTTCGCGTGCCGGTCACCCCGTACAAACGAAGAGTTGCTGAATCAGCTATGCAATAGAATAGGATATACTTCGATTGTATTTGACGCGGCAGATGAAAAAGGCAACCCCATCTATCATACCAATGTGATGATGTGGATAGGAGAAAAGGTAGCCTCGGTGTGCCTGGATTCGATTAGAAGTGATGATGATCAGGAGAGAATTCTGAATGCACTTACATCATCTGGTCATAAGATAGTGGCTATCAGCTACCATCAGATGAATGCGTTTGCTGGTAATATGTTTGAAGTAACAAATAGAAAAGGACAGTCTTTTGTGCTGATGTCTCAGACAGCATACCACTCATTGCTTCCGGGGCAGCTCAATGAGATCACCCGATACTCCGAGCCACTTATTGTGTCTATTGACACGATTGAGAAGTACGGAGGAGGCGGAATCCGGTGTATGGTGGCGGGTATTTACCTTCCTGAAAAGCCCTGATTATGGTATTGAAATGAGGCTGAAAAAGTTGTAAATAGTATCCTTTTCATTGGCGCTGGGCCTAGCGGATACGCTGCCGCAATGCGGGCCATTGATTTCAAAAAGAAGGTTTTAATAGTTGAAAAGTCACGTGTGGGTGGTGCCGGAGTGACCAACGGTGCATTGTCCTCTAAAACCTGGTGGGAATTATCCCGTGAAGCTTCTGCTTTCCGAAAGAACCTGAAGCGCTTCAATATACAGGCGCCAGGAAGCAATTACAAAGAGATACAGGAAGAAGTACGCAGGGCGGTAAGTGAGCGTAAATCGATGCTGGAAGAGCATATGGAACTATTGAAGACTTCTAATTATTCCAACTTGCTCGAATTCAAATCAGGCACTGCACGTTTACTTACCCAGAATGAAATAGAAATAAGCAATGGCGTAAAAACAGAGAAAGTGTGGGCCGACTATGTGATTCTGGCTACTGGTAGCCGACCTCGCTATCTGCCTGAGTTACCTATTGATGAAAAGATAGTGATGACGAGTGATGGTATTGAGGGAATGGAAGAGTTTCCGGAAAGCATGGTGATAGTAGGGGCGGGGGTGATTGGTTGCGAATATGCTACTATTTTTTCAGGCTTTGGAAAAACAAAAGTTCATTTAATCGATAAAGGTGATCGCATTCTTCCCTTTGAAGACGAAGATGTGGTGAAGATCATTGAACGCAACATGGAGAATAACGGTGTGTTGATTCATCGTAACTCCAAGCTCATCCGGATGGAAATTAAAAACAGAAGGGTAGAGTACGAATTGGAATACACCGATGGGGGTAAGGAGATTTTTAATGTAGAAAAAGCACTGGTATCTGTTGGTCGCATTCCAAACCTGGAAGAGCTTTGGGATGATAAAGTAGCCATCAACATTTCAAAAAGAGGTATTGAAGACAACGATACGCAGACTAACATCTCTAATATTTATGCAGTAGGTGACCTTACAGCTGATATTTCATTGGTAAACGTGGGTGAACTGGAGGGGCGTTATGCGGTAGAACGAATTTTTGGAAACCCGGCACGCAAACTGGTTTATGAGAATATTAGTAATATCATGTTCCTTAGTCCTGAAGTGGCCAGCGTTGGTTTAAATGAAATACAGGCACGTGAAAAATCCATTAATTACAAAGTGGTGACTTTGGATTATAGCTGTATTCCACGCGCCATTGCCAAACGCAATACTCAGGGATTTATCAAACTGCTGGTGACGAACGATGACCAGATGAAAATTCTGGGTATGAAGGTGGTTGGTAATAACGCGTCAAGTGCGATACAGGCCGTGGCTGTTCTGATTTCGATGGACAAAGGAATTGAAGAACTGGCCGAGTGCGTTCATCCGCACCCATCGATTACTGAAGGAATTCAGGAATGTGTACGGATGCTGATGGGTAAATCGCTGTTTAAGCCAACCGCTCTTAAAGGAAGATTGTCGTGCAGGAAATGGGAAAATAACAGATATGAAGACATTACATTTTAGCGTTGCTGTTCTTCTGATTCTTTGCATTTCTTCGTTGGCCGAAGCTCAATCAAAAAGTGGCCGGAAGAGAAAGATGAAGATGGATCACTATGAGAAGATTAATTTCGAAGGCCTAATGCACCGGTATCTTTCCAAAACGACAACTTCAGGAGAAACTATTGAAGGAATCTATTCTGTGTCGTGTGTTGTGACTAAACGTGGAAAAGCACTTTTATCAGGTAATGAGAAAGAGAAGACTGTTGAGCGAAAAGATAATTACGCTCGTGTGGCAATCATCAGGGATGTGCCGGGAACAGGCAATGAATATGTGGAAATTTCACTCGATGAAAAGTTTTCGGTTGACTATCCGATAGTGGGTGAGTTTAATAGTCTTTCTGAAGGAGATGGATTTATCTATAAACACACAGAACCGGATGGTGAGGTAGTTTCGTTCACGTTTACCAATGAGCAGGACGACATACTTGATGGCGTGCTTGCTGAAATGAAAGGACGCAAGACGATCACCTATAAAATGACTTATCTAAAAGTGTTTCCGAAAAGAGTTGATCAGATCACTTCGAATCATTAGCCGGTTTCCCGTTGTGCCTTACCCTGAGAACCTTCTCCACTTCTTCTAAACGAATACCTTTGGCGGCTAATAAAACAGTATAATGATAGAGTAGATCAGCTGCTTCATTTACAAAAAGTTCTTTGTTGTTATCTTTTGCTTCGATCACTAGTTCGACTGCTTCTTCCCCCACCTTTTGAGCAATCTTATTGATGCCTGAATTAAAAAGGCTGTTGGTGTAAGAGCCTTCCTTCGGATTTTTCTTCCGATCAAGAACGATCTTCTCCAGGAACTCAATTCCTTTACGTTCATTTTTTTCATTAAAGCAGGTGTCGGCTCCTGTATGGCAAGAAGGGCCTTGTGGCTTTACTTTAATTAATAATGTATCCTGATCGCAATCAGCAACCATATCAACCATCTCCAGGTAGTTGCCGGAAGTCTCTCCTTTAGTCCAAAGCCGTTGTTTACTGCGACTAAAGAAAGTGACTCTTTTCTCTTTTTGAGTTTTAATAAATGCTTCCGCGTTCATGTATCCAAGCATTAATACTGCTTGTGTATTCATATCCTGGATGATGCAGGGAATAAGTCCGTTTGACTTGGAGAAATTTAACTTTGAAAGTTCGGTCATGGCAAGGTAGGTGGGGTGTATGGAAAAACTAAAATTTAATTCGGGCGAATAGCAATATTATTTGATCTCAGATAATTCTTGAGTTGGGGAATACCAATTTCACCAAAGTGAAAAACACTTGCTGCCAAAGCAGCATCAGCTTTGCCTTCAGTAAATGCTTCTTTGAAATGTTCCTTTGAACCCGCACCACCAGATGCGATGACTGGTATCTGTAATAAGTTGTAAAGTTCACGAAGCGGATTATTGGCAAAGCCTTTCTTTGTCCCGTCATTGCTCATGCTGGTGAAAAGAATTTCACCGGCACCACGTTCCTGGGCTTCTTTAGCCCAATTGAACAATTTCTTATCTGTTGGGTTTTTCCCACCATGCGTATGCACGATCCACTCACCAGCAATCTCGCGTGCATCGATAGCCATTACAATACACTGAGAACCGAATGCTTTAGCAAGCTGATCGATCAACTGAGGATTTTTCACTGCGGAAGAATTGATGCTTACTTTATCCGCACCGGATTCGAGTAGCGGGGCTACATCTTCTACCGCACTGATTCCTCCGCCTACGGTGAATGGAATGTTTACATTCTGAGCTATTTTCTTTACCAGCGATGAAAACGTTTTTCGCTTTTCATTGGTAGCGGAGATATCCAGGAAAACCAATTCGTCAGCACCTTGCCGACTATATGCAGCACCTAATTCAACCGGAGCACCCGCATCTCTCAGGTTAACAAAGTTGATTCCTTTTACAGTGCGGCCGTCTTTTATATCCAGGCAAGGTATAATTCGTTTGGTCAGCATAGTCAGTTGTTAAATCGTGTGAGTTCACCCAACTGAATTCGCTTCTCGTAAATCGCTTTCCCTACAATTGTTCCATGCATCCCGATATATTCCAGTTTTTCCAGATCCTCAATGCCACTCACACCACCACTCGCGATGATTTTTAATTTTGGAAAACGACTCCTTAATTTTTTGTAGAGTGATAGGTTAACGCCCTGTAGCATGCCATCGTTGCTAATGTCCGTGCAGGTTATGTATTCCAACCCAAGGTTTTCGAATTGGGTTACCAGATCAAAGATGCTTGTCTGAGTTGATTCCTGCCAGCCGTTAACCTGAATGCGTTCATTCTTTACATCAGCGCTCAAAATAAAATTATTTGCGCCATACTTTTTGATCCATGTGGCAAACTTTTCAGGTTCTTTCACAGCCATGCTCCCAATATTGATCTGATTCACATTCATGTCGAGCAGGCGTTCCACTTCCTCTTCGCTTTTTACGCCACCTCCGAAATCAATTTCCAGTGAAGTCTCGGTAAGTATTTCGTGAAGCGCTTTCCAATTAACGACTTTTCCTTTTTTAGCTCCTTCAAGGTCAACTACGTGCAGATATTTGAGATCGGCTTCTTCAAATTCTCTCGCCATTTCTGCCGGATCAGTTTTGTAAACTTTCATTTGACCATAATCACCTTGGGTAAGCCGCACGCATTTACCATCAATGATGTCTATTGCAGGAATGATTTTCATAAAGCCAGGAATGATTTAATTACGATTTCGCCA
>JBGATZ010000218.1:0-8741 GCA_044228905.1 Cyclobacteriaceae bacterium | reverse complement strand
AAAGAGTTCACCTTTTTCATTTTGAAGAGCCACGAACTCCCATTCTGTCCAATAGTAGCTACTCTTGTTCTTATTGGGTTTGCGAAGACGTACCGGAACAACCTTACCGGGATGAGCAAAGCATTCAATTACTGCGTTTCTACAGGCTTCGTGGTCAACAGGTAAAATCGTTTCCATTGAATCGATGCCAATCAACTCTTCGCCTTCCGGACAGAACATATCCCGGAACTTTTCATTGATGAAAGTATAATATCCTTTCATGTCGGTGCGAATGAGGTAGCTCGATTGCGAGCTCACTAATGATTCGAAATACTTCTGACTCTGGAATAGCTCTTCTTTTTGAAGTTTTTGTTCGGTGATGTCAATGAACGTGCAGATAACGTTAATGATATTTCCTTTTTCGTCTACTCTTGGAATAGCATCGACCAATAGCCAGACGGTATTATTTTTCATTGGGTGAAATACGCCCATTACAACTCCCCGCTGTGCTTGCTTCGTTTTGATGGCTTGTGGAACCGGGCGTTCGTGTCCGGGAAAATCTGAACCGTCTTCTCTTTTGATGTTCCAGCTATTATCAATGGATGTTTTACCCAACAGCTGATCTTCGGTCAATCCAAGTAATTCCAGCCCGGCCTGATTGCTGAGGAAGATCTCTGAGCGCGGTCCCTGCAACAGCACACCGATATTGATGTCACGCACGAGCGAGCGGAAGCGTTCTTCGTTTTCACGAATGGTCTCTTCCATTTTTTTCTTTTCCGTTACATCCAGTGTGATCGCATCCCATAATGTGCCACCGTTGGCTTCGCGTTTCGGATACGCGCGGGTATGCAACCACTTGGTGATTCCATCTGCAGTGGTAATGCGGTATTCGAATTCAAATAAAGACAGCTGGCTTCGCGACTGATCATTTTTTTCTTTCATCGGCCCGAGATCATCGGGATGAACCAGGTCATACAGACACGAAGGATTGGCGTGAATGTACTCGGGAGTAAGGTCAAACAACTCTTTGGCACCATCGCTCACAAACGGGAAACTCTGAATTTTTCCCTTGCTGTTCACGGTGTATTGATACACCACACCGCGGGGAATATTCTTGATAATATTCAGTAAGCGCTCATCATTTTCTTTCAACTGTACAGCCAGTTGCTCGGCTTTTTTCCTGTCGGTGATATCCGTAATGAATCCTTCGAGGTAATTTAATTCGCCCGTGCTGCTGAAAATACCTTTCCCTTTTTCCAGTACCCATTTTTCTTCCCCTTTCTTTGTAATGATCCGGTATTCACAGGTATAACTTTGTTTTACTTTCAGTGCCTGCTCTACACACTCCTGCAGGAACTTCTTATCATCTTTATGAACTTCTTTACGATAGGTGAGGGTATGCTCTTTCAGGTATTCTTCGATGCGGTAGCCTGTTAATTCCTCAAACTGACTGCTGATAAATAGCGAACCAGATTGGAAAGCGTATTACGACTTACGATAATCTCCTCTTCAAACCGTTTTGCATCGGAAATGTCTTTGTAGTAGACAAACAGTCCTTCTGCGTTGGGATAGATGTTTACCTGAAATACCTGACCGTTGTTGTTCGTGCTTCCCGTCTCCGTGGTAATTGACTTTCCGGTTTTGATCGCCTTACGATAGTCGGCAGTTAACGGACTATCCTTCATGAAAGGAAAAAGCTTAAGCAGATTTTTCCCAATAATTTTCTCCGGTTTTAATTTTGCCAGTGCAGCAAATACCGGGTTTACTAACGTGAACGTGAGCTCGCGATCAATGGCAAAGAAACCATCGGTGATTCCATTGAGCATGGTTTCGATCTGCGCGGTTTTGTTTTTTGATTCCGCTTCTGCCTTTCTTCTCCTGGACACATCTCTTAAAATGCCCAGTGCGGTTCCATCACTTCGGAACGTTCCCTGTGCATCGATGTTCAGAATAGTTCCTTTTGCTGTGCGCACACGGAATTCGAGAAGAATGTCTTTGTCTGAAATCAGCGCAGCCTGTGTACCCTCTTTCACAATACCAAGTATGAAGTCAACATCTTCCTGGAGTACATACGTTTTCAAAAAGAGATGAAAGGGCATGCTTCGCGGTGTGCAGTCTTCTTCTTCCAGCAAATAGAAAAGTTCTTCATCCAGCGTGAGCATGCCGGTAGCAATGACCAGTTCGGCTGTTCCCATACGTGAAAACCGGAGAGTTTGCTGAAGCCGCTTTTGTGATTTGAGTTGTTGTTCTTCTGCACGCTTACGATCAGTGATATCCAGCAGCGTGCCGAATACTTTTTTCTTGCCGGTGACCTGATCGATGGAAACTTCACCCTGCGAGAGTACCCATCTGATTTCTTTATTGGGAAGAATAATTCTTTTTTCAATTGAATAAGGTTTGCCATCGCGAAATGCCGCCTCGATGGCTTCCTCCAGCAGGGTGCGGTCTTTGGCATATACCATAGACAAGCGTAAGCGCGTGGAGGGTTTTATGCTTTGAGGTTCTAATCCATGGATGCGATAAAACTCATCCGACCAATAGGTATCCTGAAAACGTCCTGACATTTCCCAGCTTCCTACCTTGGCAACTTCCTGTGCATGCTTGAGGTAGAGTTCGCTTTGCTTAAGATCCTGTTCCATCTGTTTGCGCTCCGTGATGTCACGGATACGACAAAAAATGATGTTCTGATCTTTTATATCCATGGAGGTGATGCTCAGGTCAGCGGCAAACTCCTGCCCGTTTTTACGAATGCCGTTGAGCTCCATCAATTGATTGACCGGATTATTCTGTTGCTTTGATTTCTGCAGCAGTTTCATCTTTTGAAGAAATGCTTTCTGGTATTGGCCGGGAATGGTCAGTGTAACGATGTCTTTGCCGATCACTTCTTTTCTTTTCCATCCGAAGATCTGCTCGGCAGCCGGATTCCATTCCATGATGTTTCCTTTCAGATCGGTACTGATAATTGCATCTCTCGATCCGTTAAGGATGTTGGTTTTGAAATCGTCTTTCGACTCTTCCAGGAAATCAGCAAAGAACTCCTGTCCATCGTGTTCAATTTTTTTCCGAAGCACGTTCAATCGCACTTCTTTGCCTTTGGGTGTGCGGTGAAGTGTATTTCCAAAATCAAAAAAACCTTCCCGTTCAACCGGCTTACTGGTTAGCGGATCAGGACGAAGCGATTTTATTTTAAGGCCTTTGCTTTCCTGTGTCAATCCAAGTTTCTTTTTCGCTGCCGGATTGAAATTCACGATCGTTCCATCGCTGCACTGATGAACGATCACAGGAAGAGGAATGTCATCGTAAGAGAAGCAGAATGATTTCTTGGTATCACGAACGGGCATGCACGTACATATTTATTAAGGCAAATTACTCGATCGCAACACGTTAAATAAGGTAGAATCTACGTAGGTAGAAGTACGTAGTAATCTTCTTATTTCTTCCGAAATCGATGGCGGAAATAGATCAGCGACATTGAATTGAAGGTTGTAACTTTGAAGTTTATTTAACTTAAAAATCGCTTTGGATAAGAAATTTTTGCCCCTCACGCTGGGCGGATTAGGTATTGGAACTACTGAATTTGTGATGATGGGATTGCTGCCGGACATTGCAACGGATTTTGCTGTCACTATTCCCGAAGCGGGATATGTGATTTCGGCTTACGCGCTGGGCGTAGTGATCGGAGCGCCACTGCTGGGGATTTTCAGCAGTCAGCTTCCTCCCAAAAAAGTATTGATCTGGCTCATGACAATGTTCACCGTGTTCAATACACTCAGTGCATTTGCTCCCAACAACACGATTTTATTTTTCGCACGATTATTATCCGGATTACCTCACGGTGCATTCTTTGGAGTAGGCTCCGTAGTAGCAAGCCGATTAGCAGACCGGGGAAAACAAGCACAGGCCATCTCGTATATGTTTGGTGGATTGAGTGTGGCCAACTTACTTACTGTTCCATTGGGTACGTACATCGGTCATCATTATTCCTGGCGTTATACATTCGGAAGTATCGGATTGATCGGGATCATCACCATTCTGGCCATTCATTTTTTGCTTCCCGCATTGAATGCGAATAAAGAAGGAAATATAAAATCCGAATTGAAAGCTTTTAATCGGATTGAAACCTGGTTAATTATATTGATTACCTCTATTGGAACAGGTGGATTGTTTTGCTGGATCAGCTACATCGCCCCGTTGGTGACTGAAGTATCGAACTTTTATGCGAAGAAGTTCATACCCCGTTAATTGCGCTGGATTAGGTGCGGGTATTGATCGTGCTCATGTCAACGGCGACTGGCGATAAAATTACCCTCCATTAAAACTGCACTGATCATGATAAGCGTACTTTCTCTGGCTTTATTTTGTGTCAGAACCTTGGTATTATCGGTAAGTCTGACCTTCATTTGAAAATCATTACTGGCGATGGTTTTGTTCGTCTGGAATTTTAATAGTCAACACCGCTGAAAGGAGCGATGATCAGACATCTGACTGCACAGCCCGCGTTTAATATTAACATTCTTTTCGATTTTGCATTTCGGAGAACATTCCATTATGCGCTGGATTCAATTACGGTCACCGGGGCTGGTAGGAATGCTGATGACATTGACAAGATAAGGCTTTGCCATGATCGTGTTCTTAAGACAGCAGCCAGATCTCACGATGCCGGTATTGTTGTGCAGAAGTGAATTAGATTGAGAAACCAGAAGACACCATGTGTCGCAATATTCGTTAGCTGAAATTCAATTCAACGTGAATACCTCAAGATTTCATTCAATTACTCATTGACCCGCGATGAAGGGACTCTTCGTGACTCTGACAGGGCACAATATAAAAAGTGACGTCATGTTAACTTATGCTGAAAATAGTAAGGGTTTAGAAGAGGAATTCTTTACGAGGATTGAAGGTATCGATCAACTGACAACTTTATTGATTGTAGTAAGTACCTGGGGTTGCTGACGGTGAGTCCGTTCGATGAAGCAGACAATGCACGTTTTCAGGAATTGGTAAGCAAGTCAATTGGAAAATTTGAACCCCCGGGGCCAACCAGTCATTTTTCTGAACTGGCCGATTTTGTTTGGGTGCTGCTGGATCACATGCTGCATCACTGGACCATGAGTGATGAGAAGATAATGATGGAACGACTAAGTGAGTTTAGAAGTAATCTCAATAACTTTGAAATAGAACATCAAGATGACCTCGACTTACTTTATCAAAAATTAGGACATTTCGGTGTTGAATAGAATGTTGCCTAACAATGCATTTTTATACACGAACGTTGTGCATTATTTACTTCGCCTTTGTTGGTGTTGTGTAGGAATTGAGGGATGCTCACCAACAAATGTAGTACATCATGGTTGTTGGTGAACCACGCGCATACTGTCGCGCAACACCAACCAGGGTTATCGTTTGTTATGGGAGGAAGTGAATGACAAAACTATGAGCCATTACTTTATTGATTCGAAAGCAAAGACTCATAGCCAAACGTTGCAGGTTGTTTAATCAATTCACCATTATACTTTCTACTCCTTTTCCAAAAGCAGTTTCTTTAATGCCATCGAAGCGTAAGCCTTCGGCCCGGATAAACTGAACGTCTGTAATTCCCAGAAGTCCGAGCAGGAATTTCAAATAGGGAGTGACATAGTCAAAGGATTGATACGCTCCTTCCGAGTAAACACCGCTGGATGCAATGGCCACGTAGGCTTTTTTGTTTTTCAGAAATCCTTCCGGTTGGCCTTTTTCATTATACCGAAAAGTAATTCCTGGCCGTGCAATGTGATCGAGGTATGCTTTCAGTGTGGAAGGGATGGCAAAATTATAGAACGGTGCACCGATCACATAAACATCTGCTTCCTGTAATTCACTGATTGCTTCCTCCGAAATTTTTATGGCCTGTGTTTGTTCAGGCGTACGCTGTTCGGCAGGAGTAAACCACGAACCGATTTGCAATTGATCGAGGTGCGGAAAGAGATTCGCAGCAAGGTTTCGTTCTTTTACTATACTGTCCGGATATTTTGTTTTGATTTTTTCAATGATGGCGCTTCCTAGTTTTCTACTTACGGATGCGTCTCCCTGCGGACTGGAAATGATATGCAATACTTTTTTCGACATGTGATTAATTATTTTTTGATGCTGTAAACGTATGTACATTTGGTTACAAAAAAGTAGTAGTAAACTAAAGGTTAGTAGTAACCTTTTTATTACCGGATCAACACATGGGAGAATTAGTAGGAAAGAAAGCGGCATTTTCGGAAGTGCAATGCATCAAACATCTGGCGGCAACAGAAGATGCACTATACGTGATCGGTGGCAAGTGGACCTTGCGTATCATGATTGCCATGCTTAGCGGGCGCACCCGTTTCAATGATTTGCAGCGTACCATCACGGGCATTTCCGCGCGTGTGCTTTCCGGTGAATTGAAAGACCTGGAAATAAACGGACTGGTAAAAAGAGTGGTGCTGGCAGATCAGAAACCGGTGGTGGTGGAATATGTTGCGACAGAGTACAGCAAGACCTTGAAAGACATCATTGCCAACCTGGCCGACTGGGGAGCAAAGCATAAAAAGAAAATCACGGCCCGCGAGTAATTAAACATGGTGGCGTTTCTGATTTCTGACCTTCATTTCTCCATTGAAGTAATGTTCGGGTTGTTGTATTTTTAACTTAGCGCTATGACACCCCGCAACTTCGAAACAATTGAATCAGAATTGATGAGGGTACTCCGATCAAGTGATCAATCCACGCTCAGACAGTTGTTTGATGAATTGAAACAAATCCCAGAAGAAGCGGTTAATCAGATGCCTGAAGTAGTGTATGCACGCTATCTTCGTTTGTTGAATAAGGCGGAGAATTATAATAAGTAATAATGATTACACCTGCTGACCGATCTCAATTCCAGGCACTGGCCATTCAGCAAGGTAAATATCAACCGGCACTGGTACATCAGGAAGTGATGGGCTGGATTACCAGGCAGTTTGGTGTGTATGCGCTGGATTTCTTCTGTGAAACGAGAAGCGCAACAAAAGGCAAACAGCAATTGGTTCATGTTATTCTAAACACGATGGAAGACGTGAAACGAATGCAGGCTAATCGCGCAGACCAGGCTACAATCGCTGAGCGCTTTTTGCAGTATTTCAAGTCAGCTTCTGCACAGGCAGATCCATTGAAGCGTACCGATCTTGATTTTAAAACCGGGCCACTCCCTGAAATCGTAGTGACTTACCGGCCATTTAAATACCCGGATAGTAAGATCGTGAACGAGATGTTTGAAGAGGAAAAGTTTGCCGCCTTAAAAGCATTTGAAAGCGTATGGACCTCCTCGCAGTATGTGATTTTCTATTATACCGATGCGCAGATCAAAGCACATCAGGCAGATGGTACTTCTGCGAAAATTACGGAAGCATTGAATCAGGTATATTTAAAGTATGGATTTGAACCGCCTTCCTATCGCTTCGACAGTAAGGAAATATTCGATCGCGATTATGAAGGCAATTGGTATTATTACTGGAAGTAGATTTGGGGGTTCGGGGTTGGAGGTTCGAAGGTGGAGGTTCGAAGCGATGTCTAACAAATTCTATCCGTAGAGTTAGTCCCGATGGCTATCGGGACGCTCTACGGATTATTAAATGAATGAAGAGTCTTAGACTCGGGATATAATAAAAATCAAAAAACATAAACCATGAAGTTAAAACTCCCACCGGTTGTTCTTGCGTTGCTTAAGAAACGTGGCGGAATCATGGATGCAAAACTTCGCGCCACGCGTGCACAGTTGAAAAAGACGTGTGCGCAACATAAGTACCCTGCTCATGCTTCGGTGATTGCCTTCGAAGCTTCCTTTGGCGGACTTGTTATTCCTGATGAAGGTCGTAAGATA
This sequence comes from Cyclobacteriaceae bacterium, assembly GCA_044228905.1. GTDB lineage: Bacteria > Bacteroidota > Bacteroidia > Cytophagales > Cyclobacteriaceae > ELB16-189. The sequence continues at coordinate 895 of JBGATZ010000218.1, read as the reverse complement.
AAAAAGAATGAACCGCATTGGATTTTCGGTTCGCATGCCTGTCTTACTTCCGGTGCTCACGTGGCTCCGCGCGGAGGGAGTAAAGCCCGCAAGCTCGTGCCCGTGGCGTATTCACCTAATGATATTATTTATTATCTCGATGAGAAAGGCAGAGGTTATGCGGAAGATACCATTGAAGATTCTTCGGCATCATTGTATGCCGATGAGGGTACATCGCTTGTTTGTCGTATTGTATTTAATGATGTTCTATTTAGTCGCAGCGAGACCTCTGTTGAATTACCCGGACTACAGGGGGAAGCAATGGCAAAAAAGTTTTCGCTTGCACTGATCACGAAAGCAAGCGGTAAAGACTTTCGCTACTTCAGCGATGCGAAGGGAGACGTGCTGGTAGTGGAAGAAATAAAAAACAAGCTCACCCGGTTTGCCAGTGCTACGAAGAAGCAATTTAAGTTGGTTCAACAACCTGTTGCTTCACGCTCCCATAAAGTTCCGGAAGAACTTGTTCCCTTTATTGGTAAAGGATATGTACGAATGGTTTCAGAGCAGCGCACCACACTGCCCGATTTTTCTGAACACCTTCCCGATCTCAAAGACCTGGATGTAAGCATCAATCGCCTGGAGACGTTGCCCGACTCGTTGTGGCGGGCCACTCAATTGACTAAACTGGATCTGAGCTTTAATCCACTGCGAACATTGCCGGATGGAATTGGCAATCTGAAAGCGCTGCAGTCATTGGTCATGCGTGGTTGCCCCATTACGGAGTTGCCTGAAGCACTTGTTGGGGCGAAGAATCTCACCAGGCTGATCATTACAGAATGTAAAGAACTGGATGTAGACAAAGCGTTGCAGGTGATTGCACGATTACCCAAACTCAAAGACCTTTGGTTGCCTTTAT
>JBGATZ010000217.1:1308-8639 GCA_044228905.1 Cyclobacteriaceae bacterium | reverse complement strand
TGCTGTCTTACGGAAATGCTCCCTCACAGGTGAGCAAGTATCATTTATAGAATGATTATTCGTTTGAACAAAATTCCGCTTTGCGGAAATGCAATAACCACTGTTCTTTCTCCAGGACTCTTATAGAAAATTGGCTTGCCATGGGTATCCCATTGTTGTGCACGATGGCTGACGATCTGATTAATCCAATGGTAATCATCGTTTTCTGCTTCAACTATTTCCATTCCCCGCGTCCATTTGCTGATGTTCTTACTATCTACTTTTAATGCCAGTTTATAGTCCGCAGAAGAAGCTCCAGGTATTATGGGCGATAATTGATTATTAAAACCGTTGACATTGAAGAATTCAAATTCGGCATCACTGATTTCTGAAAAACAATGTATCTGCTCCCTGAGGATCTTAATTCTTTCCGAGGACGAATTAATCTGATCGCTATCCAGCCGAGTCACCTGAGTACACGAATTGGTTATTGCCAACAGAACGACAAGCAGTTCAGCAATGTATTTTTTACCATTAACAAAATGGTCAACCATTCAGTTGTTTGAGTACTTTTTGGCAACACTGACTTATCCACTCCATTCTCTGTTGTTCCGTACTGGTGACCACTACACTAAACATGTGTCTTTCAAAGTAAGGGGCTCCTAAAAAATCAGCTATGCAGTACTTCCAAATATATTCCAGCGGATCGTGAAAAACAGTGACTTCTCTTTCTTGGGGCGTATTGGATGTATTAAAAACAAAAAAGAATTTTAATTTCAGTAACCTTACTGGTTGTCCCTCCCCTTTGTCATTAAAACCATAACCTACATTTAGGCGAATCACACGATCAATCCATCCTTTCATCATTGCCGGTGGTGCTCCCCACCAATTGGGGTGAATAACAATCAGGCAATCAGCAGCCACCAGAGCATCACAGTAGGAACGGATATTATCGTTAAAAGAATTAACATCCAGCAATTCATTTTCTTTCAATACTGGATCAAAATTTTCTGCATACAAATCATTAATTGTTACCTGATGATTTTTACCCAATTGTTCCTTGAGACAACGCGCTAGCTCTCCATTCAGGCTGTGCGGACGAGGATGAGCGAATACAATCAAAACATTCATTCAGAGTCCACTTTAGTTTCATTATAAAATTCACATGCTATTCACAGAATATAATTACCATTCTTCTTGCGTATCGTTCAGCATTCTACGATAAAAGTAGAACAACATAACTACCTCAGAATTAAATTAGCTCTTTCACAAGTTATCCAGGTATTTTTTAATTAGTGTCAGTGTCTGATCGGTTGTACAATTAATCAAACCGGAATGCCCTGTACCTTTTATCTCTACGTGGTCACGATTTGAAAAAAGTGGTGCCTGGTATTTCTCCTGAAAGTTATATCCCAAGTCTTTGCTCTGCTCACTGGATATGAACAATACTTTCTCTTTATACGAAGAAAAATTTGTCGTGTGATCAAAGGTGGTGTTATACACTTCGTCAATGGCAATCGCAATGGCGGACGCTGCTCCGGAGCGAAATGTCTGATACGGCAACTTTGACCGCGGTCTTTATTATCACGGGTGACCCTGGCCACCTCGTAGAGGTAATCAGCTTGCGTGATTACTCATCCCAATCAATTGCTTCACCCAAAGAATTTTATTGATGTCCATCGCCAATAAATCAACGGCGTTTGCTGCCGGGAGTTTTTTATTTATTTCGCTTGAGAATGCTCCGGGTTCAATAAACACTGCGCCTTTCACTCTTTCCGGATGCTTATTGAGATACTGGCCAGCCACAAAGCCGCCATGCGAGTGACCGATCAGAATCACTTTTTGAGAAGGCGCCATACGGTCGATGAGTTCTTCCAGATCTTTAAGCGAGTTGGCCATCGTCAATTCATCAGTGGGATGTCGCTGTGATAACCCACAGCCACGGTAATCGTGATAGATCACCTGATAGTTTTGAGGCAAGCTCCATCCATTTACGACTTTGTTTAAAGGAAGTAGATACCGGAAATCATCACCTGTTCCTCCTTCGAGAACAAATACTTTAGTATTGGCAGAATTTCCAAATGCCTGATAATGGAGTTTGGTTGAAGAAAGTTGTACGGATGACAAACTATTATCCTCTTCGACTGTTTTTGCAACGAGATTACCGTCCTGGTCGGGATCGACTACGTCACAGGCAACAAAAAACAATGTGATAATAGCAAATTGCGCGAGGATCCTGGTCCAAGAAGTAACCCGGGTATTTGATGGGCGGATAGATTTATTTTTTAAGAAGGAGTTCATAGCACTTATAATTTGTAGTTGGCTCCAATGATGGAGTAAATTCCCGGGATCAGTTTATCATACTGGCCACTGGTTTGATATCCAGCGCGAAGGTTTATTTCATATTGTTTTCTTGTGCCAAACAAAAAAGCGAGGTGTCCTCCGAGACGAACATTTGCACCGGTCAAAGAATACCAGCCATCGACTGCATTGCTGTAGGAATATTGACGCCAGTAAGCGGAGTGATGTATGCGAGTGAAGAAGAAAGGCATGTATTGAAACTCCGGCCCAACTGCAATTTTCTTTCCCTTCCAGCCGGGATTAAGTTGAATATTAAGACCTAACGCATCGTAGCGACCTGCGTTATTTTCGCTTGCAGCATAAGTAAATGCGAGGGTTGTTTTCAGATTGAATTTACCTCTGGATCCTAGCCAGGTTTGTATCCCGGTTTGAGCACGCCAGTTTCCTGTTGCCAGCAGGGATGTTCCCTGGGTGAAGTCAATAAACGGAGCGGTGTGAAACTTTGGAATATAGTAACCATAGTTGAGACTTACGGAAATAAGGGTAAAGTCGTATCCCATGTTTATCCCTGCCAGATGACGGCTAACACTATCGGGTTTAACAATTTGTGCCTGAAGATTTATGCTCCCACAGACAATCATGAGCACACCTAAAATTCTTACAACCATTTTATACATAATTATTATGATTCCAACTTGCTGATCATGGATCCACGAAACTCCCCAATACTTTCAGTTTATCGCTTCAGGATTACTACAAGCTTCATTGGGAGATATTTGTAACCGGACAACTTAGACACAAACATACGTTCATGGAGCGGGGTAATGGTTATCCACCTTATGGTATCCCGATACGAGCGTACGAGCGATTTGAATAACCTTATGATTAATACGCGTACGTTGAAAAAGTATAAATTTCATACCAACAACACATTTCAATACTATTTAAATCACAGCGCACAGCACAAGAGATTGTTGTCATCCCAAAGAAGTATTCAAAAAATAAATTCCATATCCTGTAATACGGCCGGCTACATCCGGAGCTTTATTTTTCCGTCAGTAATATCGGAACCCATCATGAATCTGGAAAAATTTGAAGAATTAAAGTCAATTGTTGCTTCGCTGGACGAAGACCTGGCTAAATTTTACAACAGACAGAATACCTCTGCTGGAATACGGCTTCGTAAGGCAATGCAAGATATCAAAGCGATCGCACAAGAGATCAGAGTGGATATACAGGAAATCAGAAAAGCAAAAGACAGGGCTGAATTGTAGTTTTCTATATCACGTTAGCCTGCGATTCAATTGACAGATCTCTCATCTTCAAGATTGATAACCTATTCTGACGTACCATCAAATACATTTTTCTATAGCTTGAAACACCACATAAAATTGATATCAATTCCTTACGCCTCTCCATGTGACACTGGCTTCAAAAGATTATTCTATTTTTCAAAGCAGATAATTTTACCATGAAAAAATTTCTATTGGCAAACTGGATCATCCTGGTGATTGGTATTTTACTGATGTCCAGTATGGTCATGGCTATTCGCAATAATGCCATTATCCATAAGAATCATGAACGTCAGCAGCAGGCAGAACTAATCCGGCAGCGTGCCGGGGAAATCCTCAGTCGTACGATGCATGGACTTGATTTGGGAGTCCGGGGCTACGCATTGAACAAGGATGCGGCAATGCTACGTCCGTATGATGAAGCGATTAGTACTAACCTTACTACCTTTCTCCAATTGGATTCTCTACTTGAACGTCAGGGCTATCCTCACCGAGACCAGTTGATTGGCGTAAAGGCAGCGCTGGAGAATTACATCCATTTCTGTAAAGCAATGGTTGATGAGACCGCAAAGGGAAACATGGATCAATTTACACGGATGATCAGGCGTGATAAAGGATATGAAGTATGGAAAAAATTCAACGCTTTTGCAGAACCCTTATTTGTTTATGAAGCGAAGGTTAATCAGGAGGCTCGTATTTCTTATCAATCTGCAATGCGCATTAACCTGGTGATGCAGGTATCCATACTGGTATTGGCCTTGCCCCTGCTTTACTTATTTATCGTTCAACTCCGCAGAGAGCGTGATGGTCGTAGTGCACTATTGAAGAAGGTAAAAGACAATGACAAGCAATTTGTATTTAATTCTGGTATACGAACAGACTATTCAGCAGAAGAAGTCAATGATACTTCCATCCAGAATGTCACGCAAGCCTCTCGATTTGTTTCCAGTCTGGCGGAAGGCAATTATAACATAGAATGGAAAGGGTTGGATTCTGTCAATGAGCGATTGAACCAGGCAACGCTTGCCGGAAATCTCGTCCGGTTACGAAACAAACTGAAGTACTTAAAAGAAGAAGATGAAAAAAGAAACTGGATCAATGAAGGTATCTCTGCCTTTTCTGAGCTTGTCCGGATTCATCAGCAGGATGTAAAGGAGATGTCCGATCAGTGTGTGCAGTACCTGTCTAAATATGTGAACGCTCAGCAGGCCGGATTATTTCTTCTGCAAGAGGAAGCTGATGAGAAATATCTGAAGCTGACTTCCTGTTACGCCTTTAATCGCAAAAAATTTATTCAAAAAAGAATAAATATGGGAGAAGGACTTGTTGGTCAATCCTATCTGGAGGGAGATATCGTTCAATTAAAAAAATTACCTGATGGTTATACGCACATCACTTCCGGGTTAGGGCAAGCGATGCCGGGTTATATGGCTATCGTTCCGTTCAAAACAGAAACCAAAATTCCAGCGATTCTTGAATTATTTTCATTCCACTCTCTGGAACATTATCAGTTACAGTTTCTTACAAAGGCGGGAGAAGTAATGGCCTCTGCCATTGTTCAGTCACAGACTACCTCACGCATGAAGCAATTGCTGGAGTTATCCGCTATCCATGTATCCAGACAGAACTAATACTAAGCTCGTTAGTTTATTAAAAGTCAACGAGTAATTAATCTATAGGATGGGCGACACTTTAGAAAGTGTCACCCTGGTCACTGCCGTTACGGTTTGCTGGTTACTGTGCCGTCCGGAAGAAGCGACTTATCCTGTTCGATAGAGCCATTAAGTACCTCAAAGACATAGTCCGAAGGATTGGCACTTGCCGGAAGGATTTTAGAAACATCAATTTTAACATCAAAATATTGCATGATGCAGGCATCGGACTGATGTTCTAATACGAGCACCAATGAAACTTTCATGGGATATGATTCCTGTACGGCTCCATTCCAGAATGTTTGATAATCCTCGGCTGAGCATCCACCCTGGACTGAGACGGTAAGAATGTTACCTGATCGACTCACACTGTCCAAACTAAATTTAAATCCATGTGCCATTTTTCTAGCCGCAATCGCCGCATCATACGCTGAGGGGTCCTTAACCAGATTTGCATCCAATTCCTCAGGCTGAACCGAATCGACTACTACTGCTTCATTATCATTGCAAGAGACCGCAATGATGGATGCAACTGCAAAAATGCCAAGAAAGACAATACTCCATTTCTTTATCATATGTTTTAGTGTTTAGTGTTCTGATCCATTAGACACGCAACAAACGCCATTGTTTGGAAAAGTCCGGAGCTATTTTTCCATTTCCATAAATCGGACAACATTTTCGAGACTTGGGATTGCAACCAGGAATCCCCATTGCCGATAAAAGGAAGTGGAACTGGGAAATAGGTCACTATGAGAAATAGTAAATTTCACCAATGGGATGCCGCCTTCACCTACCGAAAAAATGGCAATAAATCTACGCCGCGAGTGGCCTATTATTTTTTGGTAACTTTAAACAAAAAACGTGTGACAGTCATTCACTATAACGACAGATGGGTCAAGGTGATCTTTGCGTTTCTCATGGCACACTTCCTTGAAATTATTGGAAGGGAAGAAAGTACGCTGGAACTCTTGCTACAGCCTTTTTACTATAAAGATGTGCTTTCAGGATGGCTGATTGGTTTGATTTTATTTGAGTTCATCAGCCGGGTAGTCAAGAAACTTGATTTACGCTATGACTGGGAAAAGTTCTTTATCAAACGCCTGGTGGTTCAACTATTGCTAGGTGTATTTGCATCGTCTCTTCTATGCTATTTCCTGGTCTATCTTCAATTTCGCTTTATCCTTAATCAACGAATGAATGACACTACGTGGTTAATCTATGAGTTTCCATTTGCCGTGGTCTTTATCATACTTATTAACGGAATGTATCTCTGCTGGTACTATATACTTCAATTCAGGCAGTCCCGGCAATCCGCTATAGCTGATAGTCCCTCTCCTGTTCTGCCTGCGCCCGTTGCTGCTGACGAAGGTTTTATTCAAAATCAGAATATCCGTAGAAGCATATTAAATGTTCGCAAGGGGAACATGACAATTCCTCTGGCTGTGGAACAAATTGCTTATATCTACAAAGATGATCAGTGCAACTATGTAAAATCCATTAAGGATGAAAAATACATTACGGATTTTTCCCTTGACGAGCTAGAGGGTCAGTTGGATGAAAGTATTTTTTTCAGAGCCAACCGACAAACTATTGTGGCACTCCGTGCCTGTCAGTCCTTCAGTCCACAGGAATTCGGAAAGCTTGGGTTGCAATTGCATCCCTCGCTAGAACCGATGGTTATCATCAGCCAGAAAAGAGCACCTCAGTTTCGTAAATGGATCAATCGTTAGGCTATCATTGCCATCACTAAAAGATTCTTTTTCATTTCAAAAATAATTAGCGGTTAAAGCGAAAGTTGACACCAAATGCACTGTAGCCCGTTGCCTGATCTGCTTTAGGGAATACCAGTGTCGATCCGTTTTCCAATGCGGACGGAGGACCATCCATCAAGAGAGTATATCCTCCTTTAATGTAGTAGATGAGATTTTTAGTAAAGATGAATCTGATGCCTGCTTCCGGGGCCATAGTAAAGCCTGCATTGGCCACATTTTTATTTGAGGCGGGGTTACTCCTATTATAATAAGAAAATGCATAGATGGATAATCCCAACCCACCCGATATAAAAGGGCGAATCATACCTTCATGAATGATTTCATAGTCGGCAGTA
>JBGATZ010000217.1:0-1248 GCA_044228905.1 Cyclobacteriaceae bacterium | reverse complement strand
ACTGTAATCTTCGGATCATACATTTTTACACTTGACTGCTTCTGACGCGTAAAGCGTACAAAGCCGGACTGCAGACTGATGTCAAGACCTTTTTTGAAATGATATCCGCCACCAAACCCAAAGCCGGGAGTGACTCTGAAAACTTCTCCATAACTGGTGATGGGCATGGCCAGTTTAAAATCCGTATTAATCTGCCATTGCGCATACGTGGCATCAGAGAGTAAACAGAAGAACCCAATCAGCGCTAATTGCGCAATACATTTAATGGTGTTTTTAATCATAAAGCTTTGAATTAATTTTTGCTTATGACAATTCTTTCCTGACGCACCCTCATTAAAGGAATGTCTATTTTTTACAAACAAAACCGCTGTTGACAAACTGCTGTCAGTGTGATCCTCTAACCTTGAAATGAAAGAATAAACGGATAGGACATTGAAGTGAGAAGATTGTTACGGGCTCATTACCGCTGTATAAAGGTCAGGCACCAATGATTTGTTCGCTACGAAGGATAAAGTATTGTATCACCTAGCATTAGTAAAAACACAATTAAACAATAATATCATGTCACACATTAAACAATTCGACAATTTCTTCCTGCCTGCCAATGATCTGGAAAAGGGAAAAGAATTCTATGAGAATAAACTAGGGCTCCGAATCAAGTTTGACTTCTCAGATAGAGGACTTATCGCCTTTCAGGTTGGAGAAGGTGAACCTGCAATTATTCTCAAAAAAGGGCAAGAGGTAAAACCAGCGATTCTCTTTGCTGTTGAGGATGTAAACCTCGTTTATGAGGAACTTCAATCAAAAGGGGTTGAATTTATCAGTAAGCCCTTCGAAATCATGACCGGGCGTGCAGTCAAGTTTCTCGATCCGTTTGGGAACGAGCTGGGATTGACTGACTATTCAAAATTGAAAAAATAAAGATATCTATCCTGAACAACCAAAGGCAAGATTGAATAAAAAAAAGAAGCAAGGTCTACCTTGCTTCTCTACTTAGACCTTGAGATATGACGTTTCCTCTACACGTGTGAAGTGTTAAAGTTATCAAGGTAAAACAGACGTCTTCCGTTTCTGATGCAAGTTTCTTCATTTACACTTTATCAAACCAATGCTATTCACCAATTCCATATTATGGACTACGCTTTTCTACGTTTGGACGTTCCCGGTCGCCCAGGCTTTTTAATTGTCGCATTAAAAAGCAATGCTTCAGCAATCAGTGCCTGAAGTTTCCCCGGAGTGAGCAGATCC
>JBGATZ010000216.1:4211-8043 GCA_044228905.1 Cyclobacteriaceae bacterium | reverse complement strand
TACCGCGGAGTTATTTAATGCGAGTGCCTATGCCTTGCCTTACACTCCCCCGTATCCTTCTGGTATTAACCGTGTATCGGGTGCTCATTACTGGAATATCAGTAGAAGTAATGCGACCGGATTTACAAACGGAAGAGTGACATTGTCCTACGGAGCCAATGATGATATTACCGATCCGGCCAATCTTGTAGTGGTGAAAAATACGGGAGCAAATACCGCCTGGCTTGACATTGGCGGGTCAGGAAGTGGAACGCCATCAGGAACAATTACGTCTAATACATTTAATTCCGCCTTTGCTACTTTCTCTTTTGGCAATAAGGGATCGAATGGCTTGCCTATTGAACTTACCGATTTTATTGCGGCAATCAATTCAGGCCAGGTTGATTTAAGCTGGACAACCAAATCGGAATTGAACAATGACTATTTCACTATTGAAAAGACAAAGGATGGAAAGGTTTTTGAAGAGGTCACTGAAGTTGCCGGTGCGGGCAGCAGCAAGACAGAATTAAGTTATCTCACCACTGATCCACACCCCTACGCAGGAAAATCATATTATCGCCTGAAGCAAACAGATTTTGATGGAACATTTACTTATTCTAACCTTGTGATGGTTAGTTTTTCGGGTGCGTATGATTTTAGCGTGTACCCAAATCCGGTTGCCAGTTCACAACTAAATATCAGATTGAAGGGGAATCAAAACGATGAGGTAACCATTACAATAGCCAATCTTAACGGGAACCCCGTTTATTCCAATGTGGTATTGTTGGAACACGAGAATGATGTTCTGACAATCGAAGACATGGATGAACTTCAGCCCGGAATTTACATTGTCACCACTTCAAATGGTGAAGAAGTTAAACATCAGCGAATCGTTGTTCAGTAAGATTCAGTGGTGAAATAAATTTGGCAGGAAAGTAAGATCTGCCATTTAAGTAATACTGATTTCCGGATTACTTTACACTGCTATTAATTTCTTACATTTCAGTCCTAACACCTACGTAATGAAATACCTGGTTCGCTTTGGCCTGCTCTTTCTATTCTTTGCCAATTATTCCCTGCTTGCACAAAATGATACGATCGCATTTGATCGGAAAGAAGTGATGATTCCTATGAGAGATGGAATCAAGCTGAACACAGTGATCTTCTCACCAAAAACATCAAAGGAACCACTACCAATCATTTTTAGCCGAACTCCTTATGGAGTAAGTAAACTCCCCTCTCCAAACAAACGAGACTACTTAGTTGACATGGCGAAGGATGGATACATTTTTGTATTTCAGGATATCCGGGGGCGGTATAAATCAGAAGGCCTATTTGAGATGCAACGATTTATGCGCGACAAAAAAGATCCCAAATCTATTGACGAAAGTACCGATACCTACGATGCTATTGAATGGATGTTAAAAAATGATGGGTACTATCGATCCACACCCTGCATTGAGAGCAGTTTCAGAACAGGCCACTCCATCAGACATGTGGATTGGAGATGATTTTCATCACAATGGAGCATTCCGGTTGAGCTATGGATTTGAATACGCATACATGGAAGAAGCCACCAAAGAAGACGCGCATTTCGATTTTGATCTGTATGATACCTATGAGTGGTATCTGAAATTGGGATCGCTTGCTAACGTCAACGAGAAATATTTTCACGGAAAGCTCCCCACCTGGAATAATTTTGCTGCTCATCCGGATTATGATGAATTCTGGCAAAAGCAATCGATGAGCTACCGGCTTGGCGCGCCAACCGTCCCAAACATGCATGTGGCCGGATGGTGGGATCAGGAAGACTTTTATGGCCCGTTGAAAGCATATGAAGTATTAGAGAAGAAGGATACAAAGAACCAAAACTTCATTGTAATTGGACCATGGAATCATGGTGGCTGGGCGAATGGTCCACAGGAAACATTTGGGAACGTGAAGTTCGGTACACCCACCGGTGAACAGTATCGCAAGAAGATTCAGGCTCCGTATTTTGCTTATTATCTGAAAACTAAAAATGAGAACACGCCTCCTGAATCTCCATCCTTCAATATCACAGGGAAAGCATTAACCAAATTTCCGGAAGCGGCTACTTTCCAAACCGGATCGAATACATGGCAAACCTACGAAACGTGGCCGCCAGTAAACAGAACATCAATTAAGAATTTATACTTCAATACAAATGGAAAGCTTTCATTTAACGCACCCTCAGAGAATGACGGCTTTGATTCTTATGTTTCAGATCCTGCGCACCCCGTTCCGTACCGTCAACGACCAATTGAAGCCACGTATGGGCCTGGATCTCGGTGGAGAACCTGGCTGCAGGAAGATCAGCGCTTTGTTCATAATCGTCCGGATGTATTGAGTTGGGAAACAGAAACGTTAACCGGTGACATCGGGGTAACAGGAAATCTATTAGCAAACCTGTTTGCTTCTACCAGCGGAACAGATAGCGATTGGATTGTAAAATTAATTGATGTTTACCCTCAGCAGTTTCCTGAAGATCCAAAGATGGCTGGTTATCAGCTGATGATTGCGAACGATGTAATCAGAGGAAGGTATCGTAATAGTATTCAAAAACCAGAAGCAGTAAAGCCTGATGAAGTAAATAAGTATTCAATCGATCTTCACGCCATTGATCATGTGTTTAAAAAAGGTCATAAGATTATGGTGCAGGTTCAGAGCACCTGGTTTCCGATCATTGATCGAAATCCACAAAAGTTTGTTTCGATCTTTGAAGCTAAGGAATCCGACTTTCAGAGTGCAACGCAAAAAGTATATCACACAGCCAGATTCCCGTCACACATTCAGCTGCCTGTAGTGAGATAAGCTACCAGACTTTAAAATCAAATTCCAGGTTCTCCTTGCGGGAAGTTGGAGTTTGCTTTCCATTGGTGAGCTCTCCTACTCTTTTGATGACATAATCGCGAAGTTCAGAGACCTGCACTTGTGTATCCTTATTTAGATTAGCATTACCTGTCTTCAAACCTTCCAGCAGGGAATAGGTAAATACACCGTTCTTCCAGGTATCATTCTCGAAAGCAAACTCTACACCACTGGCTGATGAAATCACCATTGAGCCTGAACCTCTTCGCAAATCGGAGAACATCATCCGCATGAGCTCAAATATGTTTGTTGTTCCCAAATCATTATTCGTTAAGTTTTTGAACCCGCGGCTCTTTACAGAACTATTTTCTGAAGCAACAACGGTAGCATTACTTACTGTCACTGCTTCTTTATCCAATTCACCGGAGTGACAGGCATCGATGAGCATAAGTTTCTTGCGAGAAGCTACTTCATCTAATAAACCTTCGAGATCATCGTATTTCAAACCGCGTAAAGCAGGTTTATCAAAATCAACATCAGTAGTAGCAAAATAAAAGTCAAGCTGATCATCCAGCAAGCCATGACCAGCTGCAAAAAGAATCACTTCATCATCTGGTCGGGCTTGCTTCAAAAAGATCTTAGCCGCCTTGATTTTCTCCTTGGTTGCTTCTGTATCAAGTATCGTCAACGTTTTTACTGTACCGAATTTTCCTGCCTGACTGGCATACAGATCGGTAATATCTTTTGCATCCTTTGAGGCATATTTGAGATCAAAATTATTATCAGCATAGTCTGAAACTCCGATAGCTAGTACGTATAGATTCGGTGTGATAACGGGGCCGCGATAATTAACATACCGGGTTTCCTGAAAGCTCTCCACACCAGCTGTATTTAAGACCGATACCTGAATTTTATTTTGTCCATTGGTCAATTCAACTACGATCTGCCGATCAATTGTTCTGGAAGGACTAGCTTTTAACGATTGCCCTTTTGCTCCATATAAAGGAACATCATTGACATACAC
>JBGATZ010000216.1:0-4148 GCA_044228905.1 Cyclobacteriaceae bacterium | reverse complement strand
TCAGTAATCGGAACATCCACTTCGATTGTCGGGGCATTCAGGTTATCGGTTAACGACTTTTCAGAAATGCCCATTTTTTCCAGGCGCTTTTGGTAAGCTTTGTACAATAATTCAATTCTCTTTTTAGGCAATCCTCCAATACGAGAAAGAACGATATCAGGACGATTGAGACGAAGATCGAATTGTTCAAACGGGTAAACCGTGGCGAAGTGCGCACTCCTTCATTGATTAACCAGCCTACCAACTTTGATCCGTGCTTTGAGGCTGTATAATATCCATCTGGTGTAAACAAGATCCATTCATTATTATACGCAACATAAAGAGTTGCAATAAGATTATTGGTCTGCGTATCAAAAATCCTGATCTGACCATCCGAATGACCAGTGTAGAATGTTTCTTCATCCTTTGATTTTGCCAGACCATATACCTGAGTGCCTGTCATGGTAAGCATATTTGCAGGTCCATCAATAAAGATAGCATTGCGTGTACCAATCACTGTTTGCTTTTTTACCCCTAAGTAGGAGATCATCGTTTCATTTAAAAAGGTCTGAAACTCGGGTACACGCGCTGATCGATCTGATTGTGCGGTATTAAAAAGTGAGTCCGTTGCATTCTCAACCACTCTAAGGTTTTTCAGATCAAATGCTTTAGTGATTGTTCCGAAGTTATTAAGTGCATTGTAATCCGTTAACTCATTTCCGAAACCAATGAGGAATGGATTCGCGTTATGAACACCTACACGTACAACTTTATTGCTGTATTTTTCTCCACCTAGCTTAAAATTGATTTTTCCTGTTCGTGGATTCCATGAATATGAAATATTTCTATCTCCACCTGAAGAAACAATTGATTTCCCATCAGGACTAAAAGCAACCGAAAGCACACTCTTCCTATGCTCTTTAAAAGTGATCAACGGCTGAGTGATCGTGACCGGTGCGGTTATCCCCTCCAGTTTGATTTCGAATACCCTCACTTCACCTTCGATTCCAACAGCAAGCAGAGTTCCGGATGGATCGAACTCCATCGTAGAGACAATATCATTTTTTTGTAGTGGAATGGTGGCCAGCAAAATCTCCGATGAGACGCCCTTATCTGCACCTTCATTCCCTTTGCTATTAAATACCAAAACCTTACCATTACCATCCCCACCCGCTACATATCTACCTTTCGGGTCTGTAGCCATTGTGCGAAATATCCCTTTTGATGAGACCTTACCGGTAAAGAGCGCGTTTTTTCTTCCGGCAGTTTCACCGATCAATTTATAACTGGAGTCTTTAACTGGAGTCTTTAACGTGTAACGAATAATCATCCCATGTTCATCAGCGGCAAATATTTCTTTAGAATCAACACTGAAGCGAACACTCAATACGGCATGCTGGCAAACATCTCCCAGAATGGTTTGACAACCAGGAAAAAACTCTTTTGCTATTTTGGTCATGACAAAACCTTCTACTAACGTAAGCTTACCCTTAAGCGGATCTAGCGAATAGACATTCACTTCATTGTCAATTTGTCCGCCACACGAAGCAAGTTTCTTTCCATCGGGAGAAAACGAAACACTGAAAATGGATTGCTGATGATCGGTGGTTGCATCTAGAATTTTACCTGTTTTAAAATCAATTAATAAAACATAATCTCCAATGTAGTTATCAGTTCTCTTATCGTACTTCTGCCCTACCGATGAGCCTGCCACCGCTATAAACTTCTTATCCGGAGATAAGTCCATCGTATAAATCTGACCTTCCGCTCCTGCATAAGCCGGAACATGGATTGTGCGGATCAGATTTCCATTAGAAGCATCCCAGATCCGAATAGTCTTATCCCAACTGGCAGTAACGATCTCCTTTCCGTCATTGGTATAATGAATCGCCTGAACGAATTCATTATGAGTACCATTCTCAATAACCAATTCAGGAGCTTCCTTCAGATTTGAAAAGGGCGAAGCAATTTCATTTCTGATTCTGGGCTGGATTTCGTTTTCACTTGATTGTGTCTGAGCTAATAACGAGAATGAAGCAACCAAAAATATAATAAGGGCAAACGAGCAAGCTTTCCTGGAATTCATATTGAGTAGATTGAAAATAAGTAGAAGCAAAGCAATCTTATCAACTGCTCTGCTCTTGCGACCGATTACTTAACTGCATCCAACACCTGATCGATTGCCGGATATGTTTCTGTAATTTTCGGATTCAGGAATTTAGCATACTCCATAGCATCTTTAGCCTTATCCTTTTGCTGGGTAAAGTAATAGGAGAATCCAAGAAAAGCATATACCTCAGAATTATCCCCAAACTCTAAAGCTTTATCATAGTCGGCAATGGCAGCTGTGTAATCCTTTTTATCGTAAGCTGCATCTGCTCTGTTAATAAACATCTTTGCCAGTCTTCCGGAGATATCTTCATCTTTTGGATATTTAGCTATTCCTGCTCTCAACACTTTTTCCGCCTCTGCATAGTTTCCATCCACGCCATAGAGCAGCAAACCCAGGTTATTGTAGCTGGTGCTCTCGTATGCACCCGCATCGATTGATTTTCTATAATACTCCTGAGCTTTCGCATACTCCTTCAGACTATGATAATTGTATCCGAGATTAGCTAAGATGAGTGATGTGTTAACCGGATTTTTTGTTTGCTCAAAATAAGGAAGAACACTATTCAAAGTAGCAATCGATTCCTGTTGTTTTTTATCATAGTACTGATCAATACCCTTATCCATAATTTCTTCCTGCTTTTCTACTTCCACCAAAGTAGTTTGCACAGCTGGTACCACAGCAGTTGGCTTATCGGCAAAGGCAATCAATGCATCCAGATTTGGATAGTAAATCTTAACTGTTGCAGGCTCTGCAAATTTCTTCAATACCTTTAGCGCTTTCGAAGCGTCAGGATACTTCTTTAGTGAGAAATTGGAGAATCCAAGATAAGCCGAAGCCCGTTCAGACTCAGGTCTTGTCACCGTATATTTCTGAAAGTTAACTGATGCCTTCGCGTAGTCTTTAGCTACATACGCTTTCTTGCCTTCGCTATAAAGTATGTTCAATCTGAGGTTAGTCGTCTTATTGAAGTTACCTCTTTTTATTCCGAGGTCGCAAATCCTTTCTGCTTCAGCTGCATTTTTATCCTGGTTATAAAGCGTATAAGCCAGGTAATAGTAAGTGGAAGTGTATGCTTCTCCCGTAGCTATGGCTTTATTAGCATAATCTTTCACCTTCACGTAATCTCCATTCACAAAATAATAGCCAGTAAGGTTGTCGTAGATACCGCATACAATCACAGGGTTATCAGTTGCAATCACTCCTGGCAGTATCTGTTCCAGAACAGCAATATTCTGAGGTGTGGACTCATCAATGTTATTTGTATTATATTTTATGAAGAGATCTTTGTTGTCGATGAGCAGTTTAAAGGAAGACCCTATTATTCTTGCATCTGCTTTTTGTTGTGACATTCCTGTAGCTGGTGCGATGGCCAGAAACGCTTTGGCGCTGTTGTAGATCTGAGTCATCATCTGCTTAGGAACGTCTTCCAGTTTGTACTGCTTCGATCCAAGAAAAGAGGTATAAAACATTCCGTACATACATTCCGGATTATCAGGACTCACTTCCAAACACAGTGTTAAATTCTCGAGGGCTTCATCCAGCTGGTTATATGCCCGGTAAGCATCTGCTTTGTACAAATATGCTTCGGGTCTGGTCTTGTTGATTTCTATTGCCCGATTGTAAAACATCATTCCTAAAGCAGGAGTTTTTATTCCAAGCGTTTTACCTGACTCTATCGCTTTAAGACCATCCCTTATCAAGGTGTCGTAAGGCAAATTGTACGCGGGTGAGTTTTTATCCATGACCATCTGGGCATTGAGCGTACCTGCCACCAGGATCAATGAACATGCAACAACAATAGACTTAAGCATAGTATTCAGGTTTAGATTGAAGGTTTGTTTATAGTTTTAAAATCTTTATGTCATCATTTATACTTCACCACTGGCATCATACTGATGGTACTTGGCTTTTGAGTAGTGGGGTGCTGTTGATCCTGGGTTAAATCCTTCACACGCTCGGAAACATAGAAGTCAAGCTCTCTCAAATAAATTGTTCCATCCGGACGAATGTCTGCTTTTCGTTTTTCAAGGCCTTCGATCAGAGAAAGCGTAAACGC
>JBGATZ010000215.1:1406-8069 GCA_044228905.1 Cyclobacteriaceae bacterium | reverse complement strand
AAACATACAGGAACCATCACTACAACTGCGGGCTGGACAAATAACGGAACCCTTGAAGGAGGAGGGAAGTTTATTCTCAACTATACCAATGACCATGCCTTTATACCCGGAAGTAATGCGAGTCGATATGTAGTAAAGAGTGGAACGGGTAGCGCGCTGGTTTTCAGGAGTATTCATATTTCAGATACGCTTCAGATCAGCGGAGGAACCATAAAACTGAATGCCACAGATACGTTGTTGATAAAATCAGGAGGATTGCTCTCTTCTTCAAATAATTCTTATGTAGAAGGAAAGTTTGCTCACCAGGGCACGGGAACTAAACTGTATCCCATTGGTCGCGATGGTATGTATTTACCAATTACCATTCATAAGATGCAGGCATCGAAAGCCACCGCAGTTGTAGAGGCGGCTCCTGCAGGATATGTGAAGGGTGGTGGGGTAGAGGCACTGATCGATTTTCCGTATGCATGGAGAGTAAGTGAAAATGTAACTACCGACACCGCTGCATATATTGAGCTGGGCTATCCGAATTCGTTACCGGTTGTTTCAAATCCGATTGTTGTTCGAAGTGTTCAGGGGTCAATATATGCAAGTATGGGTGCGCGGCTTATTAGTGAAGCCGGTGGTTATGTGAATGTAAAAAGCTACTCGCGTGGATTGAATGGGTTATATAGTATTGCCAGTGGATTTCCTTCCAATTTTGAAACCGATTCGTTGGCGTTGGTGTCGATGTATCAATCCACAAATGGAGCAAATTGGAAAACAAAAACGAACTGGCTTGCAGGCAATGTTTCAGAGTGGTCTGGTGTGACAATGACAGGTCAGAGCATAACGTCAATTGATTTGTCCGGAAATAATCTTACAGGATCAGTGGAAGATCCATTGGTGGATATTCTCTCACTTCAAACGATCAACCTTTCAAATAACAAGATTACTTCAATTCCGGCCTTCGTTGAAAATCCGGAAATCACTCTTCTTGATGTTTCCGGCAATAAGCTTGACTTTGGATCTTTGGAGGCAAATGCAGGACTGCTTACTCCCGAAATTACATTCAACTATATTAATCAGGCAGAATTAGGCACACCCCTGGACACATTAGTGAAAGTGGGTACACCTTATGAAGCAATAGCACAGACAGCGGGTATTAACAATAGTTACCAGTGGAAACGTAAAAATGAAAACGTGGCAGGAGCCAATGCAAAAGCCTATCGCATTGAATCGATTGGCAGAAATAACATGGGGGAGTATGTGTGTGAAATAAGCAACACGTTGTTTCCTGCATTAACATTACGAACAGCAAAACAGAATGCATTGGCCGTGGCCGAATTGTCCGGAAGGCTTTTCGCCCAGACAACTAATCCTGCAGAAAAAGGTCAGATGACGCTCTTCAAAATAACAGAAGAGGGCAAGTATGATACGACCGCTGTTAAAAACATTAACCCAGACGGATCTTATTTGTTTGAAAAGATAGTATTGGATGATTATCAACTGCTTGGATTTGTGGACACACTCTTCTATGAACATGCACTACCCACTTATTATAAAAAATCAATTTTCTGGGAAGATGCTGAAACAATTGTTGTTAATTCAGATCTGAGTGAGTTGAATGTAACAAGTGATTATGTCCCCGTGGATGTAGAGAAGGGAGTGGGATTGATCAGTGGAACTTTTGAAGACGAAGTGGAAGAAGCCAGCAGGATTGAAAGTGCAAGGCGCGTTTCCGGAGCTGGTGCTTCTGTACGCAGAGTGGAGAATGCGGCAAAGCCAATGGCCGAAAAGCTGACCCTAGTGGCATATGTATTCACCAATGAAGAAGGAGAATTTGTCTTGCCTGAGCTGCCGAAAGGTGATTACCGATTAAACATTCAGTATCCGGGTTACCCAATGGATGAAAGCTCTTTCATTAATATCACTATTGGTGATGGACTTAAGTCGCAGGTAAGGGTTGCTGCCAATGTTCAGGAAAATAAAATTGTGGTGAGAGAACAGCTGGTCACAGGTTTAAAAGGAGAGCATATTTCCATTCAAACCTATCCCAATCCGTCTACTGACTTTGTACTGATCGATTTTGCAACACCTTCATTTACCCGCTCGCTGGAGGTGATTAATGCATCCGGAAGTAAGGTAATCACGCAACCGGCAAATGAAATCAGAAATACGATCGATGTCAGACAGTTGAGTTCCGGCATTTATATGCTTAGAGCATTGGATAGCGGCACACCGTTAAAGATTTTCAGACTGATGATAAAATAAACTATTAGGTGACCTGAGTAAAAAAAATAAAAAAATGAGGAAATGAAGTAGTATCTTGATCTCGTTTCGTGACCCTTAAAAACCTCTACCCAATGAAACGGTTCTTACTTCTTTGTTTTCTCCTCTTTAGTGTTTTCTGCTCTTTTGCTCAGGCACCTTTGGTATCTTCATTTAGCCCTGCTTCAGGCCCGATTGGTACCTCCGTTGTAATTAATGGAGCAAATTTTGATGAGGTAACACCCGCTAATAACATCGTATTTTTTGGTGCCACCAAAGCAATGGTAACCAATGCCACACCTTCCTCTTTAACAGTTATTGTGCCGCCAGGTGCCACTCACCAGGCCATTTCAGTAATGGTGAATAACCGGATAGCCTATTCAAAAAACCCATTCATTGTCACCTTTGGTGGCGCAATCACTTCCAATTCTTACCAGGCCCAAATTACCTATGGAACTGGCACTACACCATTCTCAATCGTGTCAGGCGATCTCGATGGAGATGGTAAAGCAGATTTGGTGGCTGCTAACCATTCCGATAATACGTTAACAGTTTATCATAACACTTCTGCTGGCCCGCACGCTATAACCTATTCGATGGTAACCCCGGACCTGGTTACAGGAATTAATCCAATTGCATTAGCCATCGGAGATATTGACCGGGATGGGAAGCCAGAGATTGTAGTAGCAAACTATTCCGATAACAATGTTTCCGTACTCCGGAATTTAAGCTCGGTAGGTACCATCGCATTTGATGATAAGCAAAGTTTTACTACTGGTCAGAGTCCACAATCCGTTGTCATTGGTGATTTGGATTTGGATGGCAAACCCGATCTCGCTACCGCCAACTATACTGATGGAACTGTTTCCGTATTGTTAAATCAAGGATTGGGGGTTGGAAACCTTTCTTTTGCTGCCAAAGTTGATTTGACTGCTCAATCGGGTACCTATGCGGTAGCCATCGGTGATTTAACCGAAGATGGATTACCTGATCTGGTAGCAACCAACTATTTCAGTACTAATTTTTCTGCATTTAAGAATCTAAGCTCACCCGGTACACTTTCGTTTGATCCACAGGTAACAATAACTACGGGTTCTAATCCCTATGGAATTACCATCGCTGATGTAGATGGTGACGACATCGGAGATGTGATAGTCGCTAATCAGACGAATGATAATGTTTCTGTTTTCAAAAACGCTACATCGGCAGGAGCTCTGGCTTTTGGTGTTAAAACGGACTTCTCAACTGGCGCTGAACCCAATCAGGTAATTGCCGCAGATGCAGATGGAGATGGCAGAGTGGATCTTATTGTGGTAAATCAGAATCCGGGGACATTGTCTGTGCTTGCAAATGATCGTGCGTCAGTCGGCCAGGTTAGCTTTGCCGCCAAAGTAGATTTTAAAATTGGCAACGGCCCGCTTTCTGTGGCCGCCAGTGATGCAGACAATGATGGCAGAATCGATTTGATTGCTGCAAATGGAAATGATAACAATATCTCTATTCTTCAATATGCACCACCACCAATTATTTATTCATTCTTCCCCACAAGCGCGAGTGCTGGTACTGCAATTACGATCACCGGAGAAAATTTTGATCCTACCGCCTCCAACAACGTTGTGTTTTTCGGAGCGACACGTGCCACAGTCAATAGTGGAAATACTACCCAGCTTGATGTAACCGTTCCCTTGGGAGCAACATATCAACCCATTACTGTATATGCGAACGGATTAAGTGCTCAATCTGCCAACCCGTTTGTTCTGACATTTGCAGGTGGCCCGGCCATCAATGCCGCATCTTTTCCTTCCTCTGCCGATTTCAATACTGGCCTGACTTCAGGTCCAATTACTACTGGAGATCTTGATGGTGACGGTAAAGCAGACGCTATTGCTGTAAATATCAATGATGCATCGTTCACCGTATTTATCAATGATAGTCCTGCCGGGGCAATTTCGTTTACGAATACAACGTATGGCACTTCTACCGACCCACTTGACGTTGCTTTAAGTGATCTGGACGCAGACGGAAGGCTGGATCTCATCATGACCAATGTTGGCGATGATCGGGTTTCCATTTATGAAAATACAAGTACACCCGGATCATTCAATTTTGGTACTTCCACCGAATATGCCAATCCGGGGAATAATCCTTCCGGTTTAGCAGTAGCAGATTTTGACAAGGATGGAAGAAATGACCTGGTGGTCGCTAACTCGGCTGACAATACCATTTCGGTTATCAGAAACATTACCAATGGGCCAACAGGTATCATCTTCGATACAAAGATAGACTTTGCCACAGGGCTTTCACCCAGTGCCGTTGCAGTAGGTGACTTTGACGGAGATGGAAAAACGGATATTGCAGTTACTAATAATCAGGACGGCACCGCATCTGTCTTTCGCAATCTTAGTACGGGAATGGGTGATATTGATTTTGCAACCAGGATCGACCTTCTTGCAGATGATGGAACAAATTCAATAGCAGTAGGTGATGTAGATAGTAACAACAAACTGGACCTGGTAGTTGTAAACCGCGATGGGAACAACATCTCCGTGTTCACTAATCAAAGTACTGGTCCGGGTGATTTGGGTTTTGGAGGAGGGACTAACTTCCCTACTGGTAACATTCCTGAATCAGTTGCCATCAGTGATTTGAATGGAGATGGCAAAGCAGATATTGTCGTTGCCAATTCAGAGTCCAGTTCATTTTCGGTCTTCCCGAATGCTAACATAACTCCTGGCTTATTGAATTTGGATGCGCGTATTAATTTCAGCACTCCTTCAGCAGTGAATACTGTAGATATTGCAGATTATGATGGCGATGGAAAAAACGACATCGTAGCTATGGGTAACGGAACATTGTCAGCCTTCAGGCGCGTGATTCCGGCAGGTAGCCCAACGATCAGTTTTTTAAATCCGGAAAGTGGTCCGATCGGGAGCTTTGTGATTATAGGGGGAACAAACTTTGATCCTATTCCATCCAATAATATTGTAAAGTTTAACGGAGTGACAGGAAGTCCTTCAGCATCTACAACCAATACGATTAATATCAAAGTTCCGGCTGGAGCTACCACTGGTTTCGTCACCGTTACGGTTGGCGGTAATACAGCTACAAGTAATAAAGTATTTACTGTAGGAGCTCCCAAAACGGTAAGCACTGCTGACTCACTCGCATTGGTGGCATTGTATAATTCCACAGCTGGATCAGGATGGACAAATAAAACCAATTGGTTAACCGGACCGGCCAATACGTGGTACGGTGTTTCTACTGATGCAAGCCGGGCATCCGCACTTCTCTTACCAGGTAATAATCTAAATGGTCCGATTCCTTCGGCTATTGGGAATTTAACTCAAGTCACTTCTATTGATCTGTCCGGAAATAAATTATCGGGATCAATCCCTTCCTCAACAGGAAACATGGTGAGTCTTACCTCGCTGCTTTTGCAGGACAACCAATTATCAGGAAGTATCCCAACTGAATTCAACAACCTGGATCAGTTGACGATAGTGGCAATTAATAATAACTCGATCTCTGGTCTGCCTGATCTTTCAGGTATGGCCTCCATCATTAGTCTCGATGCCAACAATAATCAACTGGAGTTTGATGATATTTTCCCAAATAAATTCATTGCCAACTTTTTTTATAATGGTCAGAAGAATGTTCCTCAAGGAGGCATCAGAAGAGTAGGTGTTGGCGGAAATCTCACACTATCAACTTCTGTAGGGGGAGCAGGCAACGTATATCAATGGAAAAAATTCTATCAGAACATAGCGGGTGAAACAGCCAGCTCACTTGCTATTAGCTCTGCGGCTATATCCCGGGCGGGTTCTTATTTTCTGGAGATCACCAATCCGGGAGTAGCCGGCTTAACGTTGCGCACCAATGATTTCATTGTAGAAGTGATGTCTCCGGAATCAGCTAATGATTCGGGTTATAAATTTTACAAGAAGATTGGAGCAGAGGCACTAGGCATCGTTCAGCAAACGCCAAAGTTGATAGCCGCTAACCCCGCAGGTACGGTCATTTATGTGTACTATTCAAATACAAACAAAGTAGTGAAGTATGATGCTAACGGAAACCAATTGCTAAGCTATACTCCTTCGCATGATGCATTTGCAGGAAACGGAGATATGTCTGTGGATAATGCTGATGCGCTTTATGTTACAAGTGAAACTACCTCCAGGCTGGTGAAGTTTGATGCCACCGGAAATTTTGTGGCCGAAATACCATACACGAATGGGACTTATGGAAACGCAGTCGATGGGAGTGGGAATGTGTATTATCTTCCAAGAAACTCAACGCCTTTCAAGATTCAGAAATACGGTAGCGATCTCACTACATTTTTAGAAGAGATTACACTTTCTGGTCAACCAACTGCAGGTATTTATCTTGATATAGAAGTAGATGGCTCAGGTAATA
>JBGATZ010000215.1:0-1344 GCA_044228905.1 Cyclobacteriaceae bacterium | reverse complement strand
TTACATCAGTTCAGTTGATTTATCTACAGGGGGAGTTCAGATGTGGAATGGATGGCACTTCATCATTGCTTCCAATGGCCATATTTATTTACAATCCTTTGGACAAAACAAAACATTCCATTTTGATGGCTCAGGTACTTTCGTGAATACTTTTGGAACGGATGTGGCTACAACCACTTACGACATTGCTCAATTTTCCGGAGGTCTTGTCACGGGTGATGCAGACCTGGGATTGATCGTCTACAATCTCGCAGGTAATTTCGATAAGCTAATGGGTCCGCAGCGAAATGCAAATGGACAGTTTAATGGTGCCAGTCAGATAGCTCGTGATTCGAAAGGGTACCGTTACGTAGCAGATAAAAAGAATCACCGCATCCAAAAACTGGATGCTAAAGGAGTATTTGTTACTTCTTTTGGAACACAAGGTGTCGCAGCCGGACAATTCAATAAGCCTGTTTCCGTTGCGACAGACAAACAGAATAATATTTATGTAGTTGATAATGGAAATAACCGCATTCAGAAATTCTCTGTAACCGGAACACATCTCTTAAGCTTTGGAAGTTTAGGTTCAGGTAATGGTCAGTTTTCCAATCCGGTAAACGTTACTACTACCCGAACCGGTGAGGTGGTTGTAGCGGACAGAGGCAATTCACGTGTTCAGGTATTTCAACCAGATGGTACATTTAAATTTGCATTTGGATCTGCGGGGAATGGGGCAGGTCAGTTTACAAATCTTCAGGCCATTGCTATTGAGCCGGACGGAACAATTCTGGTATCCGATTTAGGAACGCGATTGCAACGATTTACTTCGGCAGGAGTATTTGTTAGCGAATTAAGTATGGAAGGTCCTGCGGAGACGATAAGTAATCTGGCAGTTGATACCGATGGAGCAATTTATATACCCACTTTGTCTGTCTTGAAGAAATTTGATAAGAGTGGACAACTGATTGCCGATATCGGATCGTTCCCGACAGTAGCTAAAGCAGATGGAGAATTACTTTCAATGGCGGTATCTGTCAATATGTTGGGAGATACCCTTTGGATTGCTGACAATACAACCACCAATCGTATTTCTGTTTTTACGGCCAACATGGGCAGAGTAATTTCTTCCGATTCTCTTGCCCTGGTTGATCTATATAATGCCACGAAAGGAACAAGCTGGATAAACAACACCAACTGGCTAACCGGAACAGTAGACACGTGGTATGGTGTAGATGTAAAAGGTAGTAAGATTCGTCAATTGAATTTGCCAGATAATGCACTTGATGGAACTCTTCCGGTGAGTTTGTCCGTGCTAGACAACCTGACGCTATTGAATTTGAAAAACAACAAACTCAAAGGAGT
>JBGATZ010000214.1:0-8128 GCA_044228905.1 Cyclobacteriaceae bacterium | reverse complement strand
GATGTGGCAAAGAGAACGAACCAATTAAAAAACGGAACTGATTTAGCGGGTCAACCTGTTACGCGTTCGTGGTTCGCTATCTTCTTCGATCTGTTGGGTAAGAAGGTAAGTTTCTGGAATTGAATTTTTGCTTGTCGTTGGTTTACTTTCCTTAAATGCCGGGCTGTAAGGTCTGGCATTTTTGTTTTATATTCGCTTCCATGAAAAGAATACTCTACTCCATCCTATTAATTGTGTCGTTATCGAGTTGTGCTACTTTGGCGCAATGGTCTCCGGCTACCGCCTATCAAAAAACAAAACCTCTACCGGGTCAACCTGAAAGAGAAATAAGAATAGGTGCGCTGATTTTTGATATCGCTTTATGCGGTGTCCCTCTCGCTGTTGATTTTGCGACTAAGAAAATTTATCGTGAACATCCGAAGGGGTATCATTTAGTTGATGGTGTTTGGATTCCTAAGGAAAATAAAGTAGTTTCGTATTAACAACGGAGCGGGGACGCGACCGTAATACCTTCAAAGCACGTGTAACGTGTGTGATTGAAATGAGCCACTTGCAAAGGTGGCTTTTTCTTTTTAATGTTGTCTCAATTAGTCCATCGTAATTGAAGGTTGGTTAGCCTACTTTATATTATGTTAAATAACATCGCATTAAAGCGCTTGACTCAAGTACATCCTCCTATTAATTTGATTTTTGATGAGCCTATGCACTACCCATCAAACGTCTATCTGGAATTGCAACAACCACCCTTTCACACCCGTCCTGACTTTCTTTTTAAGTCTGATGATGACGGTGAGCCACGCCCAGGATTACAACCTTAAATCGTATCGTGTTCAGAATGGATTGCCCAGCGATATTGTCAAAGCGGCTACACAGGATTCGCTGGGATATTTCTGGATAGCCACTGATGAAGGCATTGTCAGCTACAATGGAATAAAATTCAAAAGCTATCGCAACGTTACACACAGCAACTATACCAAAGGTTTTTACACCACGCACTCCGGGCGGCTGCTGGCCTTTGGCGACCTCGATCTAATCGAGATTCAAAACTCGGGTGACACCGTTGTGTTCAAGCCGCTCTGCGCGGTTGACCGCGTGGCCAACGACACCACGCTGTCTTACCCGAAACAATTGTTTGAAGATTTCAGCGGACAGTTGTGGGCAAGCGAATCGCAGGCGGTAGTAAAAGTGAATGAACGATCATTGAAACGGTATGACTTCGATCTGCAAAACCGGACGTCCCAATTCCTTCGTTCGTTTACCTTCTTTGAAGATCCTGCGCACAACCTGTTCGTCACCTCCTTTCAGGGAAATGTGTTCCGGTATAACAAGGGCAACGATCAATTCGAAAAGATTGAAATGAACTTTCCTCCTTCCGTGGAAGCAGTGGTGATCGATGGCTCGCGTATTCTGGTTGGAGCAGCGGACGGCCTGTGGCAATGTTCGTTCGATGCCGCCACCGGTATCTCGAAGCCGGTTAAGCGGGTAGACCTTCCCTCCGTTTCTTCCATTCAGAAAATAAAAGACAATCGTTTTGTGATCGCCACGCGGGGCATTCACCATTATCTCATTGACCTGGATAAGCTCTCAGAAAAAAAACCAATCGGCCCGATCAACAACGTCAATACGATCTATGTCAGTCCCGACAACGATATCTGGCTTTCGAGCAATGACGGATGGATTTTAATGCGTGAAAATCTTTTCGTGAATGCCAATCCGGCCGTGGAGGATTTTATTGAAGCCATTGACGAAGATCCTAAAACAGGAATGATCTATTATGCCACCGCTACGAAAATGTATTCGTACCATCCCCTCACCCGTGAGAACAAATTGTTGCTTGATCTGCCGGATGGCTACTTCCAATCGATACTCACCCATCCGAAAGGCATCTGGATTGCCAATGCCTTTAAGGTCATGCTTTATCATGAAGGAAAGATCCGGGCCTCGTTTGACTTCAGCTCCAAACGAACCTTTATCACTGCGTTAACCCATGGGTTTGGTGAAAACATCTGGCTGACTATACCGGGTCTGAAAGAAGCGTATCGCATCAATGGAGAACTGAAGCTGGAAATCTTTCAGGTCCCTTTTAAAGAAGATGGAGTAATCAATGCCATCCGAAACGGACGGGACGGAGTGTACATCGCCTCTTCGGGCAAAGACAGTTATCTTTTCTTTAAAGCCTGGAAAGACAGTGTGTTTCAAAATATCAGCAAGCCGCTCTCCTTTCCGTTGCATCGCGATTTTAATGTAACCGATCTTTCCGTTGAGGATGACGGAGTCTGGATGGCCACCACCGAAGGCCTGGTGAAAGTAAGAGAAGACAGTGTAGAGCATGTGAACCTGGGTGAAAAACTTTCTGACAGCCCTATTGTCACACTCATGTCCTATCCGGACAATAAGCTTTTGATTTCCAATGCGCATGGGATGATCCTTTTCGATAAGAGGAAACGTACCTACGATTTGCATACGGAAAGCTCCGGACTACTTTCCAACACCATCACCCGCAGGGGATTGTTTGTCAGTAAAGATCAAACGACCTGGCTGGGAACCGCGAAAGGATTATGTTATAGTACCCGGTTGCTTACCCCTATCGGCAAAACTCCCCTGCCCAAAATCATTGAACTCAAGGTGAACGGATCAAATACCAATGTGAACATTCATCGTTTATTGAAGTATCACAGTTTCCTTTCTTTCACGGTATCGTCCATTACCTTTCCGGAAAGCGAGATTCAATATGAATATAAGTTGACTCCGGAAGCAAACTGGATTCCCGCTTCGGGCAATGAAATCAACCTGGCCTCGCTCCCTTCGGGTCAGTATGCCATGCAGGTACGCGCCAATAAAAACGGTCCGTATCTGATCAGCGATATTGTGACGATTGACTTTGAAATTGATAAACCTTATTGGAAAAAACTCTGGTTCATCGGCCTCTGTGTTTTCTCGGGGTTAGTTCTGATTTCCATTACAACGGTAAGCGTCAATGCGTGGAACCAAAAGAGAAGACGGGAACTTGAAAAGCTGGTAGACGTGCGAACGGAAGAACTGAGAGCAGCATCGGATCAGCTTCAACGCAACAATGATGAACTGATCAGCCTGAACCAGGAAAAGAATAATCTTATTGGCATCGTGGCTCATGATTTGAAAAGTCCGCTGAGCCAGATTGCCGGATTAATCATGATCATGAAGATGACGGCCAAACTGGATATCGAGTCCACGCAGTACATTGACATGATGGACACCAGCGCCAAACGATTGACGGAGATGATTTCCAGGATACTGAATGTGCAGGCTATTGAATCGCGGGAGCTCAACCTGAAAATGGAGCACATCAATTTGTCTTTGCTGGTTCAAAACACAGCCAGTCGCTTTGAGACAGTCGCCAGCAAAAAACAAATCTCCATTCTCCACGATATCACAGAAGGGTGTTACGTAAATGCTGACACCATCCACCTGGATCAGGTTTTTGAAAATCTGATTTCCAATGCCATTAAGTTCTCACCCCCTGAACGGAAGATTTTTGTGAGTGTCTCCTCTACTCCTGACGAAGTGATCTGCAAGGTAGAAGATGAAGGCCCCGGCATGAGTGAAGAAGACCGGAAGAAACTCTTCGGCCGCTTTCAGCGACTGACTGCACAGCCCACCGGAGGCGAAACTTCTACTGGCCTGGGATTATCGATCGTAAAAAAATACGTAGATGTGATGAAAGGAAAGATCTGGTGCGAAAGCGAATTGGGTAATGGCACCAGCTTCTTTGTGGCCTTCGGTAAAATATAAACCCTCCTTATTTCTGAAGTATTAACCAATGATTTAAAAAATCGTCCGGTTATTTGATCGACAAAATAAGATGTAATATCTTTCTCTTATGAAACGAACCTCATTGGGTGAATTTGAAGAGATTGTTCTGCTGATCACCGCCAGCCTGGAAGAAGACGCATATGGTGTGACCATCACACAGGAAATTGAACGGCAAACCGGCAGAAGTGTTGGCTTCAACACGGTCCACACCACGCTGCAGCGGCTGGAAGAAAAAGGATTCATCTCTTCTAAAATGGGCGGAGCCACTACTGAACGTGGAGGAAGAAGGAAAAGATATTTCCGGATCACCGCGCTGGGCAGCCGCACGCTGAGAGAGTTGAAAGAGCTGAGAGAGAAACTCTGGAAAGAGTTACCCCCCAAAGTATTAGGCCTGTCCCGAAATTAATATTATCCGCATCCGATGAGATTGAATGATCCTGTTAAACCTCCCTCCTGGGCACAGCGTCTGCTGAGGAAATTTGCTTCACCTGATACGCTGGAAGAAGTGGAAGGCGACCTGGAAGAATTCTATTTGCTTTGGCAAAAGACACACGGCCCGCATCGGGCAAAGTGGAAATACATTTTCACCGTACTTACACTGCTTCGTCCCTTCGGAGTAAGAAAATCAAAACCCCATTCCTTCTTCTCCGGTATATTGCTTCGGCTTCACTCCCATTTTTCGTTTGCGCTGAGAAACCTGGTGAAGAATAAATATTATACTTCGATCAATGTGCTGGGATTAGTGTTTGGAATGTTATCCGTACTGATCATTGCCAAATACATCGGAGGCTCCCTTCAAATGGAGCAGTTTCATCTGAAGAAAGAGCTGCTCTTTTTCATTACACAACAAGAGCAACATCACGGTAGCCAGCAACCAGAAAGAAACTCCACGTACCGGGGTGTGGCTGAACAAATCAGTCAAACACCTGAAGTAGTTGACTACACACGCTATTACCAGCATGTGGAGTCATTGGTTCTGGCTGAACAGGAAAACGGTAAGCCTCTTTCATTTGCCGAAAATAAAATATTCGTCTCCGACTCCAGCTTCTTTAACCTATTCACTTTCCCTCTGATCAGGGGAAATGAAAAGACTGCCCTATCGGCAAAAAATTCAATCGTCATCACCGAGTCGATCAGTCGGAAATATTTTGGAGATGCTGATCCCATGGGAGAGCCGCTCACTATCCGTACACCGTGGGGTAGTGAAGCCGACTTTCAGGTTACAGGTGTAATCAAAGATCCCGCCAGGTTCACGCGCTTCAGTTTTGATTTTCTGATTCCGGAGACGGAAACGAATCCGGAGGAATTATGGACCGTTCCGGATTACTCCTTTTACGTATTGCTTAAAGAAAATGCAAGCCCGGCATCTGCGGGTATGAAGCTCACCGGTTTGTTGGAAAAAGAACCAGAACTGAAAGCGGCCGACAAAAAGGTTGCGATAACTCTAATGCCGTTGGCTGATCCTTCTTTGTCGGTGGTTGATTCACTTCTACTGACCATGGCCATTTTCATTATGTTAATCTCCTGGATCAATTACATCAACCAGATTATTGCACAATCCTATTGGCGTATAAAAGAGGTGGGTGTAAAGAGAGTGATGGGTGCCAGTCGCACCGATCTGAAAGTACAATTCCTCATTGAATCAGTTTTAACCTGTGTGATGTCATTGATGTTGATCATGATGATCTATGTTTTTATTGAAAGCCCCTTACAGGTACTCACCAGGAATCATCTTTTACCCTTATTCAACGATCCGACTTCCATTAATGCATGGCTGATTACTGTTTTTGCCATAGGTGCCACGCTGGCTGCTTCTGTTCCTGCGATCTTATTACTGTCTCCCAATTTCGGTGCTGCGTTAAAAAGCATTTACTCCTTTAAACCGGGTAACGTTGGTTTGAGAAAAGGACTTGTTGTGTTCCAGTTTTCAATCTCCACCATTTTACTCATCAGCATTTTCGTGATCTCTGGCCAATTGAATTACCTGCGAACCAAAGACAAAGGCATTGACCTGACGGGTATAGTGGTGATTAAATCGCCTATTGCAAAAGACACTACGTGGATGGCCAAGCGAAAGATTCTTAAACTGTTTAAGGAGCGATGCGAGGAGATCCCAATGGTTGTTGACGTATCGTCTTCCACCACGGTGCCCGGAGAAGAATACCGGCATGAAACATTTTTACGTTCAGAGAATTCAAGTGACAAAACCATGGTACATCAAAACGGAGTAGACGAGCATTTCTTCTCTGTGTACAACGCCACGTTTCTTGCCGGTCACGATTTTACTCCGGGTGCAGTGGCACAAAACAGGAGCAGCATCATTCTTAATGAGACTGCCGCGAAAGCCATGGGAATTACAAACTATGCTACCGCACTCCATACCAAATTAACAGACCTGATCGATGAAAATGAGTCGTTTGAACTTATCGGCATAGTAAAAGATTTTCATCAGACGTCAGTCAAATATCAGGTGAAGCCGATGGCTTTTAAGTATAATGTATTGAATGGACATTGTTCCATCAAAGTCAGAACCTCGGGGCTGTATCCGACCGAATTCGATGAAGGTATTACCCGCATGAATAAGATCTGGAACGAGACGTATCCCGATGCTTCTTTTAATTATTTTTTCATGGAAGAGCACTTTGCTGCTCAGGATACGGAAGATCAGTATTTCGGAACGTTCTTCCTGTACTTTACTATTCTTTCTGTTGTCCTCTCCTGCCTGGGGTTATTCGGTTTGTCGCTCATGTTATCCCTGAAACGTCAGCGTGAAATCGGTGTACGGAAAGTATTCGGAGCCACCTCGCTAAGCATCCTGTTTTTGTTTTTAAAAGAATATAGTTTGTCGTTAATTCTGTCGCTACTGATTGGTGTTCCCGTTGCTTATCTCCTGATGACCAAATGGCTTACCGGCTACGCGCATAAAATTGAAATTGGTATGGGAATGATTTTTCTTTCGACCATCAGCCTGATTATTATCTTCCTGGGAACCGTATCCTATCATACGCTAAAGAGTTCGATGACCAATCCTTCGAAGGTTTTAAAAGAGTAAGTATTATACTAAACCATCTAATTGATCCTGATGAACCCCAAAACAAAAACACTACTTGCCGGCTTAGCTGTTCTTTGCATCGTGCTGATGTCATTTACTGATCCTTGGGAGATTGAAAAACCTTCCCTGGCACCGGTGGATATGACCAAAGCAACGATCGGTGACGGCTATGGTGAACGAATTCATCCTGCTACCGGGGAGAAAAAAATGCATACCGGAATCGATTTTATTCTTCCGCAAGGTGAACAGGTAACAGCTACCGCTGACGGTGTAGTTGTCGAAGCCGGAGATAATGAATTAAGAGGAAGTTATGTGATTATCAAACATAACGAAGTCTACACTACCTCCTATTCTCACCTGGACAGAGCGGTGGTACAAACGGGCCAGGTCGTTAAGAAAAAACAACTAATCGGGTATGTGGGCTCTACCGGAAAATCATCTACCGGACCGCACCTGCACTATGAAGTTTTTAAGAATGGTGAAAATGTGAACCCCGCAGATTTTCTTCCCAAACAAAACAATGCCAAGAAGGAATAGCCAACACAACCTTTCATTGTCGTTGAAGGGTCTTCAGTATCTTTCGGTCAATATAAAACGTACCGAATGGCAGAAGGCACGCAAGCAGTACCTTCCAGGTAAGTGTTCGAAATGACCATCGCTGTTCAATGGATACGCTCATGGTTTGAAACACATAGAGTACAAACAATGCGCCATGAATTGGCCCTATGATTTTTACCCCTGCCGGGTTTCCTGCCAGGTATTTAAGAGGTACAGCTACTCCAACAAGCAGCACTAAAGAAGTGCCTTCCAGTAAGCCAAACAGGCGAAGGCGTCCGATGGGATGAGTAAAAAATGTATTCATTAAATTCTGATGTAAGGACGTTGTGCGAATGGAGAAAAAGGCCACGGTATGGCAACAAGTACAATGAGTAAGCCGATGCAGAACCAAAGCAACATCGTTTTGTATTTCTCCTGATCTGTATTTTTTCGCTTCGCCATTGCAGATCCGATGGAGATGATCGTCACGGCAATAAACATGAGGGTGAAATGAATGACTGCAAAGAAACTACTATCTCCCGCGTTCTCTGAATTATTCCAATAGCTGTGCACGAATGGGCTATTGAAGTACAGTACAAAACCGATCATCAGTTGAAGCTGCAACACGGTGGCCGTCCAGTGACGCAAAGCGTTGTCACCTGCGGAGAACATGCTCTTGTTTTGATAACCTTTGAACGCACGATAAATAGAAGTCAGCAACATCGCCAGGGCAACCCAGCGAAAGCT
>JBGATZ010000213.1:0-8234 GCA_044228905.1 Cyclobacteriaceae bacterium | reverse complement strand
TAATCAACGGACCAACCTTATTACGAAGAGGATCGAAGTTAAAGTCTTTGATTACCCCAATAACTTCACTGTTTGGATTACCTCCCACGCCAAAGGTGATCTTGCGACCAATCGGGTCAGACCAGTTCAATGCTTTAGCTGCCGACTCATTCACCACAAATGCAAGTGTACTGTCGGTACGGTGACCCGGATCAAAGAATCGGCCATTAACCATCTCTACTTTGAATGTTTCAAGGAAATCGAAGCCTACATACATGATCGGCAGCATCTGCTCGTCTTCAATACCCTCGGCTTTCATAGGGAAATAAGGTAATGTCTCCTGTCCGATGTCGTGAGAGATATTGGTTATGTTGGAAATGCCATCCTGAGAAAGCAGTTTGTTTTTGAATGTTTGAAAATCGCGTGGAAGTGTATTGGCACCTCCGGTAGGAATCATGATCACCTGCTCTTTATCGAAACCCATGCTTTTGCTTCGCATAAAGGAGAGCTGATCGGAGATTATTAATGTTCCCATAAGCAAAATCAACGATACCGTGAATTGAGCAATCACCAGTATCTTTCGCAGGCTGATCTTGTTCTGAGCAGCTTTATGAAGTCCTTTGAGCACCTTCACCGGATGAAATGCTGCCATCACGAAGGATGGGTACAATCCGGCAAGCAATCCGGTGGATAAAATAATAGCATTAATGATCACCAGGTTAACCGGGTCAATGATCTCTATTGGTTTTAGCTGCACGGAAGCAAGGTCATTGAACAGGGGTATGAATAACCTTACCAGTAGCAACGAAACAAAGCCAGCGATAATGGCAATCAATACCGACTCACCCAGAAACTGAAAGACCAGGTTGCGTTTCTCTGCTCCCATTACCTTACGAACCCCAACTTCCTTACCCCGATTAGAGAACCGTGCTATAGAAAGATTCATAAAATTGATACAAGCAATCAGGAGAACGACAATACCGATTGACCCAAGTGTATAAACATATTGAATGTTTCCATTGGGAGAAATGTCTCCGGTGGAGAAATCCGAGTACAAATGAATGTCTTTAATGTTTTGAAGCGTGAGGCTTGCATTATTCTCGGTGTAGCGTGGTGGATAGTACTTCTTCACAAATGCAGGAAACTTGGATTGCAATGCCTGAGGCGAAGCACCTGGCTGCAGTACGATGTAACTATAATACCAGAGTCCGCGATAATCATGATCTACCTTAAAGCCGATAATCTGGTTCAGCAACAATTTGGAATGAGCAAGAAAATCGAAGCTCAAATGTGTTTTTCCTTTTATAGGTTTTAAAACACCGGTTACTTTAAACGCAACCGTGTCCTGAAACTGGATAAGCTTGCCCATTGGATCAGCATCACCGAAATACCTTTTAGCAGTTTCATCGGTCAATACTACTGAATAGCTATTTTGGAATGCACTCTTCGCATCTCCTTGCTGAAATTCAAAATCAAAGACGTCAAAGAAGCTGGGAATCGGCCAGGAAAAACTGATCCTCTTCAAACTCATTGTCTTCGTATTTGATCTTAGGCAATACATTGGATAGATAGAATGTTTTGTACAACGTGGTAGCGTTGATTACCTCCGGATAATCACTGACCATATCAAAGGACGCTGGATAATGCGCGGCCGGGTAGTTATTTGTATTGCCGTTGACGTCTACATGAGTATTTAGTCTGTAGATATTGTCTGTATTGGAATAAAACTGGTCATAACCGGTTTCATTCTTAATATAAAGCGAAATCAAAATAAAACAGGAAAGACCGATTGCAAGACCTGCCACATTAATAAAGGTGTACACCTTGTTCTTTACCAAGCTACGAAACCCGATCT
The DNA here is from genome assembly GCA_044228905.1 of Cyclobacteriaceae bacterium. GTDB lineage: Bacteria > Bacteroidota > Bacteroidia > Cytophagales > Cyclobacteriaceae > ELB16-189. The sequence continues at coordinate 6,400 of JBGATZ010000213.1, read as the reverse complement.
TGAAGTAATTGCGAAACATACCAGTTGATTTTAAGGATTACAGTAAAATCAGCATCCAGTATCAGAAAAGAAATTGGTTTTACGAGGAAGGCCTAAAATGTTGTTTAATCAGTAGCTATCGTATTGCCTTAGCCCTTAGCGGGTGACATTTACCACCAGCTTAGCGGTAATTGAATATCGTTTACAGAATTCACAATCAAATCTGGTTTGAAAGCATACTTCTTAAATTCTTCCGGCTTGGTGATTCCACTCAATACCAGAATTGTTTTATATCCCATTTGTACACCACCTTGTATATCGGTACCCATTGTATCTCCAATCACCGTTGTCTCCGCGGTTTCGAGGCCTAATGCCTTGCGTGCCGATCTCATCATCACAGGACTCGGTTTACCGATTACGAATGCTTCCACACCCGCAGCTTCCTCAATCATGGCCGTTGTTGCAGCAATACCGAGGTTGTTCCATCCTTTTTGTTTAGGTGAGGGATCACGGTTAGTCGTGATGAATTTCGCTCCTGCTAAAATCATATCCACTGCTTTTTGAACCATCTCCAATGTGAAGTTGCGGCCTTCACCCAATACAACAAACTCCGGGTCGGTATCCACTAAAGTGATTCCGTTATCGTGAAGACTGGATAACAATCCACCTTCGCCCAACACGTAAGCTGTTCCATTCGGATTTTGACTGGCCAGAAATTTTCCCATGGCCATGGCGCTGGTGTAGATATGCTTTTCCGTTACATCAATACCCAGTTTTTTCAACTTGCGAACTGCCTCCAATGGTGTACGCTGACTGTTATTTGTCATGAACATGAAAGGAGTATCGGTCTTAATGAGGCGATTAATAAACTGATCAGCACCCGGGATAAGCGCATCTCCACTGTAAACCACTCCATCCATATCGATCAATAGTCCTTGTGCCATAAGTTTATTTATTGTATCAGTAAAAATACAAAAAGATGCGAAGCATAGTTCATTTCTGAACCAGCTTCACATCATCAAAAAAAGAAACCTGATTTGAGGGGTTCCTTGACTCTTATTCAAAACTTATCTACTGATACTACACACTGCCGACAGTAACATTGATTTAGCAATACAAATATGATCATCGATACATGTACAAACCTGCCAATCAATAGCACAGAGCTGCCAAAGTCAGTTGTAGCGTTTGAAAAAGAGACTCAACAGGCAATATTTTCAACTAAGATCGCGTAATGCAATCGTATGAATTGAAAATACTTTTTGAGTTCTACGTTTCATTAGCAAAAGCTGTAGATTGAATTCATGTCAGCAGAGTTGAAAAAAGTATTGAAGCCAGTTCATCTCTGGGCGATCGCGGTGGGCCTGGTAATTTCGGGTGAGTATTTTGGTTGGACTTATGGATGGAGCGTAGCGGGAACCGGTGGCTTTCTCATCGCTACAGTGATTATTACTGTCATGTATATCACTTTCATTTTTAGTTTCACTGAACTGACCACATTGATTCCTCAGGCAGGCGGGCCATTCGTTTACACTTATCATGCCATGGGGCCACTGGCCGGTTGGGTAGCCGGTTATGCAACTTTAGTTGAGTTCCTGTTTACTCCTCCTGCCATTGCCTTTGCATTGGGAAGTTATGTACAGTTTCTTTATCCGGAAATCCCCGTTCTGGTTACAGCTTTCACCTGTTACGTGATTTTCACCTTTATCAATTTACTGGGCATTAAAGAGTCGGCTCTTTTCTCATTGGTGATAACTATACTGGCCGTTGTTGAATTGCTCATCTACATGGGTATAGCAGCTCCCCATTTTTCATATTCCAGTTTTTCAAAAGATGCTTTTACTTTTGGATGGACCGGAATTTTTGCTGCGTTGCCTTTTGCAATCTGGTTCTATCTGGCTATTGAAGGGGTTGCCATGGTTGCCGAAGAAGTAGTGCATCCCAGGCAAAGTATTCCAAAAGGATACATAGCAGGGTTGCTTACACTTATTTTTCTTGCGTTTGGTGTGATGATTATCACTGGAGGAATAGGTGACTGGCATAAATTAAGCCGCATTGACTACCCCTTGCCGGAAGCTTTACGAATGGCTTTAGGAAACAGTTCGTGGACCAAACTATTCGCCAGCCTGGGTCTCTTTGGTTTGATCGCTTCTTTTCATGGTACAATTATCGCCTACTCCCGACAAATTTTTGCGTTGGCACGGGCGGGATTTCTTCCTGGTTCACTTGGAAAGGTGAATGAAAAATTTCAAACACCTCATTGGGCTCTTGTGACCGGAGGCGTAATAGGTTGTGTAGCATTAATTACAGGTACCACAAGCCAGGTTATCGTTCTGGCAGTGTTAGGTGCCGTGGTCATGTATGTTATCAGTATGATCTCCTTATTTGTCTTGAGGAAAAAGCAACCTTTACTTGTTCGTCCGTATAGAGCACCATTCTATCCTTATTTCCCGGCAATTGCTTTATTGCTCTCCGTTTTATGTCTTGTCACAATCGTATATTACAACTTAATATTGAGTCTCGTCTTTTTTGGAGGACTGCTTATCTCAGCATTCGTATTCGCATGGCTGAAGAAACATTCGAAAGAATTAAAATCAATTTGAATTTCCGCTATGGAATACAAGCAAACCATCCAAAATAAAACGTACCGGTTTGATAGCCTGAAAGAACTACTTGCAAAAGCTACCCCATTTCGCTCGGGTGATGCACTCGCAGGGTTGGCTGCAAAAACATATGAAGAACGGGTGGCTGCACAAATGACCCTGGCCGATGTTCCATTAAAGACATTTCTGAACGAAGTAGTTATTCCTTACGAATCAGACGAGGTTACACGATTGATCATTGATTCCCACGACAACTACTCATTCTCACCAGTCAGTTCATTTAGGTGAATTACGTGACCAGCTTTTTTGTCTGATGAAGCACACGCACAAACTCTTCGGGGAATAGCAAAAGGGATTACTCCTGAAATGGTTGCTGCGGTTTCCAAACTAATGCGCAATCAGGACTTAATCAGTGTTGCAAAAAAAACTGAAGTGATTACACAATTTCGTAATACACTGGGACTGAAAGGTCATTTTGCTACGCGACTTCAACCTAATCATCCCACGGATGATGCAAAGGGAATTGCAGCGAGTATGATCGATGGGTTGTTATACGGTTGTGGTGATGCCGTTATCGGGATCAACCCTGCTTCCGATCATCCAACAGCTATGCTATCATTATTAACTATGTTGGACAGCTTTCGTCAGAAGTTCGATATCCCGACTCAAACCTGTGTACTCTGTCATGCTACCACCACTCTGGAATTGGTAAAACAAAATGCTCCGGTCGATCTTGCTTTTCAATCGATTGGCGGAACGGAAAAATCCAATTCAAGTTTTGGCATTAATCTTAGTCTGCTTGAAGAACTACATCAGGCAACCTTATCGCTGCAACGGGGAACAGTTGGAAATAACGTCATGTATTTTGAAACTGGCCAGGGGAGCGCATTGTCAGCGAATGCGAATCATGGAATTGACCAACAGACGTGTGAAGTCAGAGCCTATGCTGTTGCCCGGGCATTTAATCCATTACTCATTAATTCCGTAGTCGGTTTCATTGGTCCCGAATATTTGTACGATGGCAAGCAAATCATTCGGGCCGCGTTGGAAGATCATTTCTGTGCAAAGCTTTTGGGTCTGCCAATGGGAGTTGATGTATGCTACACCAATCATGCCGAAGCAGATCAGGACGATATGGATAATCTGCTCACACTGCTTGGAGTTGCGGGTTGTAATTTTATCATGGGTGTACCTGGAGCGGACGACATCATGCTGAATTATCAATCCACTTCATTTCATGATGCCTTATATCTGAGGAAGGCACTGAATTTAAAACCTGCACCTGAATTTTATTCATGGCTAATTCGTCAAGGCGTTATGGATGATCAGGGGAATTTACTGTCGAATGGCTCCAGTCAACTACTAAAATATCTTTCATGAGATGAGCAGCCATCCTGAAAAAAATAGTCAAGCACCCGATTCATGGCGATCGCTTCGTCAGTTTACTTCAGCGCGCATCGCTTTGGGGAGAACAGGGCAAAGTGTTCCGCTAAAAGAATCCCTTCACTTTAAACTCACTCATGCTCATGCGCGTGATGCGGTTTACTCATCCCTGAATATAAACGTACTGGAACAGTCTTTACAAAAATTCGGGTTACCCCTCATTCACCTTCACAGCAAAGCCACCAGTCGCGAAGAGTATCTACAACGTCCTGATTCAGGAAGAAGGCTTAGAAATCCATTGGCGTTATCGGGTTATAATGGCAGCTATGACCTATGTATTATTGTAGCTGACGGACTTTCAGCAAGAGCAATTGAGGACCATGTTGTTTCTTTGCTGGATAACCTTATCCCATCTGTTAATCATTTAAGATTAGCTCCTCTCACTATTGCAGAACAAGCACGGGTTGCTATTGGGGATGAAATTGGCTCATTGTTCAATTCTAAATTGAGTCTCATTCTCATCGGTGAAAGACCGGGCCTGAGTTCACCGAATAGTTTAGGTGCTTACCTGACTTACAGTCCTGCAATTGGTTTAACTGATGAGTCCCGCAATTGCGTTTCCAACATTCGTCCTGAGGGCTTGCCTTATACCGAAGCCGCAACGAAAATACTTTACCTAATTCAGCAATCACTCCACCGGAAGATTTCAGGAGTGCGCTTAAAGGATGAATCCGGATTGCTTGGACAATAGTCAGGCCAGGTGACAATACTATTCCCATTGTTTCACATCTGGTTCAAATACTTTAAATTCAATTCACACAATTTAAGATCAGAGCAATGAATGCTTCACCCACACTTGATGACATCGTCATCCGAACAGAATTAAAATCAGGTGACCTCGGCTATGTTACCTATCTTCATGGAAAATTGTATAACAAGGAGTATGGCTATGACTTAGGGTTCGAAAGCTACGTAGCAAAAAGTCTGAGTGAATTCTATAATCAGTACAATCCCAGGAATAACCGGGTTTGGTTTTGCGAGCATAACCATAAAATCATTGGCTTTCTTTTCCTGATGAGCAGAGGGGATGCAGCGCAACTACGATACTTTCTCATTGAACCGGAGTACCGTGGAATCGGGTTGGGCAAAAAGCTGATGGATTTATACTTTGAATTCCTGAAAAAGTGTGAATACAGAAAATCATATCTTCTTACCACTCACGAATTGCCTACAGCATCACATATATATGTGAGCTACGGATTCAAACTTACAGAACAATATGAATCTTCGGCCTTCGGAAAACCACTGATTGAGCAACGATATGAGCTAAATCTGTAAAGCAAACGTTTTCATTAACCTAGTAATCGACTAGATTCCTTTCAATCAAAGCAAGGTTTCACTTTTATAGAAAAATATAATTTTTCTCTTTTTGCATCTTTTAGATGAAGGTGTCCGTTCTCTGTTTCATATTAAAGCCACCCCATGAAAATTGTTTTTCACGAGCACTTCGGACAAGTATGGACAGACGATGTGAGTCCTTATGTTTTTACATTAATCACACAAATTCCTCCGTCTTCCGTACTCGCTGTAAAGTTTTTTCAGTCACAAATTGATTTAGCTCATTCTTTAGAAAAGAAATTCAAAGAAGCTTATCTGATTTCTGATTTCTCTGAAACAACAGAAGATACCAGGGAATTGCTTTGCCACTATTACATGGAGTTTATTCCTAAACTCATCAAGAATAAAATTTCCTATATCGCATTTGTTTGTCCACACAGCACATTCGAAACACTTCCAAGAGAGAAGAAGGAAAAACTAAACGAAGCTCCGCTTGGGGTTTTTCCAACGTTCGTTGAGGCTTTGGCTGCCGTGAATCTTAAACGTGCACTTGAATTATCACAGCGCTACGAAGCCGCATACTAAATACGAGCCTGATAAGTATAGAGTTCAAAGTAACGCCCTTTTGCGTCAATGAGTTCTTCATGTTTACCGCGTTCCTGGATGACACCATTCTCAATCACCAGAATCTGATCGGCCTGCCGAATGGTACTCAGACGGTGAGCAATAACAAACGTAGTGCGTCCTTCCAATAAATTCTTCAAACTACTTTGAATGAACGATTCACTTTCAGTATCCAGGTTTGAAGTAGCTTCATCCAGAATCAGTACCCTTGGATTAGCCAGGATTGCTCTTGCAATGGCAATGCGCTGACGCTGGCCTCCTGAAAGTTTTACACCTCGCTCGCCAATTACAGTATCCAATCCTTTATCAAACCGCTCAGTAAATTCGTTTACATAGGCGGCTTTCACTGCACGTTGCAATTCCTCTTCGGAAGATCCTGGACGTGGGAATAGAATATTTTCTCTGATCGTGCCTTCAAAAAGAAAATCGTCCTGAAGCACTACTCCTAATCGGCTACGATAACTATTCAATGA